>CBHTUE010000159.1:0-11924 GCA_966096115.1 uncultured Phenylobacterium sp.
GTCTTCCTGCCCGGCTCCACCTTCCTGGAGAAGAACGGCACCTTCACCAACGCCGAGCGCCGCATCCAGCAGGTCAAGAAGGTGATCGCGCCGAAGAACGGCTACGAGGACTGGGAGGTCACCCAGCTGTTCTCCAACGCCCTGGGCTATCCGATGGCCTATGCGCACCCGTCACAGATCATGGACGAGATCGCCCGACTGACGCCGACGTTTGCGGGCGTGAGTTACGACCTGCTCGACCGCGAGGGCTCGGTGCAGTGGCCGTGCAACGAAACGGCGCCCACCGGCACGCCGGTGATGCACCTGGAACGGTTCGTCCGCGGCCTGGGCAATTTCGTGATCACCGAATACGTGCCCACCGACGAGAAGGTGGGACCGCGCTTCCCGCTGCTGCTCACCACCGGCCGGATCCTCAGCCAGTACAACGTCGGCGCCCAGACGCGGCGCACCGAGAACGTGGTCTGGCACGAGGAGGACGTGCTGGAGATCCACCCGCACGACGCCGAGGAGCGCGGCGTGGCCGAGGGCGACTGGGTGCGGCTGGCCAGCCGGGCCGGCGACACGACGCTGCGCGCCCGGGTCACCGACCGGGTCGCGCCGGGGGTGGTCTACACGACCTTCCACCACCCCTCGACCCAGGCCAACGTGGTCACCACCGAGTACTCCGACTGGGCCACCAACTGTCCGGAATACAAGGTCACCGCCGTGCAGGTGGCGCCCTCCAACGGCCCGTCGGACTGGCAGGCGCGCTACGAGGCGATGACCGCGCGCAACCGCCGCGTGGCGCCGGAACCCGCGGAATGATCAGGCGGCCCGACCGGCCTGAGCGGCTCATCTACATGGCCAACCAGATCGCGAAATTCTTCGACGTCCAGCCGGGTGACCCGGCCAAGGGGACGGCCAAGCACCTGAAGGACTTCTGGGACCCGACCATGCGCGCCGAGCTCATCGCCTGGCGCGCCGCGGGCGGCGACGGGCTGGATCCGGTGACGGCCAAGGCCGTGGACCGGCTGGCGACCGACGCATGACGTCCTCGCGGCGGTTCGAGCGGTCGCGCTGGACCGCCGCCGGCGTCGAGGCGGGCTCGCGCGAGCTGCCCGAGGAGATACCTGTCGCCCTGGTCCACGACGCGGCGACCACGGCGGTGATGATGGCCACGCCGGCCGACCTGGAGGACTTCGGGATCGGGTTCAGCCTGACCGAGCGGCTGATCGCCTCGCCCGACGACCTCACCGGCCTGGAGGTCGTGCCCGGCGACCTTGGGATCGAGGTGCGGATGTGGCTGAAGCAGCCCGCCTCCGCGGCGCTGGCCGGTCGCCGCCGCAGCATCGCCGGACCGACCGGCTGCGGCCTCTGCGGCATCGACAGCCTGGCGGAGGCCGCCCGCGCGCCGCCGCGGGTCGGCGAGGGCGTCACCGTCGCGCCCGCCACGATCCTTGCCGCCCTCGCGGCCCTGGGCCCCGGCCAGCGCCTGGGCGCGGCGACCCGCGCGGCCCACGCCGCCGCCTGGTGGACGCCCGCCGCCGGCCTCGTCGCGCTGCGCGAAGACGTCGGCCGCCACAACACCCTCGACAAGCTGGCCGGCGCCCTGGCCCGCGCCGGGACCGTCGCCGAGGACGGCCTCTTGCTGCTGACCAGCCGCGTCTCCGTGGAGATGGTGCAGAAGGCCGCCGTGATCGGCGCCCAGGTCCTGGTCGCCGTCTCCGCCCCCACGGCGCTGGCGGTGCACACCGCGGAAGCCTGCGGGATGACCCTGGTCGCCGTGGCCCGCGACGACGGCTTCGAGGTGTTCACGGGGGAAGAGCGGATCGTGAGCTGACACGCACGGGAACGTTTCCCCCGCTCCCGATGGCGCTATGGTTCGCCCATGAGCACCACGACGGCCCCGCGCCTCCACCCGCTGAACCAGGACTTCGTCTGGCAGGACGCCTCCGCGGATGGCCTGCGCGCGCTCACGTCGGAGCAGGTCGACGCCTTCAACCGCGACGGCTTCTTCGTCTACCGGGACGCCTTCACGGCCGACGAGATCGCCGCCGTGACCCCCGCCATCGACCCGCTGGAACAGGCCCACGTCGACTTCGTGAACCAGAAACCCGGCGGCCGCTTCCGTTTGACGGTGACCGAGAGCATCAGCTTCACGATCCACATCGCCGGCAAGTCGCCGGTGCTGGCGGCGTTCGCCCAGCATCCGGCGATCCGCGACATCTGCCACGACCTGATCGGACCGGGCGTGCGGCTCTACTGGGACCAGTCGGTCTACAAGAAGACCGAGAAGCCGCAGGAATTCCCCTGGCACCAGGACAACGGCTACACCTTCGTCGAGCCACAGCAGTACCTGACCCTGTGGATCCCGCTGGTCGACGTGGATGAGCGCAACGGCTGCCCGTGGATCGCGCCGGGCCTGCACAAGCTGGGCACGCTGGAACACTGGGTCACCGAGGCCGGGCGCGTGTGCCTGGAGGACGTGGAGGGCGCCGTCGCCGCCCCCGCCAGGGCCGGCGACATCGTGGTATTCTCGTCGCTGGCCCCGCACCGCACGGGCCCCAACCTGACCGACCAGGTGCGCAAGGCCTACATCCTGCAGTACGCGCCGGAGGGGGCCTACGTGAAGCTGCCCGACGGCACGGTGGTGACCCAGGACGACCCCGGGCGTCAGTTCCGCATCCTGGACGGCGAGCCCACGTGAGCGACCTGGCCGTCCTCGCCGAGCGCTATCGCCGCGACGGCTTCGTCCACGCCCAGGGCCTTCTGCCCCGCGCCGAGGTCGAGGTGTTGGCGGCCTTCGTCGACGAGGCGGTGGCGCGACGCAAGGTCCACGACACCCGCACGCTGGACCAGAAGAGCCCCTACGAGCAGTCGTTCATCCAGTGCCAGTACCTGTGGGAGGATTTCCCGGGCGTGGGCGGCCTCACCTTCCACCAGACGCTGGGGGCTGCCCTGGGCGCGCTGCTGGGCGCCGAGAAGGTCCGTCTCTGGCACGACCAGGCGCTCTACAAGGAGGCCGGCGGGCGCGAGACCGAGGCGCACCAGGACCACGCCTACTGGCCGATCGCCGAGGCCGACACCATCACCGCCTGGATCCCGCTCGGCCCGGTGGACCATGAGACCGGCTGCATGGGCTACGTACCCGGCTCGCACCGCGCCGAGCTCGAGTTCATCGACATCTTCCGCAAGACCGGCGCCGGCGCCGACCTGATGGCGCGCCAGACAGCGGAGCCGGTTTACTGCCCGGCACAGCCCGGCGACGTCCTGTTCCACCACGGCCGCACGGTGCACATGGCAAAGCCGAACCGCACCGACCGGACGCGGCGCGTCTACACCGGCATCTTCTTCAAGGACGGCTGCACCCGGGCGAACGATCGGCCGCATCCGTCGGTCGACCGCGACGCGATCCCGGTCGGCGGACGCATCGGCGGCGGGGCCACGCCGGTGGTCTGGCCCCTGGCCGACGGCGAGCGTCCGCAGCCCGCGCCCTGGCCGGACGTCGACAGCGAGCGCGTGCGGATCAGCCGCCGCCTGGGGGTGATCCCGTGAGCGAGACCCGCGACGACCTCGACGACCGCGTCGCCGGCCTGATGGCGAAGCTCACCATGGAGGAGAAGGTCCGGCTGCTGGCCGGCGCCAGTTCCTTCAGCCTGCACGCCATCGACCGCCTGGGCATCCCGGCGCTTAACATGACCGACGGCCCCACCGGCGTGCGCTCGATCAAGGGCGTGCCGGCCACGGTCTTCCCGGTCGGCGTCGCCGTCGCCGCCAGCTGGGACCCGGACACCGCCCGCGCGGTCGCCGCCGCCATCGCCCGCGAGGCCCATGCGCTGGGCGACCACGTCGTGCTGGCGCCCACCATCAACATCATGCGCATCCCCACCTGGGGCCGGAACTTCGAGACCTATTCGGAGGACCCGTTCCTGGCCGGCGTCATGGGCGTGGCCTACGTCCAGGGCCTGCAGGGCGAGGGGATCGGCGCCTCGCTCAAGCACTACGCGGCCAACAACCAGGAGCTGGAGCGCTTCCGCGTCGACGCCCGGGTCGACGAGCGCACCCTGCGCGAGATCTACCTGGCCGCCTTCGAGCGGGTCGTGAAGGAGGCCGATCCGTGGACGGTGATGGCTTCCTACAACAAGCTGAACGGGACCTACGCCTCCGAGCACCGCGGCCTGCTGACCGACATCCTGAAGGATGAGTGGGGCTATGACGGCATGGTGGTCTCCGACTGGACCGCCGTGCGCTCCACCGCGCCCGCCGCCAATGCCGGGCTCGACCTGGAGATGCCGGGGCCGGCCAAGTGGTTCGGCGAGAAGCTCATGGTCGCCATCCAGACCGGCGAGGTCAGCGTGGCGCAGATCGAGGACAATGCGCGGCGCGTCCTGCGCCTGATCGTCCGCGCCGGCCTGATGGACGAGGCGCCTCGGCCGGCGGGGGAACTGCGCACGCCGCGCCACCGCGCCATCGCGCTCGACGCGGCCTGTGAGGCGATGACGTTGCTGAAGAACGACGGCGGCCTCTTGCCCCTGTCGCGGGAGCTCAAGACCGTCGCCCTGATCGGCCCGAACGCACTGCGGCCGATGCTGCAGGGCGGCGGCAGCTCGCAGGTGGTGACCGACAGCACCGCCACCCTGGGCGACGGCTTGCGCGCCCTGCTCGGCCCCGGCGTCACGGTCGTGGAGGCCCAGGGCGCCGACAACGACGCCGTGCCGCCGCCCGCCGACCGCCGCCAGTTCAGCCCCACCGACGCCCGCGACGCCGAGGGCCTCAGGGCCGAGTACTTCACCGGACCGGACTTCGCGGGCGACCCGAGCAGCGCCGGCCTGGAACGCCACCTGGTGCGCTGGGTCGCCGGCAATATGGCCGCCGCCAAGCGCCCGCCCTACGGCTCGTTCCGCTGGAGCGGCTGGTTCTGGCCGCCGGCCAGCGGCGTGTACGAGTTCAGCCTGCGCAGCAGCGGCGTCGGGACCCTGACCCTGGACGGCGCGCCGCTGGTCACGCCCGACTTCGACGCGAAGGCCGACCGCCTGGACGTCATGGGCAGCCTGGTCCCCCGCCGCCTGGCGACGGCGACCCTGGAAGCCGGCCGCGGCTATCCGATCCAGCTCGACTACGTCCCCAACCGGCCCGACCTGGACTACGTCGCCGTCGGTGTACGCCCGCCGGCCCAGCCCATGGCCCGCGCGGTCGACGCGGCCAAGGCCGCCGACGCGGTGGTCCTCGTCCTGGGCTCCGGCTCCCTCACCGAGGCCGAGGGCTACGACCGCACCGACATGGCGCTGCCCGGCGCGCAGGACGACCTGACCCGCGCGGTCCTGGCGGCCAACCCCAACACCGCGGTGGTGCTCAACACCGGCTCGCCCTTCGCCCTGCCCTGGATCGACCAGGCCCGCGCGGTGCTGCAGATGTGGCTGCCCGGTGAGACCGGGCCCGACGCCCTGGCCGCCGTGCTGTTCGGCGAGCGCGGCCCCGGCGGCCGCCTGCCGGTCAGCTGGCCGCGCGCCTTCGGCGAGCACCCCGCCCACCGCGTCGAGCCCGACCCGCTGGTCTGCGACTATGCCGAGGGCCTGGCCGTCGGCTATCGGTGGTTCGACCAGGCCGACGTAACGCCGCTGTTCCCCTTCGGTCACGGCCTCGCCTACACGACCTTCAACCTCTCCGACCTGGCGGCCCCCGCCGCCGCCCGCGCGGGCGATCCGGTCCTCGTCGAGGTCACCGTCGCCAACACCGGCGACCGCCCGGGCGCCGAGGTGGTCCAGATCTACGTGGCGCCGGTGCAGCCGCGCCTGCCGCGTCCGCCCAAGGAGCTGAAGGCCTTCGCCAAGGTGCGCCTCGCCGCCGGCGAGACGCAGCGCGTGACCCTGGCGCTCGAGCCCAACGCCTTCGCCGCCTGGGACCTCGACGCCAAGGGCTGGGTCGTCGATCCCGGCGACTACGACCTGCTGGTCGGCCGCTCCGTCGGCGATATCGCCCTGACGGCGCGCGTAAGGCTGAGCTAAGCTGTGGGCGGGGACGCTGAACGGAGGACGAAACGATGATCCGTGTCGGCATCCTGGGCGCGGCCAAGATCGCACCGCGCGCGCTGATCGATCCCCTGCGCGACCGCAAGGATGCGGTGGCCGCCTGCGTCGCCGCCCGCGATCCGGCCCGTGCGCGGCACTACGCCAACGAGCACGGCATCGCCGACGTCGCCGCCGACTACGCCGCCCTGGTCGCCCGCGACAACATCGACCTGGTCTACGTCGCCCTGCCCTCGTCGCACCACGCCGAGTGGTCGATCAAGGCGCTGGAGGCGGGCAAGGCGGTGCTCTGCGAGAAGCCCTTCGCGCTCAACGCCACGCAGGCCCGCGCCATGGTCGCGGCCGGCGAGGCGGCGGGCCTGCCGCTGATCGAGGCCTTCCACTACCGCTTCCACCCGGTGATCACCGAGACGGTCCGCCTCATCCGGGACGGCGCCATCGGCAAGCTCGTCGCGGCCGAGGCCGACTTCAACGTCCCCATCCCGTACCAGCCGACCGAGCTGCGCTGGCTGCCGGAGACCGGCGGCGGGGCGCTGATGGACCTGGGCGTCTATCCGCTGCATGCGCTGCGCACCACGATCGGCGGCGAGCCGCAGGTGGTCGGCGCGTCGATGGTCATGTCCCGCGGTGTGGACGAGAGCACGCAGGCGACGTTCGCCTTCCCGGGCGGCGTGCCCGCGACGCTGAAGACCTCCATGGCCGAGGGGGGCTTCTCCGCCCGCCTCTTCCTGCGCGGCGAGACCGGCTCGATCGAGATCCTGAACTACGTCGCCCCGCAGATCGGCTCCCGCGTCACCCTCACCCAGGGCGACAAGGTCACCGACCTGCCTATCGGCCCCCGCACCACCTACGCTTGGCAGTTCGACCACGTGATGGACGTGCTGGAAGGCCGCGCCGCCCCCCTTACCGGCGGCGCCGACGCCATCGCGACGATGGAGGCGGTGGACGCGATCCGAGCGGCCGCCGGGCACACCGCATAATCTGACATCGAGCGTCAGGTATTCCGCGCTAGGCTTTGCCGATGCGCGCCAGCCGCCTGCTCTCGATCCTGATCCTGCTCCAGCTGCGCGGCCGGCTGACCGCCCAGACGCTGGCGAAGGAGTTCGAGGTCTCGGTCCGCACCATCTACCGCGACATCGACCAGCTCAGTGCCGCCGGCGTGCCGGTCTATGCCGACCGCGGCCGCTCCGGCGGCTTCTCCCTGCTGGACGGCTACCGCACCCGGCTCACCGGCCTGACGCCGGCGGAGTCCGACGCCCTGGTGCTGGCCGGCGTGGGCGCGGTGGCCGACGAGCTGGGCATCGGCGACGACCTGGCCGCCGCCCAGCTGAAGCTGCTCGCCAGCCTGCCCCCCGACGCCGGCGCCAGCGCGCAGAAGGTGGCCGCCCGCTTCCACCTCGATCCCGCCAACTGGTACCGGCGCACCGAGACCCTCGACGGCCTGCCGGACCTCGCCACCGCGGTCTGGAGCGAGCGGCGCATCCGTATCCGCTACGACAGCTGGAAGGAGGTGATGACCCGCGACCTCGACCCGCTCGGCCTCGTGCTGAAGGGCGGCCTCTGGTACCTGGTCGCCGCCGCCGACGGGACGCCGCGCACCTACCGCGTCTCGTCGATCCAGCACCTCGAGTTGCTCGACGCCCCCGTCCAGCGCCCGCCCCGCTTCGACCTCGCCGACTACTGGACCCGCGCCTCCGCCGACTTCGAGGCCCGCATGCTGAGCCAGCGCGCCGGGGTCCGCGTCTCCCCCGCCGGCCTGCGCATCCTGGCCCGCGTCAGCCCCGCCGCGGCCGACGCGCTCTCGGCGACCCACCGGCCCAGCGAGCCCGAGGGCTGGATCCAGGGCGAGATCCCCATCGAAAGCGTCCGCGACGCCACCCTGCAGCTGCTGCACCTGGGGCCGGAGGTCGAGGCGCTGGCGCCGCCGGAGCTAAGGAAAGCCATCGTCGAAGCGGCCCGCCGGATCGCCGATCTCTACGCGGCGGACTAGACGCCCTCCGGCGATCGCAGCCATCTGCGGTTCCCCGCGTTGTGACGGCCGGACGGTTCACCGGACCGGAGGCGCTTGTTGGAACATCTATATCGGCCAGCTCCCCGAACGGTCGTCAGCGCCGGCTCGCCGGGCGAGGCCCGAACCTATGAAAGCGAGACCCTGACCGGGCGCGTCGTGCTGGACGGCGCGACCTTCGAGAACTGCCGGTTTGTGGACGCCGTCCTGGTTTACCGGGGCGTCGGAGGCCTGGGCCTGAACGGCTGCACGTTTCGGAACGCGAGGTTCGAGTTCGAAGGCCCCGCCGCCAACACCCTGGCGGTGCTACAGGCCATGACGACGCCGAACAGCGGACTGCGCGAGGTCGTCAAGCGGTCCTTCCCCATCCTCTTCGCGCATTAGCGCCCGGCGGAGCGGGTCCGGCTAGAGCTCCGCCAGCACCTCGGCGGTGTGTTCGCCCAGCGTCGGGGCGGGCCACTTGAGCGCCGGGCGGGCGCCGTCGAAGCTGAAGGGCGCCGCCGGGATGATGTGGTCGCCGACGTAGCGGCGGGTCATGCTGGGCCAGAAGCCCCCGGCCATCAGTTGGGCGTCGTAGCCCAGCTGGTCCACCCGCTGCACCGGGGCGGCGGCGACGCCGGCGGACTGCAGCGTCTCGGCGGCGTCGGCGGCGGGCCTGTCGGCGGCCCAGGCGGCGATCGCGGCCTCGATCTCGTCGGCGCGGACGGCGCGCTCCTGCAGCGTGTCCGACGTCCAGTCGTCGCGGCCCAGCACGCCGCACAGGCCACGCCAGGCGCTGTCGCCGTCCACCACGACCGTCAGCCACTCGTCCTCGCTCTGCGTGCGGACCACGCACACCGGCGCGGCGCGCGGCCGGCGGTTGCCGGTGCGGGGCAGCGGACCTTCGGTCAGCTGCTGGGCGATCAGGGCGTCGGCGGCGTACTGGTGCAGGCAGCCGACCTGGGCCAGGTCGATCTCGCAGCCCCCCATGCGGTCGCGGGCCCTGAGCGCCGCGAACGCCGCGCCGGCGGCGTAGAGCCCGACCAGCGGGTCCCCGAACGCCACGTGCTGGATGCAAGGCGGCCAGTCGTCGTGGCCGTTGGCGAACGGCAGGCCCGAAGCCTGCTCCACCGTCGAGCCGTAGGCGCGGATGCCGGAGCACGGCCCGCCGTTGCCGAACGCGGGCATCGAGACGGAGATCAGGTCCGGGTTCAGCGCCTGGCGCGCCTCGGCGCCCAGGCCCAGCTTGTCCAGGATCCCGGCGGCGAAGTTCTCCACCAGCACGTCGGCGCGGGCGACTAGGTCGCGGGCCTGCGCGCGGCCTTCGTCCGACGAGAGGTCCAGCAGCACGCCGCGCTTGTTGCGGTTGACCGAGATGAAGCTGAACTTGGTCTCGTAGGGCGGCGGGTCGCCGGACTGGTCAAGCTCCCAGCCGCGCCACCAGTCGGGGTGCGCCGCCGACTCGATCTTCACCACGTCGGCGCCGAGGTCGGCGAACCAGCGGGTGCAGAGCGGCCCCGCCCAGCCCATGGTGAAGTCCACCACCTTCAGGCCCGTGAACGGCGCCTCCGGACCCGAGGCCGCGAACGCCGGCGCCGCACGCCCGGTGAAGGTGGCGCGGTAGGGGATCGTGGGGCCGCGCAGGGCCCCGGCGTCGAAGGGCCCGAAGGCGTCGCGCCCGGCCCAATGGTCCACGTCCGGCATCGCCGCCAGGTCCGGCATGTCGGTGATCGGCACGCGCGCGCTCTCGCCCAGCGCCACCCACTCGGCCGACGTCTTCGTGAGGAACAGGGGCACGATGATCTCGTCGATCTCGTCGCCCAGCAGCAGGCGCTCGACGGTGGTGTTGTAGCGCGGCTCCGGCCCCAGTTCGGGCCGCCCGAGGATGTTGCACAGGCCGCGCCATTGCCCGGGCGTGACCGTGGTGACGCCGATCCACCCGTCCAGGGTGCGGTAGCTGGAGCACGGGAAGCTGGGCACGAAGCGGTTCACGCCCAGGCGGAAGGCCAGCCCCCCCTCCATCAGCGCCGAGACCGCCCCGGTCTCGGTGAGGCACATGTAGGCCTCGTGGACGT
This sequence comes from uncultured Phenylobacterium sp., assembly GCA_966096115.1. Taxonomy (GTDB): domain Bacteria; phylum Pseudomonadota; class Alphaproteobacteria; order Caulobacterales; family Caulobacteraceae; genus Phenylobacterium. The sequence continues at coordinate 10,068 of CBHTUE010000159.1, forward strand.
TGGCCTCGACGCGCTTCGGCCGCGGGTTGGACATCAGCGCCGCCAGGCCCGCGTTGAAGCCCACCAGGCCGGCGGTGATCTGCGGGCCGTGACCCTGCGCCAGGGTCGGCGGGCCGTCCTTCGGGCCGAACGAATAGGCCATGCCGGTCAGCGCCTGCATGATCTCGTCGCTGCCGCGCCAGCCGGCGTTGGGTCCGTCCGGATGGAACCAGCTCAGCGCCAGCAGCGCCGGTGCGCCCGGCAGCCGCGCCGCCAGGGTCTCGCCCTCGGCGATCGCCGCGGCGTCCAGCCCGGCGATCACTAGGTCCACCGCCCCGCCCGCTCCGTCGGTCTTGCCGTGATCCAGCCAGCGCCCGTAGGCCTCGCCGGCCGCGCCGCCGTAGCCGATGCGGCGGTCGTCGCCGCCCCCGGCGCCCACCACTGTCGCCCCGAACTGCGCGAACAGGCGTCCGCAGTAGCGCACGGCCACCGCGCGCGAGGCTTCGACGATCGTCAATCCGGCCAGCAGCGTTTCCATCGCCGCCAGCCTAGCGCATCAGCCGCCGGCGGAAAGGTGGGCGTCGACGGCGGCGGCGCAATGGCGGCCCTCGCGGATCGCCCAGACCACCAGGCTCTGCCCGCGCCGCATGTCGCCGCAGGAGAAGATGTTCGGCTGGCTGGTCATGTAGTCGACGACGTTGGCCTTGACGTTGCCGCGCGGGTCCAGCTCGACGGCGCTGTTCTCGACCACGCCCGCCTTGCGCGGACCCAGGAAGCCCATCGCCAGCAGGATCAGGTCGGCCTTCAGCTCGAACTCGGAGCCCGGAACCTCGCGCATCTGCATGCGCCCGTCGTCGCCGGCGGCCCACTCGATCCGCACGCACTGCAGCGCCGTCACCTGGCCGTTCTCGCCGATCACCTGCTTGGTGGCGACGGCGAAGTCGCGCTCGCAGCCCTCCTCCTGGCTGGACGAGGTGCGCAGCTTCAGCGGCCAGTCGGGCCACACCAGCGGCTTGTTCTCACGCTCCGGCGGCTGCGGCATGATCTCCAGCTGCACGACCGAGGCCGCGCCGTGGCGGTTCGAGGTGCCGATGCAGTCGCTGCCGGTGTCGCCGCCGCCGATCACCACGACGTGCTTGCCCTTCGCCGACAGCGTGCCGGTGGGCGCCGCCGTCGCCTCGTCGTCGCCGGCGTTGCGCTTGTTCTGCTGGGTCAGGAACTCCATGGCGACGTGGACGCCCTTCAGGTCCTCGCCAGGCACGCCCAGCAGGCGCGGATCTTCCGCCCCGCCGGCCATCACCAGCACGTCGTAGTCGTCCAGCAGCCGCTGCACCGACACCGTGACGCCCACCTCGAAGTTGGTGCGGAAGATCACGCCCTCCGCCTCCATCTGCTTGATGCGGCGGTCGATGAGGTGCTTCTCCATCTTGAAGTCGGGGATGCCGTAGCGCAGCAGGCCGCCGACCCGGTCGTTCTTCTCGAACACCGTGGTGGCGTGGCCCATCCGCGCCAGCTGCTGCGCGCAGGCGAGGCCGGCCGGGCCGGAGCCCACCACCGCGACCCGCTTGCCGCTGCCGCGCGGGCTGGGCTGCGGGGCGATCCAGCCCTCGTCCCATCCGCGGTCGATGATCTGGCACTCGATGGTCTTGATGGTGACCGGGGTGTCCGGGATGTTCAGCGTGCAGGCGGCCTCGCAGGGCGCGGGGCAGATGCGGCCGGTGAATTCCGGGAAGTTGTTGGTGGACAACAGGTTGTCCAGGGCCTCGCGCCACTGGTCGCGATAGACTAGGTCGTTGAAGTCCGGGATCTGGTTGTCGACCGGACAGCCCTGGTGACAGAACGGAATCCCGCAGTTCATGCAGCGCGAAGCCTGCTGCT
>CBHTUE010000160.1:0-11897 GCA_966096115.1 uncultured Phenylobacterium sp.
GGCTCGCGGCGGTTCCTGGTGCGCCTGGCCGGGCGCACCGGCGGGGCGCTGGCGCTGCCGTCGTCGGCGCTGGAGGTGCTGAACGCCGTCGCCGCCGCCAAGGCGCCGCCGCCCAAGGTGCTGGACGCCTTCGCCGCCGCCTCGCCGTTCGGCGCGGCGCTGCTGGACGGCGACGATCCCTTCACCGCCCGCATCCTCGAGGCCAACCCGGCGCTGGCCGCCGTGGCCATGGGCGGCGAGGCCGGCCAGGTCTTCGGCGACCTGATCGAACCCGCCAGCCGGCTGGACGCCGCCGTGCGCCTGGCCGACGCCAGCCACGGCCACGCCCCGCTGGAAGTGCGGCTGGCGAAGGACCCGACGCGGATCGCCCACCTTTACCTGTCCCAGAGCTCGGGCCGCTGGGTGGCTTATCTGGTCGACGTCTCCGAGCAAAAGCAGGTCGAGCTGCAGCTCAGCCAGAGCCAGAAGATGCAGGCCATCGGCCAGCTCGCCGGCGGCGTGGCGCACGACTTCAACAACCTGCTCACCGCCATCCTGATGCAGCTGGACGTGCTGGCCACCCGCCATCCGGTGGGCGACCCCAGCTACGAGGGCCTGAACGAGATCAAGCAGACCTCGATGCGGGCCGCGGACCTGGTGCGCAAGCTGCTGGCCTTCTCACGCAAGCAGACCGTGCAGCGCGAGATCCTGGATGTGGGCGAGATGGTCTCGGAGTCCGAGGTCCTGCTGCGCCGGCTGCTCTACGAGGACATCAAGCTCGTCACCGACTATGGCCGCAACCTGCCGCAGGTGCGCGCCGACCGCGGCCAGCTGGACACCGCGGTGATGAACCTGGTGGTCAACGCCCGCGACGCCATCCGCAGCCACGGCGGCGGCGTCATCCACATCCGAACCGCGCGGGTGACCCAGGAGGAAGCCCGCGGCCTCGGCTACCTGACCGCCCAGGGCGACCAGGCGCTGATCGAGGTCAGCGACGACGGCCCCGGCATCCCGCCCGAGGTGAAGGAAAAGATCTTCGAGCCGTTCTTCACCACCAAGGCGGTGGGCGAGGGGACGGGGCTGGGCCTGGCGACCGTCTACGGCATCGTCAAGCAATCGGACGGCTGGATCGCGGTCGACTCCAGGCCCGGCGAGGGCGCGGCGTTCCGCATCTTCTTGCCCGTACACATCGCGGCGGCCACGGACACCGTGGTGGCCGCGGCGCCCGAGCCGGCCATCGCGAAGCCCCGTCCGGCGGCCCGCGACCTGTCCGGCGCCGGCCGCATCCTGTTCGTCGAGGACGAGGACGCCGTGCGCGGCGTCGCCGCCAAGCTGCTGCGCGCCCGCGGCTACGAGGTCATCGAGGCCGCCTCGGGCGAGGAGGCCCTGGAGTATGCCCAGGGCCACGCCGGCGAGATCGACCTGATGATCAGCGACGTGGTGATGCCCGGCATGCAGGGTCCGGACCTGTTGAAGCAGGCCCGCCAGTACCTGGGCGCGGCGCCGGTGATGTTCATCTCCGGCTATGCCGAGAGCGAGTTCTCCGACCTGCTGGAAGGCGAGCGCAACGTCTCGTTCCTGCCCAAGCCGATCGACATCAAGACCCTGGCCGAACGGGTGAAGCAGGAGCTGCAGAAGGCCGCCTGATCCGTCGGGCTCAGACGAAGACGTCGGCCACGATCAGGGCGATGCCGACCCAGGCGACGAGCCAGCAGAGCGGCCGCACGCCGGTCGGCGCGAAGGCGTAGGCGGGCACGTAGGCCACCCGGGCGACGACGAAGGTCCACGCGCCGAGCGCCGACAGCGAACCCACGGCGTGCGCCGCGTGGACGAGGAACAGCGCGGCGGCGAACTGCGGGAAGATCTCCAGCAGGTTGCGGTGCGCGCGGACGAACCGGCCGCTGACGCCCGTCACCTCCCGCGGCGCGTCGCGGGGTCCCGCAACCCACATGCCGCCGAGCTGGCGAAGCGTCAGGACGCTCGCGACGGAGAGCTGGACCGACGCCAGCAGCAGGGCCGCCAGCAGCGCCCAGAGATCGGCCGTCATCATGGGCCAACGGGCGCACGCCGGTGGGCGATCCGCAAGAGCCGACGGCCCGGCTTGCCATCGGCGGACGGGGTCGCCATTGATCCCCGCCGTGACGCAAGAGCCCCAGAGACTCACCTTCGCCCAGGTCTATGAGCTGGCGTTCAAGGCCGCCCAGGACGGGCGCTTCGGTGACGCCGAGGGCCTGTACCGCGCCCTGATGGCCGGCCAGCCGCCCGTGCAGGTCCCGCTGAACCTGGGGCTGGTGCTGGAGGACCAGGGCAAGTTCGACGAGGCCGAGGCCCTCTATCGGCGCGAACTGGCCGCGCGGCCGGGCGACCCGGACTTCAGCCGCCGCCTGGGCTTCCTGCTGCTGCGCAACGGCGCCTACGCCGACGGCTGGCCGCTGTACGAGGGCCGCGTCCGTCCCGGCATGGCGCGGCCGCAGCTGGGCTTCCCCGAATGGCGCGGCGAGGCCGTCAGATCGCTGCTGGTGCTGCCCGAGCAGGGCCTGGGCGACCAGATCATGTTCGCCCGCTACGTCGGCCTCCTGAAGGCGCGGGGCATCGCGGTGACGTTGATGTGCCGCCCGGCCCTTGTGCGCCTGTTCGAGCCGCTCGGCGTGCGGCTGCTCCCGGCCGAAGGGCGCGTGGAGATCCCGCCGCACGACGCCTGGGTGCTGGCGGGCTCCCTGCCATGGCGGCTGGGCACGACGCTGGAGACCATCCCGCAGCCGCCCTACCTGCCGGGCGGGGCCGGCGGCGAGGGCGTGGGCATCGTCGCCGCCGGCAGCCCCGACCACCCCAACGACCGCAACCGCTCGCTCCCGGCGGACGTCGCCGCGCAGATCCTGGCCTGGCCGGGCGTCCGCAGCCTGGCGCCGGAGGTCACCGGGGCCGCCGACCTCGAGGACACGCGCCGCCTGATCGAGGATCTGGCCTGCGTGGTCAGCGTCGACACCGCCGTCGCCCACCTGGCCGGCGCGATGGGCAAGCCGTGCTACCTGCTGCTGCCCTTCACCCCGGACTGGCGCTGGATGCGCGACCGCGCCGACAGTCCCTGGTACCCGTCGCTGCGGCTGTTGCGCCAACCGGCCGCCGGCGACTGGGCCGGCGTGGCGGCCGAACTGCGTCGCGCCCTTGCCATCCAGGACCCCGAATGACCGCCGAAGCTCCCGCCCTGCCGCCCGCCGCCGCGGCCGCCGTCAACCTCGCCTTCGACCTGGAGCGGGCCGGGCGCTGCGACGACGCCATCGCCACCCTGCGCGCCGGGCTGGAGAAGTACCCGGGGCTGAGCGACCTGCAATGGCGCCTGGGCCTGATGCTGTTGCGCGAAGGCGAGTTCGAGGAGGGCTGGCGCCTGTTCGAGACCCGCCCGATCAGCATGGGCGGCCGTCCGGGCGGCAAGCCGACGCTGAGCATGCCGGAGTGGGACGGCCGGCCCGTCCGCTCGCTGCTGATCCTGCAGGAGCAGGGCCTGGGCGACCAGATCATGTTCGCCCGATACGCCGCCCATTTCCGCGACCAGGGCATCGCCGCGGCGATCCTCTGCCATCCGCTGCTGGCGCGGCTGTTCGATCGGCTGGGGCCGGGCGTGCAGGTGATCCCCGGCCAGGGCCGCGTGCAGTTGCCGACGGTGGACGCCTGGGCGCTAGGTCCATCGCTGCCGGGCCTCAGCGGGGTCATGCCGTCGCAGCCCTACCTGCGCGCCAACCCGGGCGGCTCCGGTGTGGGGGTGCTCAGCCAGGGCAACCCCGGCCACGTCAACGACGCCGCCCGGTCGCTGCCGCCGCAGGCCGCCGCCGACCTGGCGGCCATCCCGGGCGCGATCGACCTGGCGCAGGCCGCCACCGGCGCCCAGGACCTGGAAGACACCGCCCGCGTGATCGAGCGGCTGGACACGATCGTCTGCGTCGACACCGCCGTCGCCCACCTGGCCGGCGCCATGGGCAAGCGCTGCTTCCTGCTGCTGCCGTTCGTGCCCGACTGGCGCTGGATGCGCGATCGCAGCGACAGCCCGTGGTATCCTTCGATGCGCCTGTTCCGCCAGCCCGCGCCCGGCGACTGGGCCAGCGTGACGGCCGAGGTCAAACAGGCGCTGGGAGCCTGAACGCCATGATCGAAGAGACGCCGCCGACCGTTTCGAAGAGCCCGGGCCTGGCCGCGCGCCCGGCCGTCGCCTCGCTGAGCGGGGCGTTGCTGGTTGGGGCGGTCGGCGCCCTGGCGGTCGGCGCGATCGCCGTGGGGGCCGTGGCGATCGGGGCGATGGCGATCGGCAAGCTCAGCATCGGCCGCCTGCGAGTCCGCCGGCTGGAAGTGGGCGAACTGATCGTGCGCCGCGTGAAAGGTCTCTGAGGAGGCTTGCCAGCCGACCCCTGGCGCGCAACCGTGCGGCCAAACCCGAAAAGACGGTATGGGAGGCAGGGATGGTCGCCATCAATCCGAACGGCAAGCTGCGGGGCAAGACCGCCCTGGTCACCGGCGCCAGCCGCGGCATCGGCGAGGCCATCGCCGTGCGCCTGGCCATGGAGGGCGCCAGGGTCGTGGCCTCCGCCCGCACCGCGGAGGAGGGCGAGAGCAAGCTGCCCGGCACCCTGCACGCAACGGTCGATCGCATCCGCAAGGCCGGCGGCGAGGCCATGGCGGTCAAGGCGGACCTCTCCTCCGAGGCCGATCGCGAGCGGCTGGTCCGCGAGACCGTCGAGGCCTATGGGCCCGTCGACATCCTGGTCAACGACGCGGCCGTGACCTTCTTCATCCCGGTGGAGACCTTCCCCAAGAAGCGCTTCGACCTGATGTTCGAGGTGCAGGTCTGGGCGCCCTTCCATCTGTCCCAGCTGGTCCTGCCGTCCATGCGCGAGCGCAAGCAGGGCTGGATCACCAACATCTCGTCCGGCGCCGCCATCCACCCGAAGCAACCCTATGGCCGCCGCGGCGGCGGCGCGGTCTACGGCATGTGCAAGGCCGCCCTCGAACGCTTCACCACCGGCCTCGCCCTGGAGGTCTACGACGACAACATCGCCGTCAACGTGATCTCGCCCGGGCTGGTGGACACGCCCGGGGTCGCCGTCCACGGCCTGATCACCGAGGCGACCAAGGACCGCGTCACCCCGATCGAGTACATCGCCGAAGCGGTCTACCAGCTCTCGATCGGCGACCCGAAGACCATGACCGGCCGCATCGACCACGCCGCGCCGATGCTGCAAGAGTTGAACATCAAACCCTCTGAACTCGTCTGAGACCATGATCGAACAGACCGTCGACATCGCGACCAAGGCCGGGGCGACCACCACCTTCATCGCCCACCCGGAGCGGGGCGGGCCGCACCCGATCATCCTGTTCTTCATGGACGCGCCCGCCATCCGCGAGGAGTTGCGCGACATGGCCCGGCGGATCGCGTCGGTCGGCTACTACGTCATGCTGCCCAACCTCTACTACCGGCGCGGCGTCATGGAGATGAAGGACCTCCCGCCGTTGCCCGAGGCCGAGGCGCGGGCGCGGATGTTCGACTTCATGGGCTCGCTCAGCATCCCGCTGGTCATGGACGACGCCGATTGCCTGCTGGACTTCGCCGACCGCGACCCGGCGGCCAGCCCCGGGCCGGCGGGCGCCATCGGCTACTGCATGAGCGGCCAGTACGCGATTAACGCCGCCGCCCGGCATCCCGAGCGCATCGCCTGCGCCGCCTCGCTGTACGGCGTGCAACTGGTCACCGACGCCCAGGACAGCCCGCACCTGGCGGCGCAGAAGGCCAACGCCGAGCTCTATTTCGCCTGCGCCGAGCACGACACCTGGGCGCCGCTGGAGATGGTCCAGAGCCTGGACGCCGCCCTGAAGGCCGAAGGCGTCAATGCCGAGGTCGAGCTCTATCCCGGCGTCCACCACGGCTTCGCCTTCCCGCAGCGGCCCGTCTACGACAAGCCCGCCGCCGAGCGGCACTGGGAACGGCTGTTCGCCCTGTTCGCGCGGAATTTGGGCTGACGACCTAGGGGCGCGGCCGCTGCGCCACCACCGGCGGGATCCAATCCGGCTCCAGCGCCTTGGATGGGTGCGAGGCGGTGACCATGCCCATGAAGCTGGGCCAGATCTCATAGCCCAGCAGCTTCTGCACGCGGGGCGACATCTCGCGCACCTGCTCGCGAGGGACGCCCAGGAAGAAGTTCTCCTGTGGCCGCGCCCAGGGCTCGCAGTACTGGTTGGTGAAGGCTAGGCGCGGCTTGTCCGAAGTGTTGCCGCCGCCCCGGTGGATCAGGGTGCCGGCCATGATGAAGCAGGCCCCGGCCGGGATCTCCATGGGCACCAGCATCGCCTCCATCTCGGCCTCGCTGTTCGGCCTCTCCGGCGCGCCGAGGTTGCCCCACAGATGGCTGCCGGGGATGACTTCGGTGCAGCCGTTGGCCTTGGTGAAGGGATCGACCGCCGCGATCAGGGTGTAGCTGATCGCCGGCCGCGGGCGCGGCAGCTTGTAGAAGCCGTCGTCGGTGTGCAGGCCCTGGGGCGTCTCGCCGGGGTTGATCTGGATCGACTGGGTGGCGGTCAGCAGGTAGCCGGACTGCAGGAAACGGTCGAGGATCGCCAGGACGCGGGGCTCCTCGACCAGGTCCTCGAACACCTTGGCGCGCGCGACCAGGGTGTAGACCCGCTCGGTCTTGAAGCCCTCGAAGTCGTTGCGGCCGTGGTGCGTGTCCTGGTACGGCGCGAGCCCCTCGCGCACGGCGGCGATGGTCTCGGGGCTCATGAAGTCCTCGATCACCGTGAAGCCCTGCTCGCGAATCCGCGCGGCGTGGGCGTCGGCGTCGAAGCGGGCGGTCAGCTGATCCATGTCGCACCCCTGGTTGGAACGATTATAACATAGGGCCTCGGAGGACCTCGATGAGCCAGACCCTGAACATCCGCCGCGTGGCCGGCGCCCTGGGCGCCGAGATCTCCGGCGTGGACCTGAGCCAGGACCTTTCCGACGAGACCATCGCCGCGATCCGCCGCGCCTTCGTCGAGCACCAGGTGATCTTCTTCCGCGACCAGGACCTCACGCCGGCCCAGCAGACCGCGTTCGGCCGCCGGTTCGGGCCGCTGAACATACACCCCTACGTCGCCGGCATGGCCGGCCACCCCGAGGTGATGGAGATCATCAAGGAGCCGACCGACCGCACCAACTTCGGTGGCGGCTGGCACTCCGACATGAGCTTCCTGGAGCGGCCGGCGATCGGCTCGATCCTCTATGCGCTGGAGATCCCGGAGTTCGGCGGCGACACCCTGTTCGCTAGCCAGGCGGCCGCCTACGACGCCCTGTCGCCCGGGCTGAAGGCGACGCTGGAGACCCTGAACGCGGTGCATTCGGCGTCGAAGGAATACGCCGCCGGCGGCCACTCGGTGCAGAAGCGCGGGTCGATGCAGGTGGCCGAGGCGGACGGCTACGTCGGCGAGTACGTCCACCCGATGGTGCTGGTCCACCCTGAATCCGGCCGCAAGGCGCTGTACGTGAACCCGGCCTTCACCCTGCGCATCGACGGCTGGAAGACGAGCGAGTCCAAGGCGCTGCTGGGCTACCTGTTCGAGCACTGCGGCTACGAGGGGTTCACCTGCCGGTTCGCCTGGGCCAGGGGCTCGGTGGCCTTCTGGGACAACCGCTCGGTCTGGCACTTCGCGCTCAACGACTACCCCGGCCAGCGCCGGCACATGCGCCGGGTCACCGTCGACCCGTGGCCCGTCGCGGCGGGGGTCGCGCAGGCCGCTGAATAGTGTTCGCCAAGTATCTGCGGAAACTATTGTGTTGCCGCGAAGAAATGTGATGAACCCGACCTAAGCACAGGCGTTCAAGGCCGGCTCAGGCTCCTCGTGTGATCTTGTGATCACGCGGCGAGAGCCGTCCAACAAGGAGCCCAACCGATGAAACGTCTTCTGATCGCTGCGACCGCCCTGTCGCTGGTCGCCGGTTCGGCCGCCATGGCCCAGCCGTATCACAACGACCGTCATGACAGCCGCAACGAGCGTCACGACAACCGCTACGACCGCCACGACAACGGCAAGCACCGCGGCTGGGCCCGCGGCCAGCGCCTGCCCAGCGAATACCGGACCCGCGGCCACTACGTCGACTACCGCCGCCACCACCTGCGCGCGCCACCGCGCGGCTACCAGTGGGTCCAGGTGGACAACAACTACGTGATGGTCGCCCTGGCCACCGGCCTGATCGCCTCGATCATCGCCAGCAACTAAGGCCTCGCCCAGCTAGGGGGCCGGCGCCCCATCGCCAGGCGCGATGGGGCGTCAGCCGCCACGGCCTGCCGCACCGCCTCGTCGATCGCCGCCAGCGTACGCGCGCCGAAGAAGCGGCCGAAGGCGGCCACCGGCTGGCCGCCGGCGTCGAACACATAGGTGCGCGGCAGGGTCGGCTGGGCCTGCCGGGCGATCTCCATGTAGGCCGCCCGCGCGTCGATCCCCTGGGTGTAGTTCATCGCCGCCTGCCGGCGGAACTGGTCGAGCCGGGCCGTATCGGCCTGGCTGTCGATGTTCAGCCCGACGATCGCCAGCCGCTCGTCCGGATACGCGATGCGGATCTGCGCCAGCCTGCGGCCTTCCAGGGCGCACGGCGCGCACCACGTCGCCCAGAAGCTCACCACCGCCGCGCGCGGCGCGCCCAGCAGGCGGCCCAGCGTTCCGACCTCGCCGTCGATGCGGCGCACCGGCAGGTCGCGGTAGCGGCTGAGCGGGCCGGGCAGGGCAGGCTGGTCGGCCAGCGGCGGTTCGGTGGCGCGCGCCGGGACACCCGCGCCCGCCGCCAGCATCGCCAACATCGCTCGCCGCCCGATCATCCCGGCAGGCTCGGGTCAGGCGCCTGAACCGTGGCTGAACGGTCTAGGTCGGTGACTCAATCGCCCCAAACCGTGATCGTCATCCCCCGGCTTGTCCGGGGGACCCATTGGTCCCGTCGTCGCCGAGCGATCCGCAGCGCCGCCGCCGCGGGCCTCCTGCTCTGAAGGTGTGAATGGGTCCCCCGGACAAGCCGGGGGATGACGAGCCTTCTATTTCTGTTGGTCGGGTTCTTCCCTAGCTGCCCGCCAGCACGCCCTCGGCCGCCGCCAGCCCTGTCGCGAAAGCGGCCTGCAACAGGTAGCCGCCGGTCGGCGCCTCCCAGTCCAACATCTCGCCGGCGACAAAGACGCCCGGCCGCCCGCGGAGCTGCAGGCGAGCATCCACGGCGTCCAGGCGAACGCCGCCGGCGGTCGAGATCGCCCGCGCCAGCGGCTGCACGCCGGTCAGCCGCAGCGGCGCCGCCTTGATCGTCGCGGCGAGCGCGGCCGGGTCGGCGGGCAGGTCCTTGCCGTGCGCCTCGCGCAGCAGGTTGGTCTCGAGCGGGGAGAACCGCAGGGTCTTGCGCAGGTGGTTGGCCGCCGAGTGGCCGCCACGCGGCGCGGACAGGCGCGCCGTCAGCTCGGCGGCGGAGAGGGCCGGGCGCAGGTCGAGCGCGATCGTGGCGGACCCCTGCGCGGCGATCGCCTCGCGCAACGCGGCCGACACGGCGTAGAGCCCGCCGCCCTCCAGGCCGTAACGGGTCACCATGGCCTCGCCGCGGGTGTAGAGATCGCCGAACCGCAGGCCGACGCCCTTGAGCGGCTGGCCGGCGAAGCCGCGCATGACGTCGCTCCACGCGATGTCGAAGCCCATGTTGGCCGGCCGCAGCGGCGTCACCGGCGCTCCGGCTTCGCGCAGGATCTCGGTCCAGGCCCCGTCGGACCCCAGCTTCGGCCAGCTCGAGCCGCCCAGCGCCAGGATCGTGGCGTCGGGCGCTGTGGTGACCTCGCCGTCGGGTGTCTGGAACCGCAGCGCCCCGTCCGCCGTCCAGCCCAGCCAGCGATGCCGCGTGCGCACCTCGACCCTCGCCGCCTCCAGCCGCGCCAGCCACGCCCGCAGCAGCGGCGACGCCTTCAGGGCCGTCGGGAACACCCGCCCCGACGAGCCGACGAACGTCGCCTGTCCCAGGCCCTCCGCCCACGCGCGTAGCCGGTCCGGCTGGAAGGCCTCCAGCAGCGGCCGCAGGCGCTCCGCGGCCGGGCCGTAGCGCGAAACGAAGCGTTCCAGGTCCTCGGAGTGGGTCAGGTTCAGGCCGCCGCGCCCCGCCATCAGGAACTTGCGTCCCAGCGACGGCATCTGGTCGTAGACGGTGACGGCCAGGCCCGCGGCGGCCAGGCGCTCGGCGGCGAACAGTCCCGCCGGCCCGCCGCCCACCACAGCCACGGTCCGCATGTGCCTAAGTCCCGGCCATCGCCAGCAGCGCCGCCAGGCCCACGCTCATGCCCTTCAGGCTCTCCGGCTTGGCCACGTCGATCCATTCGTCCACCGCATGCGCCCGGCCGCCGTCGCCGCCGGAGCCGATGGTGACGGCCGGCACGCCCAGGCTGATCGGCACGTTGGAGTCGGTGGAGCTCGCCCCCAGGATCGGCGTATAGCCGGCCGCGCGCACCGCCGCGGCGGTCAGCTGCACAATCGGCGCGTCCTGGCTGGTAGCCCCGGTCGGCCGCTCGCCGATCAGCTTCACGTCGACGGCGATCTTGCCGGCGCGGGTCGAGCGGGCCGCGTTCTCCTGGTCGACGGCGGCCTTCACGATGCGCAAGAAAACGCCGTCCAGCTTGGCGAGTTCCTCCTTGCTCTCGGAGCGCATGTCGACCTCCAGCCAGATGGCGTCGGGAATCGAGTTCACCGAGGTGCCGCCGCCGACCACGCTGGTCATGTAGGTGGTCTTGGGCTGGACCGGCACGCGCACCTTGTTCAGCTCAACCACCGTCGTGCCCATGGCCGCCATCGGGTTGACCAGGCCGAACGCGCCATAGCTGTGGCCGCCCGGGCCCTTGAAGGTCACCCGGTAGCGGCGCGAACCGACGGCGCCGTAGGTCACCCGCTCGGCCGAGGTTCCGTCCATCGAGAAGAAGGCGGCGATGCGGTCCTTGTACTTGCTCTTGCCGAACAGATAGCGCGTGCCGCGCAGGTCGCCTGGGCCTTCCTCGCCGACGTTGCCGACGAAAAGGATGTCCTTCCTGGTCTTCACCTTCGCCGCGTCCAGGGCGCGGACGAACGCCAGCAGCACGGCCAGCGAATGGGTGTCGTCGCCGACGCCCGGCGCGTAGAGCCTGGTCCCCTCGCGGCGGACCTTCACGTTGGCGCCTTCCGGGAAGACGGTGTCCAGGTGGGCGGCCAGCACCACCAGCGGCCCGCCGGCGGGTCCGGTCCCGCGGCGCAGGCCGGTGACGTTGCCCTCGGCGTCCATCTCCACGTCGCTCAGGCCCAGGGCCTTGAACTTCGCGGCATAGGCCTGGCCGCGCGCCGTCTCCTTGAACGGCGGGGCGGGGATCTCGGTCAGCTCGATGGTCTCGGCGACGATCTGGTCGTGCTGGGCGTCGAGCGTCGCCATCGCGGCCTTGAACCCGGCGCCGTTGCGGATCGCGGCCAGGGTCTTGTCCGCGGGCGTGGGCTTGCTGGGCTTTGCCGCCTGCGCGCCGGCGTCGGCGGCCAGGGTCAGCGAAAGAGCAGCGGCCAGGACGAGCCGCGGAACGCGTAACATCGGGATGGAATCCTTGACTGAAGGGCCGCGCATATCAGCCGATCCCCGCACCCTCTACTAGGGCGGGCGAATGGGGTCACCGCGCATTACCGGGATTTAATGCGGCGATCGGGCGCCCCGGGTTGCCGGAGCGGCAGGGCGGCCTCTAAGCCTGCGCGTCACACCGATGTAACAGGGAGGCGCGCCTTGCAAAGCCGCCGGCAGCTGATGATCACCGCGGGCGCGCTCGCGCTCTCGGCCTGCGCGACGGCCAAGCCGCCGGAACCCGCGCCGCCGCCGGCCCCGCCGCCAGCGCCTCCGCCGCCACCGCCTGCCCCGCCGCCGCCCACCGCCGGCCAGC
>CBHTUE010000161.1:0-11877 GCA_966096115.1 uncultured Phenylobacterium sp.
TACGAGGACGAGGGCAACCCGTACTTCGCCACCGCGCGGCTGTGGGACGACGGCATCATCGATCCGGCCCAGACCCGCGACGTCCTGGGCCTGTCCATCTCGGCCTCGCTGAACGCGCCCATCCCCGAGACGCGCTTCGGCGTGTTCCGGATGTAGCCGTGGACGTCGGTGAAGAGATCCTGGGCGGCGTCGCGGTCGACACCACCGCGGCCGAGATCGCGCACGCCTCCAAGCATTCGCTGCCATTGGGCACGCCCTGCCCCAACTGCGCCACCGCGCTGCAGGGGTCGTGGTGCCACGCCTGCGGCCAGAAGGCGGAGAAGTACGACCGCTCGATCTGGCATCTGATCGCCGAGGCCTTCGAAGGGCTGACCCACCTGGACGGCCGGGTGTGGCAGACGCTGCCCAAGCTGCTCCTCAATCCGGGCCAGCTGACCCGCGACTACCTGGACGGCCACCGGGCGGTGCAGATTCCGCCGTTCCGGATGTTCCTGGTGGTGCTGCTGGCGGTGTTCTTCGCCGGCCAGCTCAGCCTGCAGGTCCATCCCGTGAAGGTCCGCCTGGAGCCGGCCGACACCTTCATCGCCCGCGACCCGACGGACCGGGCCGCCTTCAAGCAGGCCGCCGACGCGGTGCGCGCCAAGCCGTCCCTGCGCTGGCTGGTCCAGGGCGGCGAGCATGCGGTGAAGGACCCCGAGGCCCTGTTCACGGCCATGGAGCACTGGAGTCACCAGTTCGCGATCCTGCTGCTGCCGATCGCGGCGCTGCTGCTGGGGCCGATGTTCTTCTGGAAGCGCGACGTCTACCTGTTCGACCACCTGATCTTCGCCATGCACTCCCTGTCGTTCCAGGGACTGTTGCTGACGACGGTGTTCCTGCTGGACCTGGCGACCACCTGGGCGTGGCTCCTCTTGCTCGTCGCGCCGATCCACCTCTACGTCCACATGAAGCGCACCTATGGGATCAGCGCCCTGGGCACGCTCGCGCGGATGTTCCTGCTGTTCACCGGCTCGTTCGCCGGTTTCATCCTCCTGATGTTCGGCCTGGTCTTCGTCGGCCTGGCCACGATCCACTAAGGCGGCGCGCATGTTCAGATCCGTCCTCGTCGCCAATCGCGGAGAGATCGCCCGCCGGGTGTTCGCCACCGCGCGCCGCCTGGGCATCGAGACCGTCGCGGTGTTCTCCGAGGCCGACCGCGACGCCGCCCACGTGCGGGACGCCGACAAGGCGGTGCTGATCGGTCCGGCCGCCGCCCGCGAGAGCTACCTGGTCGGCGACCGGGTCATCGCCGCCGCCAAGGCCTCCGGCGCCGAGGCGATCCATCCGGGCTACGGCTTCCTCTCCGAGAACGCCGAGTTCGCCGAGGCCGTCGTGAAGGCTGGGCTGATCTGGATCGGGCCGCCGCCGTCGGCGATCCGCGCCATGGGCCTGAAGGACGCCGCCAAGGACCTGATGGCCAAGGCCGGGGTGCCGGTCACGCCGGGCTACCTGGGCGCCGACCAGTCGGCGAAGACCCTCGCCAAGGAAGCCGCGGCCATCGGCTATCCGGTGCTGATCAAGGCGGTGGCCGGCGGCGGCGGCAAGGGCATGCGGCTGGTCGAGGCGGCGGGCGACTTCGACGCCGCGCTCGCCTCCTGCCAGCGCGAGGCCAAGGCCAGCTTCGGCGACGACCGGGTGCTGCTGGAGACCTACGTCACCCGCCCGCGCCACATCGAGGTGCAGGTGTTCGGCGACAGTCAGGGCAACGTCGTCCACCTGTTCGAGCGCGACTGCTCGCTGCAGCGCCGCCACCAGAAGGTGATCGAGGAAGCCCCAGCGCCCGGCATGTCCGACGAGGCTCGCGCCGCCGTGACCTCTGCGGCCGTCCAGGCGGCCAAGGCGGTCGGCTACGTCGGCGCCGGCACCGTCGAGTTCATCGCCGACGCCTCGGCCGGGCTGAAAGGCGACCGCATCTGGTTCATGGAGATGAACACCCGCTTGCAGGTGGAGCACCCGGTCACCGAGATGGTCACGGGCCTGGACCTGGTGGAGTGGCAGTTCCGCGTGGCGTCTGGCGAGCCGCTGCCGCTGGCCCAGGACCAGATCACACTGACCGGCCACGCCGTCGAGGCGCGCCTCTACGCCGAGAACCCGGCCTCGGGCTTCCTGCCGTCGATCGGGCGGCTGGAACGCTTCGATCTGCCCACCAACGTCCGCGCCGACGCCGGGGTCGAGGAGGGCGACGCCATAAGCCCCTTCTACGACCCGATGATCGCCAAGCTGATCGCGCACGCGCCCACCCGGGAGCAGGCGATCGCCGACCTGGGCGAGGCCTGCGCCGAGGTGCAGGTCTGGCCGGTGAAGACCAACGCCGCCTTCCTGGTCCGCTGCCTGGAGACGCCGGACTTCATCGCCGGCGCCGTCGACACCGGCCTGATCGGCCGCGACCTGGAGGCGCTGACCCAGGCGGCCGAGCCCTCGCAGGAAGCGCTGGCCACCGCCGGTTGGGCGTTCCGCCAGGGCGTCGAGCGCGCCGCCGGCGAGGCCACCCCGTGGGTCGACCTGAAGGGCTTCCGCCTGAACGCGCCGCCCGCCGCCACCACGCACCTGTTCCTGGGCGATTCCGCCGTCGAGGTGGACCTGGCCGACGACCCGTCGCGCATGGTGTTCGTGGTCGCCAACGACGAGGCGGTGGTGTTCGAGGGCGGCGAGGCCTTCGTGTTCCGCGACCACCCGCCCAGCGCCGACGGCGACGGCGCCTCCGGCGGCGACGGCGCCGTCCGCGCGCCCATGCCAGGCAAGGTCACCCAGCTGTCGGTCAAGGCCGGCGACACGGTGACCAAGGGCCAGGCCCTGCTGACGCTGGAGGCCATGAAGATGGAGCACGCGCTCACCGCGCCCTTCGACGGGACGGTGGATGAGGTCTCCGCCGAACTGGGCGCGCAGGTCAGCGAGGGGACCGCGCTGGTGCGGCTCACCGCCGCCGCGTGACGCGGGCGGCGAAGCGCGGCAGACTGGCGGGCGGCTGAGGGGCCTAACCCATGTATCTTCACCGGCGCGCGTTCCTGGGCGGCCTGGCGGCAAGCGCGCCGTTCGCGGCCGCCCGCGCGCAAGGCTGGACTCCGCCGCCGCCCGAGCGGGAAGAGCGCGTGCCGGTCCGCGGCGGCCGCATCTACGCCCGCGCCAACGGCGACCTGAAGGGGCCGCGCGCCCCGGTCGTGTTCGTCCACGGCGGCCCGGGCGGCAACCACGCCAGCTTCCTGCCCGAACTGGCGCTGGCGGCCGAGCGCGGCGTCATCCTCTACGACCAGCTGGACAGCGGCCTGTCCGACCACCCGGGCGACCCGGCCAACTGGACCGTCGAGCGCTTCGTCTCCGAGGTCGACGCCCTGCGCGCCGCCTTCGACCTGCGCCGCTTCCACCTGGTCGGCCATTCCTGGGGCTCGACGGTGGCCCTGGAATACGCCGCGCGACGGCCCGCGGGGCTGGCCAGCCTCACACTCGGCAGCCCGCTGATCTCGACCCGCAGCTGGACGCGCAGCACCATGGCCGACCTGGCGAAGCTGCCGCGCGACGTGGTGCGGACCATCAACGCCAACGAGGCGGCCGGCACGACAGACAGTCCGGCCTACGTCCGCGCTATGGGCGTCTTCTACGACCGCTACCTGGGGCACGGCGCCCTGCCCGCCTACCTGCGCGACTATGGCGCTGCGCACCGGCTGGAGCTCAACCAGACGCTCTACAAGGCCATGTGGGGGTCCGGCGAGATCCGCTCGACCGGCTCGCTGCGCACCTACGACGGCGAGCCGCTGCTGCCGAAGATCGCCGCGCCGACCCTGTTCCTCTGCGGCGGCAGCGACGAGATGACCGCCGACGTGCTGAAGCCCCTGGCCGCCCGGGTGCGGGGCTCACGCCTGGACGTGATCCCCGGCGCCGGCCACGGCCTCACCGCCAGCCACCCGGCGCCCTACATGGCCCTGCTGCGCCCGCACTTCGCCCGCCACGACCGCTAGGGTCCATCGGCATTCAGGAGCCTTGCCGGTCAGCGCCCCTTCCTCCTCGATGGAGGAAGGGAAGGGATGGTGATGTACGCAATGAGAAGAGGTGAAAGGCGCAGGTCGGCACCGACCTATGGGCTCTGCGTCAGCTCAGCGGCCACACCACCACCCCTTCCCCTCCTCCATCGAGGAGGAGGGACGCCAAGTTCTGCGTCCGCAGCTGAATGTGGATTCGTCTTAGCCGCTCAGCGCGCGGCGGCGGCCCGTTCGCGGTCCTTCTGGCGGGCGCCCGACAGAATGTTCGGCAACGAGTAGTTCCCCTCGTGGCAGGCGAACTCGTAGATCGGCTGCTTCGCGCGGGTCAGCGCATACTCGGCCAGCCAGGGCGCCGTGTAGGTTGACGGATCGACCACCGTGTACTGGTAGAGCAACTCCGTCGCCGACAGCCGCGTGTAGCGCTCGATCACCTTGGCGCCCGCCGAGACCAGGAGGGTCGGCAGCGGGCGGATGGTGTCCTTCGCCGGCAGGCCGGTCGTCTCGACCACCAGGGTGTCGCCCTCCCAGCGGGCGATGGCGTCGCCCAGCGGCGAGGCCTGCGACACGGCGTTGGCGTGCGCCGCGGCGAACGGGACCACCCGCAAGTCGGGGCCGTACTCGCTCAGGATCACCACCGCGTCGCGGGTCTGCAGGATCTGGCGCGGATTGATGCTGGTGACGATGGCGATCGGCGGCTGGCCCTGGCCGACCAGGCACCGCTCCCAGTTCGGGCGCTGTTCCGGCCCGTCGGTCGGGAACGGCGCGTCGTCGCTGTTGCGCAGCACCCGCTCCACGAACTGGATCTGCCGCCGTGCGGCGGGGGTCACGGGCAGGCGGCCGTCGGCGGGCTGCACGATCTGGCGCGTCCGGCGCTGGCCGTTCACGACGCCCAGGCCCTGCGCCTCGTTGACGTGGCTGAGGTCGGCGACCTCGGGGTCCAGCGCGAAGGCCTTCAGGCTGCGGACGTCCTCGCTCAGCTTGCGGACGTAGTCGCGGGCCTGGGCCTCGGGCAGCACCAGCGGCGGCGCGCCGGTCGGCGGCGCCTCCAGCGGCAGGACGAAGTTGGTGTTCCAGACACCCTGCAGGTTGGGCTGGCCATAGGCCGTGCGCGGCGCGCGGTAGGGGCCCGCCGCCTGGGCGGCCGTGGCCCCGAGCACGACCGTGGCGCTGAGCAGGAGCGCGGCGGCCAGCGCCGACAGCCGGCTCATCGCGCGGGGCCCGCCACGACGCCGGCGTCGTGCAGCCGGCCGATCTCGCCGCCGCTGAGGCCCAGCACCTGCGCCAGCACCTCGTCGGTGTGCTGGCCCAGCTTCGGCGCCGGGGTGACCGGGCCGCGGACGTCCTGCGGGATGGTGCCCATCGCCCCCGGGGCCGGATAGGTCCGACCGCTGGGGTGGACGATGTCCTGGAACATCGGGTTGCCCTTGAACAGCCGCGGGTCGTCCAGCGCGGCTTCCAGCGTCTGGTAGGCGCCCCAGGTGACCCCGCCGGCGTCGAAGGCCGGCGCCAGCTCGGCGGCGGTCTTGGCCGCGAAGGCCTTCTCGAACAGCGGATAGAGGTGTTCGCGGTGGGTGAAGCGCAGGCCCTCGTCGGTGGCGAACGACACCCCCAGCTGCGCCTCGACGGCGGCCACGGCCGGCCCGATGCCCAGCGCCTCCAGCGCCTTGGACCACTGGCGCGGGGTGATGCACAGCAGCATCAGCTTCTCGCCGTCCTTGGTGACGAAGTCGCGGCCGAAGGCGCCGAACAGGTCGTTGCCCATCCGCGGCCGCTGATGGCCGGTCATCAGCGCCTCCGCGGTGAAGCCCAGGTTGGCCATGGTCGCGGCGCCCACGTCCGACAGCGGCGCGCGGATCTCACGCCCGCCCTGCCCGCGCATCCGCGCCAGCAGCGCCGCCACCAGGCCGAACGCGCAGTAGGCGCCGGTCAGGAGGTCCCAGGCGGCCAGCACGTGGTTCACCGGCCGCTCGTCGCCCACCGGCCCGGTCATCAGCGGCAGGCCCAGCGCCGAGTTGATCGTGTAGTCCATGCCCTGCGACCCGTCGGCCCAGCCCATGACCCGCACGCAGATCAGGTCGTCGCGCAGCTTCCGCAGGTTCTCGTAGGAGAGGAAGCCGTCGACCGGGAAGTTGGTGACGAACAGGCCCGCGTTCTCGCCCGGCGCCGCGGCCAGCCGCTGGACCAGTTCGCGCCCCTCGGGGCGGGCCAGGTCGATGGCCACCGACTTCTTCGACTTGTTCAGGGACTCCCAGTAGAGGCTCGAGCCGTTCTCCGCGAGCGGCCAGCGGCGGAAGTCCGGCCCGCCGCCGATCGTGTCGACCCGGATCACCTCGGCGCCCATCTGCGCCAGGTAGAGGCCACAGGTCGGCCCAGCCACGAACGCCGAAACGTCGATGACCCGCAGGCCTTTCAGGAGGTCGTACATGTCACCCCGCTCATCCCGGCGAATGCCGGGACCCAGATCGAAAGCACAAGCCTAGCTGGATTGGCGCAGCGTCAGGCGAGCCGATCTCAGAGCCATTCCATCTGGGTCCCGGCATTCGCCGGGCGGAGCGGAATTTTCAAGAGACGAGCTTGCTCACCTCGTCGACCTCATCAGGCGTCAGCCGCCAGTCGGCCGTCGCCGCGTTGGTCTGGATCTGCTGGGGCGTGGTGGCGCCGGCGATCACCGAGCTCACCACCTCGTGGCCCAGCAGCCAGGCGAAGGCCAGCTCCAGCAGGGTGTGGCCGCGTTCCTTCGCCCAGGCCTCAAGTGGCTCGACCTTGTCGAAGTTGGCGTCGCTCATCGCCTGCGCGCCGCGGGCGCCCCAGGCGGCGAGCCTGGTGCCTTCGGGCGGCGCCACGCCGCGCTGGTACTTGCCGCTGAGCAGGCCCGAGGCCAGCGGGAAGAACGGCAGGAACCCCAGGCCGAAGTGCTCGCAGGCCGGCAGGACCTCGCCCTCCACCGCCCGCTCCAGCAGCGAGTACTGGTTCTGCGCCGAAACGAAGCGGGTCTGGCCGGCGGCCGTCCAGTCCGCGTCTGCGATCTGCCAACCCGTGTAGTTGGAGTTGCCGAGGTAGCGGACCTTGCCCTCGGTCACCAGGTCGTCCAGCGCCCGCAGGGTCTCGTCCACCGGGGTGTCCGGGTCCGGCTGATGGTGCTGGTAGAGGTCGATGTAATCAGTCTTCAGCCGCGAGAGGCTGTCCTCCACCGCCTGCATGATCCACTTGCGCGAGCCCCCGCGCTTCTTGGGATCGCCGCCGATCGGCATGCCGAACTTGGTGGCCAGCACGATGCCCTGGCGCTTCTTGCCCAGAGCCGCGCCCAGGAATTCCTCGGACTTGGTCCCGCCGTAGATGTCGGCGGTATCGAACAGGGTGATCCCGGCCTCGATGGCCGCGTCGACCACGGCCTGGGTTTGGGCCGCGTCGATCCGCATGCCGAAATTGTTGCAGCCCAGGCCCACCACGCTGACCTTCAGGCCGGAATTTCCGAGGCGTCTCACCTTCATTTGCGGTCTCCCGTTCGCGTTTTCGGCGCGGACCCTAGCCCCTGTCAGCCGCCGGACGCCAGCCGCGATCACCGGTCTTCAGATTCCCTACCGGCGCGTTCACCTCGTTTCTTCGCGATATCGCAAGGGCGGCCTCGTTAACCTCGCGAGATAACAGAAGAAGTGTTGGCACGGACAACTCATGCGCGTCGTAACCATCGTCAGTCTGGCGGCCTCGGCCGTCCTGGGCCTGGGCGCGATCTTCGTCGCCAAGCTGGCCCTCCCCAATGTCTCCGCCGCCAAGGGCGTGGTGATGGCCCAGCCGGTCGCCGGCAGCCCCATGGTGGTCGCCTCGCGGCCGCTCAAGTACGGCGAGAAGCTGGACGCCGGCATGCTCACCATCATCAAGGTGCCACAGACCGCCATCCCGCCGGGCGCGTTCACCGCGGTCGACCAGGTGCTGGGCGCCGACCATGGCGGCGCGCCGGTGGTGCTGACCCCCGTCGCGCAGCACGAGGCCCTGCTGACCACCAAGATCAGCGGTCCGGGGTCGCGGCCCACCGTCGCGGCCGAGATCGCCGACGGCATGCGCGCCTATTCGTTCAAGGTGACCGACGCGACCGGCGTCGGCGGCCACGCCCTGCCCGGCGACCGCGTCGACGTGGTGCTGCTGCGCGACCTGACCCCGCAGGCGCCCGAGCGCAGCTATATCTCCTATGTCGTGGTCCAGAACGCCCGCGTGCTGGGCGTGGACCTGAACGCCGACCCCACCTCCGACAAGCCGGCCAGCCCGAACACCGCCACCATCGAGGTGTCGGTCGAGGACTCGCAGAAGCTGTCGGTCGCCTCCACCCTGGGCACCCTGTCGCTGGCCCTGCGCAAGTCCGGCGAGGCGGTGATCGCCAACGCCCCGCCGCTGCGCACCGCCGACTTCCTGGTGGGCGGCGGCCGCGGCGCGGTCCGCACCGCCAGCAGCGCCCCGGCCCGCGCCTATTCGGGCATCGTGATCATCGAGGGTGCGCCGGCCAAGCATGGCCGTGGGCCTGCCCTCCAGGCCGCCCCGCTGTCGATCAAGGGCGCCGCGGCTCCCGCCACGGCCCAGCCGGTTGCCGGCGCGCTCGGCGCCTCGGCCGCCACCGGCATGGTGGGCTGAACCGATGCGTAGCCTCGTCATGATCTCCCGCACCGCGCTCAGCGCGCTGACGTTCCTCACCGTCGCGACGGCGGTGGCCATCCCGGCGCCGCGCGCCGCGGCCCAGACGCTGGCCAGCGAGCCGGTGATGCGCCGCGCCATCTATGTGCCGCGCGACAAGTCGCTCAGCTTCCGCCTGCCGGGCCCGGCCTCGAAGATCGTCATCGCCCAGCCGGACATCGCCAAGATCACCGCGACCTCGGACTCCACCTTCTACGTCCAGGGCATGGAGTTCGGCTCGACCAACATGCTGGTCTACGGGCGTGGCGGCGGCCTGGCCGAGGTGATCGACGTGCGCGTCGGCTACGACGCCGAGGGCCTGCAGCAGGACCTGACGGCGGCGTTCCCGAAGGAGCCTATCCGGGTGCGTAACCTGGGCGAAACGCTGATGCTGTCCGGCGAGGTCTCCAACTCCGGCGTCCAGGCCGGGGCCGAGAAGATCGCCGAGAAGTACGCCCCCGCGGCCGTCCTCTCGCGCCTGACGATCACCAACTCGCAGCAGGTGATCCTGGAAGTGCGCATCCTGGAGGCCAGCCGCTCGGCCCTGCAGGACCTGGGCGTCAACTTCAGCGTCGGCAACCAGAGCTTCGGCATCATCTCGGGCCACGGCCTGATCGGCCCCTCCGCGCCGCACACCTCCATCGGCACCCACGGCGGCATCGGCGACACGGCCATCGACACCTCGCTGCAGGCGCTGGAAGAGAAGGGCGCCGTGCGCACCCTGGCGCGGCCGAACCTGGTGGCCATCTCCGGCGAGAAGGCCAGCTTCCTGGCCGGCGGCGAGTTCCCGTTCCCAGTGCCGGAGGACCTGAACAAGGTCGTCATCCAGTTCCGCCCCTACGGCGTGAAGCTCGACTTCGTGCCGACCGTGCAGGACAACGGCTGGATCCGCCTGCAGGTGGCCCCCGAGGTCAGCCAGCTGGACTTCAACAACGCCATCACGCTCAACAACCTGACGGTCCCGGCGCTGACGGTCCGGCGCGCGAACACCACGCTGGAGCTGAAGCCCGGCGACAGCTTCGCCATGGCGGGCCTGTTCCAGCACAACTACGAAAACGCCGTGCAGCAGGCGCCCTGGCTGGCCGACGTGCCGGTGCTGGGGGCCCTGTTCCGCTCGGCCCGCTGGAAGCGTTCGGAAAGCGAACTGCTGATCATCGTGACGCCGCGCCTGGCCACCCCGGCCGACCGCTCGATCACCCCGGTCGACAGCCTTCCGGGCAAGGAGATCGGGCCCGCGGACCTGTTCCTGCGGGGCAAGGCCCACGACAAGCCGCTGCCCCGTGATCTCGGCCAACCGATCGCCCAGAAGTGAACCCCTGATGTTGCGTACGAAGTCCGCCGCCGCGCCGATCTCCCTGAAGGGGTGTCGCATCCTCGCCCTGGGCGCCGCCCTCGGCGCGCTGCGCGACGGCCCGCTGGCGGGCGCGGTGATGGAAATGGGCGCGGTGGCGCAGGTGGAGCAACTGGCCGCCGGCGCCTGCGACCTGGTGCTGATCGACGCCGACGCCTTCGAGCCGGCCAGCCTGGCGTCGGCCCTGAAGGCGATCTCGGCGCTCCGCCCCGCCCCGCCGCTGCTGATGGTGGGCGAGACCCTGCCGGCCGGCCTGGTGCGCAACGTGCTTCGCCTGGAAGCCGCCGACATCCTGGAAGCGCCGTTCTCCGACGAGCAACTCACCGCCGCGGTCCAGAACCTGCTGGCCGAGGCGCAGCCGGCGCTCGCGCCCACCGGCGGCGACTCGCGTTGCTGGGCCGTCACCGGCGCGGTGGGGGGCTCGGGCGCCACCACCATCACCATCGAGATCGCCCACGCCCTGGCCACCGCCTCGGGCAAGGACCGCAGCGTGTGCCTGGTGGACCTGAACCTCGCGGATGGGGCCTGTGCAGCGTACCTGGGCGCCGCGCCGACGCTGAAGCTGGCCGATTTCGGCGGCGCCGCCGACCGCATCGACTCGGCCATGCTGCAGGCCTTCGTCACCCCGATCTCAAAGGGCCTCGACCTGATGGCCGGCGTGCGCGACCCCAACGCCTTCGACGGCGTCGGCCGCGACGCGGTGCTGCGCCTGCTGGAAGTGGCCTGCGAATGCTACGACTGGGTGATCCTGGACGTGCCGCGCCACCGCCGGCCGTGGACGCTCGAGGCGCTGGCCGGCTGCGACGAGGTGCTGGTGATCTCCGAGCTCACCGTGCCGGCGCTGCTGGCGGCCCGCGCCTACTCCGACGAGATCGAGGACGCGCTGTCCGGCGCCCTGCGGCCCCGCATCGTGCTCAACCGCCTGGCCAGCCGCATGTTCGGCCCGGCGCCCACCATGACCGAGGCCGAGAAGGCGCTGCAGCGCAAGGCCGAGGCCGGGATCAGCTCGGACTGGGAAGCCGCCGCGGCCTCCGCCAACCTGGGCGGCCCGATCGCGCAGCACCGGCCGAAGTCGAAGATCGTCAAGGACGTGCAGACCCTGGTCGAACGCCTGGTCGCCCACCCGGCGCGGCGTGACGCCGGCACGAAGGCCGCCTGAGGATGGGCCGCTTCAGCCTCGCCCGCCCCGCCGCGGCGCCCGCACCGGCGGCGCCCCAGGCGGCCGCCGCGCCCGCGGCCCCCGTCGCCGAGGCGGCGCCCGCCGCCCGGGTCGAGTCCAAGCCCAAGGGCCCGCCGCGCGACGCCAGCCTGGACCTGCGCCTGCGCCTGCACACCCGGCTGATCGACGAGCTGGACCTGGCCAAGCTGGACAAGCTGGAAGAGTCCGAACTGCGCCGCCAGGTCCTGGGCCAGGTGCAGGAGTTCGCCCGCGACGAGCGCATGGCGCTCAACACCAAGGAGCTCGAGGCCCTCGGCGCCTCGATCTACGACGAGATGGTGGGCCTGGGGCCGATCGAGCCCCTGCTCAAGGACGACTCGATCAACGACATCCTGATCAACGGCCCGTTCCAGGTCTACATCGAGCGCCGCGGCGAGCTGGAGCTCACCGCCATCCGCTTCCGCGACAACGACCACCTGCTGCGCATCGTCAACCGCATCGTCGCCGGCGTCGGCCGCCGGATCGACGAGAGCCAGCCGATGGTCGACGCCCGCCTGCAGGACGGCAGCCGGGTGAACGCCGCGATCCCGCCGATCGCCATCGACGGCTGCTCGGTCTCGATCCGGAAGTTCTCCAAGAAGCCGCTGACGCTGGAGAAGCTGGTCGAGTTCGGGGCCATGACCCAGTCGATG
>CBHTUE010000162.1:0-11692 GCA_966096115.1 uncultured Phenylobacterium sp.
CCGCATCAGCAAGAACACCATGGTCATCCGTCGCTCGCGTGATTTGGGAATCGGCCGTTCCACCCCCGCGCGCAATACCCATACAAGCGGGCCCGGGACAGGAGGATGGCTGTGCGTTGCGGACCTGAAACTTGTCCCATGAAAACAAACGGGCGCCTCTCACGGAGGCGCCCGAATGCCTGACAACAGTCCGTTGGGTCTTTAGGCGTCGTAGCCCGGCAGCGCGCGGTCCAGCTTGCGCAGGCAGGCCGGCCAAGCCAGCGCCCCGCCCATGCCGTTCTTCGTCTGCGCCCGGACCTCGTCCTGCGAGGCCTGCGGGGCGATCAGCAGGTTCTCGCGGCCGGCCGACATCGCCTGGACCTGCATGGTGCAGGACCGTTCCAGATAATACATGCCGACCCAGCAGTTGGCCGCGGTGTCGCCCACCGCCAGCGTGCCGTGGTTCTTCAGCAACATCAGGGTCTTGTCGCCCAAGTCCGCCACCAGCCGCTCACGCTCGTCGTGGTTCAGGGCGATGCCTTCGTAGTCGTGATAGGCCAGCCGGGGCAGCACGATCAGCGCATGCTGCGACAGCGGCAGCAGGCCTTCCTTCTGCGCCGCCACCGCCACCCCATTGTCGGAGTGCAGGTGCATCACGTAGTGCGCATCCTCGCGCGCGGCATGAACCGCCGAGTGGATCGTGAAGCCCGCCGGATTGATGAAGTAGGGCGTCTCCTGGAGGATGTTGCCGTCCAGGTCGATCTTCACCAGCGACGAGGCGGTGATCTCGTCGAACCCCAGGCCGTAGGGATTGATCAGGAAGTTGTGGTCGGTGCCCGAAATCCGGGCCGAGATGTGGGTGTAGATCAGGTCGTCCCACCCGTGGAGCGCCACCAGCCGATAGAGGGCGGCCAGGTCCACGCGGGCCTGCCATTCCTCGGCGCTCACCTTGCCTTGGAGCGATACGACGCCCGCAACCGAACCGTCCGCCATGGCCATCTCCTGGGTCTGCGTGATCAGCGTTCAGGGTCGCGCCGGAGGGACGGGGCGTCAAGCACGCCCTATCAAGGCGGCGATCGCCTCGGCGGCGGCGGCCTGGCTTTCCGGGTCGCCGGGGACCAGGGGCACGCTGCCGAGCAGGGGACGCGCATGCTTCTTCCGCGAGCGGTCGTAGGCGGGGTCGTAGTGCAGGGCCATCACCGCCTGGGCCAGTTCGGCGAAGGCGCCGGCGTCGGCCAGCGCGCGCCAGTTCTCCAGCCGCTCACGGCTGGGATGCACCGGCAGGCGCTGGAAGGCCGTCTCCAGCGCGGCGCGATCGGCGATGATGTCGCCGTAGGCCGTGACCAGGTAGCGCGCGCGCTCGGCCGGCGCGGCCGCCAGTTCGATGCGCGGCGCCAGCGCCATCCGCGTCCACAGCGCCGGCGGCAGCATGCGTTCGCCGATCTTGCTGGACTCCGCCTCGGCCACCACCGGCCGGGCGGGATCGAAGGCGTCGAGTGCGGCCAGCAGCCGGCTCTCGAACAGCTTCTGGCTGGGCTGCGGGCGGCCGGCCAGGGCGCCGAACAGCGAGCCGCGATGCTCGGCCAGCCCCTCCAGGTCCAGGGTCTGCAGGCCGGCCGCGGCCAGGCGGCCCAGCACCTCGGTCTTGGCCGACCCGGTGTGGCCGTCCAGAAGCACGAAGTTCAGCGCCGACTGGCCGTCGTACAGCCGCGCGGTGACGTGTCGCCGATAGGTCCGGTAGCCGCCGGCCAGCACGCTGGTGCGCCAGCCGACCTCGGAGAGGATCGTCGCCATGGCGTTGGAACGCATGCCGCCGCGCCAGCAGTAGACCAGCGGCTTGAAGCCGCCGCCCTGCTCCGCCAGCGCGGTCTCCAGGTGGCGACCGACGTTCTTCGCCACATAGGCCGCGCCCAGGCGCCGCGCCTTGAAGCGGCTCTCCTGCACGTAGATAGTCCCCACCTCGGCCCGTTCCGCGTCGGACAGCACCGGCAGGTTCACGGCTCCCGGCACGTGGTCCTCGGCGAACTCGCCCGGACTGCGGACGTCGATCACCATGTCGAAGCCCGCAAGGGCCTCTTTAGAAACATCCTCGATAAGAACCGCGCCCATGATGCCGCTATAGCTCGGTTTGCGCCGCCGGAGAGCCCATGTCCGAACCTGCCCGCCCGATGACGCCCGTCCGCCTGACTTCGCTTGCCCACGGCGGCGGCTGCGGCTGCAAGCTGGCGCCGGGCGTGCTGCGCGAGTTGCTGGCGAAGGTGCCGGCCGCCGCGGCCTTCCCGAACCTGCTGGTCGGCGCGGAGACCTCCGACGACGCCGCGGTCTGGCGGCTCAACGACGAACAGGCCTTGGTCGCCACCACCGACTTCTTCATGCCGGTCGTCGACGACCCCTACGATTTCGGCCGCATCGCCGCGACCAACGCCCTCTCCGACGTCTACGCCATGGGCGGCACGCCCATCCTGGCCCTGGCCATCGTCGGCATGCCCATCAACCAGCTCGACCCCGACACCATCGGCCGGATCCTGGCCGGCGGCGCGGCGGTCTGCGCCGAGGCGCACATCCCGATCGCCGGCGGCCATTCCATCGACAGCGTCGAGCCGATCTATGGTCTGGTGGCCCTGGGCCTGGTGCATCCCGACCGGGTGCTGACCAACCGCGGCGCCCGCGAGGGCGACATCCTGATCCTCACCAAGCCGCTGGGCGTCGGGGTGCTCAGCGCCGCGTTCAAGCAGGACCGCCTGGAGGCCGAGGGCTACGACGCCCTGATCGAGACCACCACCCAGCTCAATGTGCTGGGCAAGGAGCTGCCGCACATGGGCGGGGTCCACGCGGTGACCGACGTGACCGGCTTCGGGCTGATCGGCCACGCGCTGGAGATGGCCGTCGGCTCGCGCCTCGTCGCCGAAATCAATCCTGAGGCGCCGGCGCTCCTGCCCGGCGTCGACAAGCTGGTCCGCGCCGGCGTCCGCACGGGCGCTTCCGTCCGCAACTGGGACAGCTACGGCGAGCAGGTGCAGGACCTGACCGGCATCAACCACTGGCGCCGCGACCTGCTGACCGATCCGCAGACCAGCGGCGGCCTGCTGATCGCCGCGGCGCCCTCCACCGCCCCGCGGGTCCTCGAGGCCGCCCATGCGCTGGGCTTCCGGAACGCCCGCGAGATCGGGCGCATGGCCGGTCTGTCGCTCGGCAACCGCCCGCGCGTGCGGCTGATCTAGCTGGACCGCACCCGGGCCACCGCATCCAGCCAGCGGGCGTAGGCGCCCTCGCGCGGCGCCGCGCCCAGCGCCGGCGCATAGCCCTCGGTCTTCGGCCGCGAGGCCGCCGCCGCCTCCAGGTCGCGGTAGACCCCCGCGCCGACGCCGGCGAACAGCGCCGCGCCCAGGGCCGTGGTCTCCTGATAGGTCGCGCGGCTGACGCCGACCCCGGTCAGGTCCGCCAGCCGCTGGCTGAACCAGGCGCTCTTCGACATGCCGCCGTCGATCCGCAGCTCCACGTCGCCTTTGAAGGCCTGGGCCGCGTCGGCCCGCATCGCCTCGATCAGGTCGCGGGTCTGCAGCGCGCAGGCGTCGAACGCGGCGCGGGCGATCTCGGCCAGCCCGGCGTCCCGCGTCAGCCCGAACAGGGCGCCGCGGGCATTGGCGTCCCACCACGGCGCGCCCAGGCCGGTGAAGGCCGGCACCAGCACCACGCCCAGCTCGTCGTTCGCCTTCGCCGCCAGCGCCTCAACCGCCTGCGGGCCACCCGCGACGCCCAGGCTCTCGACCCACTGGATCGCCGCCCCGGCGATGAAGATCGCGCCCTCCAGCGCATAGGTGGTCTTGCCGCCCACCTGCGCCGCGACCGTCGTCAGCAGCCGCGCGCCCGAGACCGGCGCCGCCTCGCCGGTGTTCAGCAGCATGAAACAGCCGGTGCCGTAGGTGGCTTTCATTTCTCCGGCGCGGATGCAGCCTTGGCCCATGAGCGCCGCCTGCTGGTCTCCGGCCACGCCGCGGATCGGGATCGCCCGGCCCAGGATCGCCGCGTCGGTCTCGCCATAGTCGCCGGCGCAGTCACGCACGTCCGGCAGCATGTTCAGCGGCACGTTCAGCATGTCGCCCATCTCGGCCGACCAGACGCCGGCGCGGATGTCGTAGAGCAGCGTGCGCGAGGCGTTGGTGGCGTCGGTGGCGTGCACCCGCCCGCCGGTCAGCTTCCAGATCACCCACGCGTCGATGGTCCCGGCCAGCAGCTCGCCCGCCTCGGCCGCGTGGCGCGCGCCGCTCACGTGGTCCAGCAGCCAGCTGAGCTTGGTCCCCGAGAAATAGGGGTCCAGCAAGAGCCCGGTCAGCTGGGTGACCCGGCCCTCCTTCCCCGCGTTGCGCAGGCTGGCGCAGGTGGGCTCGGTGCGCCGGTCCTGCCAGACGATCGCCTTGTGGATCGGCTTCCCCGTCGCCTTCTCCCAGACCACGATCGTCTCGCGCTGGTTGGTCACCCCGATGGCGGTCACGTCGCCCAGCGCTTTTCCGGATGTCTCGACCGCCTCCTTCAGCACCGCCACCGACGCGGCGAAGATCTCCTCGGCGTCGTGCTCCACCCAGCCGTCGCGCGGATAGCCCTGCTGCAGCGGCCGCCCGGCCTCGGCCAGCGCCGTCCCGTCGGCGGTGAACAGGATCGCCCGGGTGCTCGTGGTGCCCTGGTCCAGGGACAGGATCAGCGGGTCGGTCATGATGTCGCAGTCCTCGTTCCTAGCTTGGCCTTAAGCATGTCTTCATCGCCCAACGCCACAGTCCGCCCTAGCCGCGTTCACTTTAGAATGGAGGGATCGGGCGTTGAGTCTCGCGATGAACAGCGAAAGTCTGTTCGATCTCGCCAAGAGCCGCCAGCCCGCGGATCGGGAGCGCCTGTTGCTGGCGATCGCCGACCTGTGCGATTCGCCCCACGCCGGCGCGGCGATGAAGACCCCGCCGATCCAGGCCCTGCTGTCCTCCATCTTCATGAGCCTGGTGGTCGAGGCCGAGCGCGACATCCGCCATCGCCTGTCGCAGAAGCTGGCCGCCGCCGACTGGGCGCCCAACGCGCTGGTCAACGTCCTGGCCCTGGACGACATCGAGATCGCGCGGCCGATCATCGCCATGAGCCCGGTGCTGCACGACCTGGACCTGGTGCGCCTGCTGGTCGAAGCGACCATCGAGCACCAGATCGAGGTCGCCCGCCGTCCCAACCTCAGCCAGGCCGTGATCGGGGCGATCCTCGAACAGGCCGAACCCGCGGTCATGACCGCGCTGGCCGGCAACCACACCGCCGAGCTGTCGCCCGCCGACATGGAAGAGCTGGTCGAGGCCTCGCGCGTCATCGCCGCCATGCGCACCCCGCTGTCGCAGCATCCCAAGCTCACCGGCCAGCTGGCCAAGCGCCTCTACCTCTGGGTGGGCCTGGCGCTGCGCCAGGGCCTGGCCGACCGCTTCCGCCTGGACGTCACCGTGCTGGACGAGGCCCTGGCCGCCGCCGTCGCCGAAGCCCACAACGGGATCTCCGCCCCGGAGACCACGCCGCGCACCACCCGCGAGGGCGAGCGCGAGGCGATGGAACAGCGGCTGATCGACAAGCTGCACGCCGCGGGCCAGCTGCGCCCCGGCTACCTGGTCCGCGCCCTGCGCGAGGGCCGCCTGGGCCTGTTCTCCACCGCGCTCGCCATGCTGGGCCGCTTCGAGCCCGGGCAGGTGCAGGCGACCCTGGACTCCGACCGGCCGGAGCTGCTGGCCCTGGCCTGCGCCGCGGTCGGCATCGACCGTAGCGTCTTCCCCGACATCCTGGAGATGGCGCGAAACCTCAACGACGGCCGCCCCGGTGGCGGCGCCGAGGGCGCGCGCAAGGCTTCGGTGGCCTTCGCGCCGGTGTCTCCCGAGATCGCGGGCGCCGCATTCCGCCAGGCCGCCCGCGCGCTCGCCGCCGCCTAGAGCCGTCATCGGTTCGTCACAACGAACAGGCGTTTGACAGACGCGCCGGCTTAAGCGTTCCTGCCCGCGCATGAGCAGAGCCAGCTTCGTCACCCGACTCACCTTCGTCGCCAGCACGAGGCCGGAGGCCCAGGAGTCCCGCGACCGGCTGGCCGCCCGCTACGGCGACGCCGGCATCGACAACGCACAGGTGATCGTCGCCCTCGGCGGCGACGGCTTCATGCTCGAGACGGTCCACGCCCTCATGCATGCGGGCAAGCCGCTCTACGGCATGAACCGCGGCTCGGTCGGCTTCCTGATGAACGAGTACAACGAGGACGACCTGCTGGGCCGCATCAACGCCGCCGAGCGGGCCATCATCCACCCCCTGCGGATGAACGCCGTCGACGTCGACGGCAAGAGCCATGAGGCGCTGGCGTTCAACGAGGTCAGCCTGCTGCGCACCACCCGCCAGGCCGCCAAGCTGCGGATCAGCGTCGACGGCAAGGTGCGGCTCTCGGAAATGATCTGCGACGGCGCCCTGATCTCCACCCCGATGGGCTCCACCGCCTACAACCTCTCCGCCCACGGCCCGATCATCCCGATGGACGCCAAGATCCTGGCGCTGACGCCGATCAGTTCGTTCCGCCCCCGCCGCTGGCGCGGGGCCCTGCTCTCGCACACGGCCCGTCTGCGGCTGGAGGTGCTTGAGGGCGCCAAGCGGCCGGTCTCGGCCGTGGCCGACAACTTCGAGGCCCCCAACGTCACCGAGGTTTACATCGCCGAGGACCGCGAGGTGTCGCTCACCATGTTGTTCGACGCCGGGCGCAGCCTGGAAGAACGGGTGCTGGCAGAGCAATTCTCGGCCTAAATCAGGCACTTAACGGTAAGACCGGGAACCCGGGCCCTCACCGCTTATTAACCGCTTCACCGTATCCTGCCCTGGCTATTCGCGGGGAGAGTCCAGTGAGCGAACCGAAGACCGGGCAAATGATCCAGGCCCCCAACGCGCTGCGCCTCAAGGTGGGCGGCGGCCGGCTTGGCGCTATCGATCCGGCGGCGATCGCCAAGGCCGAAGCGGCGCTGAAGAGCCTGTCCGGCAACTTCACCCAGTGGCTGAACGACGAGATCGCCAAGCTGGACGCCGCGCGCCAGACCGTGCGCGCCGAGGGCGTGACCGACGCCAACATGGAAAGCCTCTACCTGCGCGCCCACGACCTGAAGGGCCTGGGCGCCACCTACGGCTTCCCGCTGATCACCCGCATCGCCGGCCTGCTGTGCCGCCTGATCGACGACAAGTCCAAGCGCTGCCAGGCGCCGATGAGCCTGGTCGACGCCCACATCGACGCCATCAAGGCCGCCGCCCGCGACGACATCAAGACCGAGGACCACCCGGTCGGCAAAATCCTCGTCCAGGAACTCGAAGGCCGCATCCGCGAATACGGCGCCTAACCGCCCACAACCGTTCCGCAGGCACCCCCGAGCCTCCGCGCAAGCGGAGGCTCTTTCATTTTTGAACCACGGACAGCACACAGAAACACACAGAAAGCCTGGGAGGAGCGAACCGCGACGCTTGCCCCATCCCGGACTTTCTGTGTGTTTCTGAGCCTTTCCGTGGTTCTCTTGTTCTTGCCTGCGGCGACTACCGCGCGGCGCTTTCGGCGGCGATGCGGTCCATGGGTTCGGCGACTTCGCCGTAGCCGGCGTCGCTGGGCAGCACCAGGAAGCGGCTCTCGCCGCGCTTCTCCACCTTCGGCAGCACAGGCACCAGCGTGCGGCCCTCGGCGCGCCCCACGCAGTCGGCAGCGCTCTCCGCCTCGGCCAGCAGTTGCACGTTCATCCGTGTCGGGAAGATCACCGTCCGCTCGCCGGCCTCGGCCAGCCGCAGCACCTCGGCCGGCGCGATCCATTCGGCGTCCACCGTCTCGCGCCCGTCGCAGGCGGCGACCTGGTCGGCCGGCGCGCGCACGCAGTAGAACCAGGTGTCGAACCGCTTCGGCATCATGGTGGGCGTGATCCAGCGCGAGAACACCGTCAGCGAATCCAGCCGCAGCTTCACGCCCAGCTCTCGCACCACGTCGATGAAGGCGGTCTCGCCCCGGTCCACGGCCAGGCGCACCTCCAGGTCGCAGGCGTCGGCGAAGTGGCGGCCGTCGTCCGCGTGCTCCGCCATCAGGATGCCGGCCTCCTCGAACGCCTCGCGGATCGAGCCGATGCGCAGGGTCCGCTGCTCGGCGTCGAACGCGTCCCAGCCGACGCAGTGCTCGGCCCAGGCCTCGTCCATGTCGCCCGCATGGGTCTTGCCGCCCGGGAACACCAGCGCGCCGGACGCGAAGTCGATCTGGTGATGGCGCTTGACCATCAGGACCTGGAACTCGGGCGCATCGCGCAGGAGCAGGATGGTGGCGGCCGGTTTCGGCTCTGCCGCCAGGGGGGCTTGTGGGGGCGTCTCGCTCATTCGGTCAGCCTGGACCGCCGCCGTCGCGGAAAGCAAGGGCCGCACTCTCTCCTTGTCATCCGAGCCAACCGCATGTGTGGGGCGAGCCGCGCAGCCGTATGAAACCGCAGAGGGCGCAGAGCTTTCGCAGAGGACGCGGAGGGCTCGGCATCTCTGCGATCTCAGCGCGATCTCTGCGATCTCTGCGGTTAGATCGGGCGGCTCCGCCGCGCCAGCCAAGCCAGCTTGCCCGTATGCGGTCGCCTTGCTCGCCATCCCGCGGCTTGTCCGCGGGACCCCTCGCCCCGCCGCTCAACGGTTGCAGGCAGGCCCGCGACGGTGGCGTGCCGGAGGCGTTCGCGAGGTTGAGGCAGGGGTCCCGCGGACAAGCCGCGGGATGACGACGCGAGGGCCCCTAAGCCGTCTTCGCCAGCTTGTCGGCCGAGGCCAGCTTGCCCAGCCGCTCCAGCAGGTAGTCCACGTCCTCGCGCGCCACCGACTGCGGCTGGGTCAGGAAGCGTTCCAGCATGCGCTGCTGGAAGGTCTCCTGGTCGCGCGGCCCCCACTCGTGCTCCATCGAGTGGAACGCATCGACCGCGGCGCGGAACGCCGGGAACAGCCGCGCCGGCAGGCCGGCCCGCTCGTAGATCGCCCGCAGGCCCAGCTGCCCCGCGTCGTGGATCATCAGCCAGGTGCGGTGGTGCGGGATGCCGGCCAGTTCGGCCACGCCCCACTCGAAGAACGTCATATGCCCATGGGCCAGCGCGCGCAGCAGCAGCGACGCGCTGAGCCGCTTCTGCGCATTCAGGTGCGTCACCAGGCCCTTCACGTCGGCCGTCTGGCCGGCCTGGTCGACGATATCGACGGTGGCCTGCTCGGCCGCCCCCATCGCGATCTCCAGCGCCGCCTGCGCATCGACCGCGTGGTGGGCGATCAGGTGCTCGCGGACTTGCTCGCCCACCAGGGTGATCAGCCGCTCCGTGACCGACAGCGGCAGGGCGTTCCGGTAGGCGACGGCCGCCAGCACCCGTTCCGACACCTCGAACCGGTCGACCACCCGCTGCAGGGACGCCTCGGTGAAGTCGGCGCCCGGGTTGGCGCAGGCCGCCGCCACGGCACGCTCGCCGCCGTGCTCGGCGATGCTGTCGGTGACGGTGCGCGAGAGCTCGGGACGCTTGGCGATCGCAACCTGGCGCACCGGCCCGCCCAGGCGGACGATTTCGGAAAGGTCGTCGTCGGTGAACGCCGGCGAGAACGCCAGCATCGGCAGGCAGATCTCCTCCACGTCCCGCGACAGCTTCAGCGCCACGTCGCGCGGCACCACCGAAGAGGCGCGCAGCGTCTCGGCGATCGCCTTGCGGACGAGCTCGGCGGCGTCGGCGGCCATGACCCGCAGGATGTCGGCGGCCAGCGCCCGGTCCTCGTCGGCCAGCGGCGCCTTGTCGATGTTGATGCAGAGCTTGCGCGCAGCCACGGCGCGCTCGTCCGGCGTGGCGCCCTTCACAAGCGTACGGATATCCTCATCCGTCAGCGCAGTGCGGGTGGTCGCCATACCCCGAATAGAACCCCCTTGAGAGACAGGACCGCAGTCCTGTGATTCGAGGTTTGGCCTATGGAGCTTAACGATGGGTTGCGACCCGAATCTGTGGATTAAGGATTTCTCCTAACGCGGCGCCAACGCCTCGGTCCGTAGGGTCCCTGGATCGCGCAGAGGGAGCCCGTCGTGGCGCCGACCAAGTCACCCGTCCCGGCTCCCGCGTTCAGCGCCGGCGAGCAGGGGATGCAGGCCCAGGCCGGCCTCCTCCCCTACGCGCTGCTGGCGTTCGGCGTCGCCCTGCCGATCTTCGTGTGGGTCGCCAGCCATGCCCAGAACGCCGCCTGGATGAGCGCCAGCTTCGCGGTCTTCGCCATCGGCTGGGGCGCCTTCTACGCCGCCGTCGGGTGGCTCAGGACCAGCGCTGCGACCGATCTACGCATCCGCGCCCGGGTGCAGATCCTGGGCGGCCTGGTCTGGGCGCTTGCCATCGCCCAGCTGGCCGGCTTTGCCCACTTCGCCGGCCCGGTGCGTGAGACCCTGCTGCTGCTCACCCTGGGCGCGGCGATGATCTGCGTGGTGTTCGCCGCCCCCTGGCTGCCCAGCCTGCTGATCGTGGCGCCCGCCGCCCTGGCCGGCCCGCTGATCGCGCTGTTCCTGCGGCCGCAGGACGAGCCGATCGCCCGCCCGGCGCTGGCCGCCTCGGCGCTGGCCCTGGCCCTGGCGCTGCTGGTCAACCGCATCCTGCGCACCCAGTTCGCACTGGCCGCCGAGCGCGAGGTGCTGGTCGCCGAGCGCGGCGAACAGGCCGAGGCCGCACGGCGCCTGGCCCGCTCGAAGTCGGACCTGGTCTCCACGCTCTCCGACGAGATCCGCAACGGCCTGACCGGCGTGGCCCACGTGCTGGCCTCCGCCGCCGACCGCCGCCGCGCTGCGCCCTCGCGCCAGCAGGTGGCCGCCGCCCTCGACGCGGTGAACGACCTGCTGGCCGTCCTCAACACCACCGTCGACGCCGAGAGCGCCGAGGCCGGCCGGCTCAGCGTCGAGCCGGAGCCGGTCGACCTGACCGCCGTCGCCCGCGACCTGGTGCTGCTGAACCGTCCCGCCGCGGTCGCCAAGGGCCTGGAGCTGGCCGTCCATCTCGACCCCGCGCTCACCGAGGGGTCGGGCGCCGCCATCGCCGACCTGGCCCGCGCGCGCCAGGTGTTGTCGGCCCTGATCGGCAACGCCGTGAAGTTCACGGTCCGCGGCCGGGTCGAGGTGCGCGTCACCCTGGCCGCCGAGCGCCGCATCTGCGTCGCCGTCGCCGACACCGGCCCCGGTCTCAGCGAGGACGAGATGTCCATCGCGCTCACCCCCTTTCAGCGCGTCGCGCGCACCAGCGCCGGCGCGTCGGGCGCCGGCCTGGGCCTGCCGCTGGCGGTGCAGTTGGCCCGGCTGATGGGCGGCGACCTCAAGGTGGAGAGCGCGCCGGGGGTCGGCAGCTGCTTCACCCTGGACCTGCCGTTCGATCCGCTGGCGCGACTGGCGCCGCCCGAGCCGCTGCCGGAACCGCAGGCCGGGGCGCGCCGCCTGCGCATCCTCACCGTCGAGCCCGACACACTGTCGGCCGCCATGCTGCGCGCCAGCCTGGAGCAGTTGGGCCACCAGGTGGTCCACGCCGCCGACGGCCGCCGCGCGGTGGAGCTGGCCCGGGTCTGCGACCTGGACCTGGCGGTCATCGCCGACGCCGCGACCCTCGCGGCGCTCCGCGCCCTGGACGGGGCCGCCGGCCGCACGCCCGCCCTGGCCCTGACGGGTGGCGACGCGGCCGAGGCGGTG
>CBHTUE010000163.1:0-11616 GCA_966096115.1 uncultured Phenylobacterium sp.
CCGCGTCCCCCCTCGCGGGCGTTCCGCCATCTTCTCCGCGTAAGGGGGCCCCCGGACAAGCGGGGGGATGACGGTCGTTGGGGTGGGCGGCGGCGGTCAAATCTTGTGGCGCGTCACCGGCGATGGAATGGTCGCGCCATGCTCAGACTCGCCGCCGCGCTCGCCGCCACCCTACTCGCCGTGCCGGCCGCCGCTGCGCCCGCCAAAGCCCCGGCCGACACCGGCGAGCCCGCCTTCCGCGCCCTCTACAAGGAGCTGGTCGAGACCAACACCGCCGTCTCGGCCCCCGGCGGCTGCACGCTCGCCGCCCAGCGCGTGGCGGCCCGGATGAAAGCCGCCGGCTTCACCGACGCCGAGCTCACCCTGTTCTCGGTCCCCGAGTTCCCCCTCGACGGCGGCCTCGTCGCCGTGCTGCCCGGCAAGGACCCCAAGGCCAAGGCCGTCCTGCTGCTGGCCCATCTCGACGTCGTCGAAGCCAGGCGCGAGGACTGGACCCGCGACCCCTTCACCCTCGTCGAGGAGAACGGCTACTTCTACGCCCGCGGCGCCAGCGACGACAAAGCCCAGGCCGCCATCTTCGCCGACCTCTTGATCCGCCTGCGCCGCGAGGGCTACCAGCCGCGCCGCGCGATCAAGATGGCGCTGACCTGCGGCGAGGAGAGCGGCGCGCGTTTCAACGGCGCCGAGTGGCTGTCGAAGAACCGCCGCGACCTGATCGACGCCGGCATCGCGCTGAACGAAGGCGCCGGCGCCTCCTACGACAGGACCGGCAAGCGCATCTCCGTCGAGGTGCTCGCCGCCGAGAAGGCCACGGTCAACTTCACGCTGGAGGTCACCAATCCGGGGGGCCACTCCTCGCGCCCCGTGCCGGTCAACGCCATCTACGACCTCGCCCGCGCCCTGGACCGCGTCAGCCACTACGAGTTCCCGCTGCAGCTCAACGACGCCAACCGCGCCTACTTCACCGCCATGGCGAAGATCGAGGGCGGCGAAAACGGCGCGGCCATGACCGCCCTGCTCGCCAACCCGGCCGACGCCCGCGCCGACGTGCTCCTCAGCCGCAATCCCGACTACCACACCATGCTGCGCACCACCTGCGTCGCCACCACCATCGAAGGCGGCCACGCCACCAACGCCCTGCCCCAGCGCGCGCGCGCCAACATCAACTGCCGCGTCTTCCCGGGCGTGGACCCGCAGAGCGTGCGCGACGCCCTGGTCAAGGCCGTGGCCAACCCGACGGTGAGCGTCTCCGCGCCGATGGTGCGGCGCCCGCCGGCCCCGGCCCCGCCGATGTCGCCGCAGGTGCTGGGCCCGATCCAGACCGTGTCGAACCAGCTCTGGCCCGGCGTGCCGGTGATCCCGTGCCTGCTGCCCGGCGCCACCGACGCCAACTGGCTGAACGCGGTGGGCATCCCGACCTTCGGCGTCAGTGGCCTGTTCGACGAACCCGGCGGCAACGGCGCCCACGGCCTGAACGAGCGCATCCTGGTCAAGTCGGTCATGGAAGGCCGCGACTTCACCTACCGCTTAGTCAAGCTCTACGCCGAGCAGAAGTAGCGCTCCACGCGCCGCAGGCGCCGCCATTTGAAACCCCGAATGCACACGAAGAACACGAATGCGCCGAGCTAGCCACGGCCTCGCAGCCTCCCGGACCCATTCGTGTTCTTCGTCTGCATTCGTGGTTGAATCAAAGCAGCGCTGACGCGCCTGCGCGGTTGCCCGCTTCGCGCACACGCCCTTGCGGCCCCGCCCCGGCAATGGAATTGTCCAGCCGGGTTCGGGGAGACTTATCGATGTTCAGGTTCGCTGCGGCGCTCGCCGCGTCCACGCTCATGGCCGGCGCGGCCCTCGCGGCTCCAGCCAAGCCCGCCGCCGACACCGGCGAGGCCCAGTTCCGCAGCCTCTACAAGGAGCTGGTCGAGACCAACACCACCTTCTCGGCCGGGGACTGCACCCTGGCCGCCAACCGCATGGCCGCGCGTCTCAAGGCCGCCGGGTTCGCCGATGACCAGTTGCACCTGATCGTCCCACCGGACAGGCCGAAGGACGGCAACCTCGTCGCGGTCTATCCGGGAAAGGATCCCAAGGCCAAAGCCGTCCTGCTGCTGGCCCACATCGATGTCGTGGAAGCGAAGCGCGAGGACTGGACCCGCGATCCCTTCAGCTTCATCGAGGAGAACGGCTACTTCTACGCGCGCGGCGTCTCGGACGACAAAGCCCAGGCGG
This sequence comes from uncultured Phenylobacterium sp., assembly GCA_966096115.1. Classification (GTDB taxonomy): domain Bacteria; phylum Pseudomonadota; class Alphaproteobacteria; order Caulobacterales; family Caulobacteraceae; genus Phenylobacterium. The sequence continues at coordinate 2,227 of CBHTUE010000163.1, forward strand.
CGATCTGGGCCGACATGCTGATCCGCCTCAAGCGCGAGGGCTACCAGCCGAAACGCACCGTCAAGATGGCGCTGACCTGCGGCGAGGAAGGTGGCGGCCAGGTCAACGGCGCCCGCTTCCTCAGCCAGAACCAGCGCGAGCTGATCGACGCCGGCATCGCGCTCAACGAGGGCGGCGCGGGCGCCCTGGACGCCGCCGGCAAGCGCGTCGTCAACAACGTGCTGGTCGCCGAGAAATACCCGGTCAGCTTTACCCTCGAGGTCACCAACCCCGGCGGCCACTCCTCGCGCCCGGTGCCCGACAACGCCATCTACCGCCTGGCCCGCGCGCTCGACCGGCTCTCGCAGTACGAGTTCCCGGTGCAGTTCAACGACGCCAACCGCGGCTACTTCACGGCGATGTCGAAAGTGGTCGGCGGCGAGGAGGGCGCGGCCATGGCCGCCATCGTCGCCAATCCGCAGGACGGCAAGGCGGACGCGCTGCTGTCGAAAAACCCCAGCTACCACGCCTACCTGCGCACCACCTGCGTCGCGACCCGGCTGGACGCCGGCCACGCCGACAACGCCCTGCCCCAGCGCGCCCGCGCGACGGTGAACTGCCGCATCCTGCCGGCGGTCCAGATCCCCGAGGTGCAGGCCGCCCTCGAGAGAGCCGTGAACGATCCGCAGGTGAAGATTACCTCCGGCCAGCGCGTCATGGTCGCCGCCGTCCCGCCCCCGCTGACGCCGAAGGTGCTCGGCCCGATCGAGAAGGTCACCGCCGACATGTGGCCCGGCGTGCCGGTGATCCCGGTCATGGAGGCGGGCGCCACGGACTCGACCTCGCTGAACGCGGTCGGCATCCCGGCCTACGGCGTCTCGGGCATCTTCAGCGACCCGGACCTGGGCGGCATCCACGGCCTGAACGAGCGCGTCCGCGTGCGCTCGGTCATGGAGGGCCGCGAGTTCCTCTACCGGCTGGTCAAGCTCTACGCCGAGCAGAAGGACTGAGGTGATCCGCCTCGCCCTCGCCGCAGCCCTGGCCGTCGCCCTCGGTAGCGCGGCGCAGGCCCAGCCGCAGCCCGGCGAGGCGGCCTTCCGCGCGCTCTACAAGGAGCTGGTCGAGACCAACACCACCCAGTCGGCCGGCTCCTGCACGCTGGCCGCCGAGCGCATGGCCGCGCGCCTGAAGGCCGCCGGCGTCCCGGACAGCGACCTCACGCTCTTCTCGCTGCCGCAGTTCCCCAAGGACGGCGGCCTGGTCGCCGTGCTGCCGGGCAAGGATCCCAAAGCCAGGCCGCTGCTGCTGCTGGCCCACCTGGATGTCGTGGAAGCCAGGCGCGAGGACTGGACCCGCGACCCGTTCGCCCTCGTCGAAGAGGGCGGCTACTTCTACGCCCGCGGCGCGCTGGACGACAAAGCCCAGGCCGCCATCTTCACCGACCTGCTGATCCGCTTCCGCCAGGAGGGCTACCGCCCCGGCCGCACGCTCAAGCTGGCCCTGACCTGCGGCGAGGAGGGTGGCCGGTTCAACGGCGCCAGCTGGCTGGTGCAGAACCGCCGTGACCTGATCGACGCCGAGTTCGCGCTGAACGAATGGGCCGGGGTCAACCAGGACGCCGCCGGCAAGCCGCTCTTCCACGCCGTCATGACCGACCAGAAGTCCGTCGCCACCTTCCGGCTGGAAACCACTAACCCCGGCGGCCACTCGTCGCGCCCGCTGCCCGACAACGCGATCTATCACGTGGTCCGCGCGGTCGACGCCATCAGCCGCTACGAGTTCCCGGTCCAGCTCAACGACACCACCCGCGCCTACTTCACCGAGCTGGCCAGGATCGTCGGCGGCGAGCGCGCCGCCGCCATGGCCGCCATCGTCGCCGACCCGGCCGACGCCAAGGCCGCCGCGGCCCTGGCCCGCGACCCCACCGACCACGCCATGTCGCGCACCACCTGCGTCGCGACCATGTTCGAGGCCGGCCATGCGGCCAACGCCCTGCCGCAGCGCGCCACGGCCACCATCAACTGCCGCATCGTCCCGGGCGCCACCCGCGCCGAGGTCCGCGACACCCTCATCCGCCTGATCGCCGACCCGGCCGTCTCGGTGTCCCAGCCCGCCGGCCGCGAAGGCGTCGGCGGCGCGCCCCTGACACCCCGCGTCCTCGACCCGATCCGCAAGGTGAGCCAGCAGATCTGGCCCGGCGTCCCGGTCGTGCCGGTGATGGAAGCCGCCGCCACCGACGGCAAGGCGATGATCGCCGGCGGCATCCCCACCTACGGCGTGATGGGCATCGCGCTCGAGCCCGACCTCGGCCACATGCACGGCCTCAACGAGCGCGTCGGCGTCAAGGCGGTGATGGACGCGCGCGAATTCACCTACCGCCTCGTGAAGCTGTACGCCGCCCAGAAGCCCCAATGACCGCCGTCCGCCTCTGGATCGCCGCCGCCCACGATCCCGCTCACAAGAACGGCGGCTGGGCCCTCGTGCGCGCCGACGGCGCCGGCGTCAGCGTCAGCGGCTGGGCCGGCGGACACCGGCGCACCACCCGCGCCCGCATGGCCCTGGCCGCGCTGGCCGCCGCGCTCAAGGACCTGCCGCCTGGGGTGGGCCCGGCCGTGGTCGCCCCGCGCCCCGACGCTCTGGTCCTGCACACCCTGGTCAGGCCGCCGCCCGATCCGCCCACCGAAGACCTCGACCTGCGCGCCGAACTGGCCAAGGCGCTGGCCGGCCGGGCCTGGACGCTGGCCATCGCCGATCCGAAGGCCGCCACGCCCCTGGCCTTCGCCGCCGCCTGGGCCGACCTGGCCGCCGAAAAGGCCAAGATGGGCGGAGCGTTCGCCAACGCCATCCCGAAGAGCAATCTCGCGAAAATCGTCGGCCTGTGACCCGCCGATGGCGGCGCTGGAACCTCGGCGGATCTACAGTGAAGGCGAGACATTCCGCCGCGGCGTCTCAGGGTATTCTCCTAGGGTTAACGCCTCCCGGGCAGATTAGCCTATAGTGCAGTATCGGATGGGCGTTTCCTCATGACTATCACCACGGTCTCCACCGGCTCGGAGTTGATCAGCGCGCTGAAGGTCGCTCAGGCGGGCGACACGATTCAGCTGGCGTCCGGGACCTATCCGTCGGTCTCCCTGGAGAACTTCCACTTCACCGACGACGTCATCATCACGTCGGCGGATCCGATCCACGGGGCCGTCCTCAACAACCTGCAGGTGAAGGCGTCGAACGGCCTGACCTTCCAGGGTCTGGATTTCACCGTGAGCGGGCCGACCACGACCAACGCCGCGACGGTGGAGAAGAGCCAGGATATCCATTTCGATGACGTCCACGTCCACGGCTCGCTCGACAACGACACCAGCAACGATGGCGGCGGTATCCTGCTGCGCGAGAGCTCGAACGTCTCCGTAACGAACGGAGACTTCCACCAGCTCAAGTTCGGCGTCGCTCACGCCGACAGCAGCACCGTGAACATCTCCGGCAATCACTTCCACGATCTGCGGATGGATGGGGTGCGGGGTGGCGGTTCGTCCTACGTGACCGTCTCCGGCAACCAGTTCAGCGATTTCCATCCCGCCCCCGGCGACCACCCCGATGCAATCCAATTCTGGACCCGCGGCACGACCGCCTCGGCCCATGACATCGTGATCGAGAACAACGTCTTCCAGCGCGGCGACGGCGAGATCACCCAGGGCATCTTCGTCCACGACGAGGGCCACGTCCTGCCGTTCGGCAACGTGACCATCCGTGGCAACCTCATCAGCGGCGCCATGTACAACGGCATCGTAGTGCTCGGCGGCGCCAACGTCACGATAGAGAACAACGTCGTCCAGGGCTTCAGCGACATGAAGTCCTGGATCCAGGTCTCCCGGGTCGACGGCGCGATGCTGACCAACAACAAGGCCAACCAGATTGTCGTGACCGACACGGCCACCCACGTGATCAACACCGGCAGCGTCATCCTGGACCTGGCCACCGACCGCGGGGCGGCGATCACAGCCCAGTGGCACGCCGACAACCTGCTGGGTCCCGCGCTCCCCGTACCGCTGCCGACGTACGATCCCTACCCGCAGGTTCCCGGAGCGGCGGACCCCATCGTCCTGCCGGACTTCACCGACATGAATCCGGGCTTCAACGGCTGGATCAACTTCTCCTAGAGCCGACGCCCTTTGGAGCCTACTGCCCCGCACGCCCCCCGAAAGGATTGTTAGCCATTTTCGTGGATGCTGCGGCGACTGGTCCGCCAGGCAGGCAGAGGACACGACATGAGCAGGGTGATCGGGACGCGGCGCGCGCCCAGCGACCACTTCGAGCCGGACGACGAGGTCGACCCCAAGGTCCAGCGCCAGTTGCGCGGCCATCTGGAACAGATCGACTACGCCGCCTACGCCGCCAACAAGAAGGTCCTCAGCGCCACCCTGGGCGCCGTCGACGCCGAGCAGTTCCAGCGCCTGGCCTCGGCCTCGGCCCTGGCCCGCACCCGCTGGGTCGTGGCCGCGCTGGCGATGACCGAAGGCAACGACGCGCCCACCCGCGAACAGATCGCGGCGCTGACTCACCTGCGCGCCACCTACGAGGAGCTGACGGGCGCCTATGACGGCATGCGCCGCATGGTCGAGCGCGGCTACATCGGCTTCACCGCGCCGCCGACGAGCTAGACGCCCAGGCGCCGCAGGCGCAGCCATTCACCACGAAGACCACCAAGGACACGAAGCCGTTCGGGCGGCCTCGTCCCCTTCGTGTCCTTTGTGGTCTTCGTGGTCGATCTGCGGGCTTCGCGACGCCCCGGCGCTTGGCTACGCCTGCTCGGTCATCCAGATGCGCAGCGCCCGCAGGAACGGCAGCGCCTCGCGGAATTCCTTCTGGGTGAAGCCGTCGCGCAGCTTCTCCACCTTGGGCCGGATCGCCGCCATCGAGCGCGCATAGGCCTCGCGGCCGGCCGGCGTCATCCGCACGCCCTTCTTGCGCCGATCGCTCTGGCACTGGGCCACCACGATCAGTTGCACCGCTTCCAGCCGCTGCAGGGTGTTGGTGATCGCCCCCGGCGTCATCTTCAGCGAACTGGAGATGAAGTTCGGCGTCAGATCGTCGCCCCGCCGCGCGATCAGGTTCAGCACCTCGTACTGCGGATAGGTCAGGCCCACCGGCAGGCTGCGGCTGATCGCCATGCGCACGCCGTGCTCGATCAGGCTGATCTCGTCGAAAACCTGGACCTCGGGATGGTCCTCGATCACCACGGCCATATCCCCACCTCCGAATCACACACAGTCGGCACAGGGAATCATCGGACCGAGCCCTCGATCTTTCAAGATCGAACGATCAGCCTGTGGGCGCCTCCAGGGCGTCCTTCAGGCCTTGCCGGGCCAGTTCGTCGGCCCGTTCGTTCAGCTCGTGGCCCGCGTGGCCCTTTACCCAACGCCAACTCACGTCGTGACGCGAACGGGCTTCGTCAAGGCGCCGCCACAAATCATCGTTCTTGACCGGCTTGCCGTCGGCCGTGCGCCAGCCGCGGCGCTTCCAGCTGTGGATCCACTCGTGGATGCCCTTCTGGACGTACTGGCTGTCGGTGTGCAGTTCCACCTTGCAGGGCTTCTTCAGCGCCTCCAGCGCCTGGATGGCCGCCATCAGCTCCATGCGGTTGTTGGTGGTCCCCGCCTCGCCGCCGCAGATCTCCTTGCGGCTCTCGCCGTACAGCATCACCGCGCCCCAGCCGCCCGGCCCCGGATTCCCGGAGCAGGCGCCGTCCGTGTAGATCACCACGCCGGGCGTCATCCTAGGATCCGAACAGCACGAGGTCCGGCGAAGCGCGGTGCACCGCCAGCTTGCGCTCGTATTCCAGCGGATCCTTCGGCTTCACCAGCGCCCCGGCCGGCGTCGCCCCCCAGTCGTGCAGTCGGGTCAGGAAGAACCGCATCGCCGCCCCGTGCGCCAGGATCGGCAGCGCCGCCCGCTCCGCGTCCGACAGCGGCCGCACCGCCTCGTAGCCCGCCACCAGCGCCCGCGCCGAGGTGATGTTGAAGCTGCCGTCCGGCTCGAAGCACCAGGCGTTCAGCGCGACCGCGATGTCGTAGGCCAGCGCGTCGGTGCAGGCGAAATAGAAGTCGAACGCCGCCGCGAACTTGCCGCCCTGGAAGAAGACGTTGTCGGGGAAGTAGTCCGCATGGATCACCCCCTCCGGCAAGCCTTGCGGCCAGCTCGCCGCCAGCCGCGCCAGGTCGCCGTCGACCGTCGCCGCCAACCCCGGCTTCAGGCCCTCGGCCGCCGCCTTCAGGCTCGAGAACATCGGCGCCCAGTAGGGCTGCCCCAGGTCGTTCTCCCGCCGCATCGGGAACCCCCGCCCCGCCACGTGCAGCTGCGCCAGGCTCCCGCCGGCCTCGCGACAATGCGCCACCCCGGGCCGGCGCACCGACAGCCCCGACAGGAAGCTCACCAGCGCGCACGGCTTGCCGCGCATCCGCTTCAGGATCTCCCCGTTGCGGTCGGCGATCGGCCGCGCGCTCGGGAACCCATGCTGCTCCAGCCAACGCATCAGGCCCAGGAAGAACGGCAGGTCCTCTTCGCGCACCCGCTTCTCGTACACGGTCAGGAAGTACCGCCCCGTCTCGGTCTCCAGCAGGAAGTTGGAGTTCTCCACCCCCTCGGCGATCCCCTTGAACGAGGTGGCCTGCCCCAGGTCGAAATCGGCCAGCAGCGCCGCCAGTTCGTCGTCGGTGATGTCCGTATAGACCGCCATGGCGCCCACCTGAGGTACGTCGCCCAGGCGGTCAACCCTGTGCTAGAACGGACCTACCTCGCGGAGGACCCCATGATTGCCCTGAAGGTCGAGAAGATCGGTGGCCAGGCGGCGGTCATCCTCACGGATGAAGCCCTGGCGGCCCTGCACCTGAGCGTCGGCGACACCCTGCAGCTGGAGCCCAGCGGCGACGGCGCCTTCAACGCCATCACCCGCGAGGGCTGGGCCGACGATCCCCACGCCAGGGGCCGCGCCTTCCTGCGCCGATACAACCGCAGCTTCGGTCAGCTATGACCGCCTCTCCCTCGAGCGCCGCAGGCGCGAAGAGAGGGAGAGGAGGCTAAGCCAGCACCCGCGGCAGCTTGAACGTCACCGTCTCGCGGGCCGCGTCCACCTCGTCGACGGTCACCTCGAACCGCTCGGCCAGCTTCGCCAGCACGCCCTCGACCAGCACCTCCGGCGCGGAGGCTCCCGCCGTCATGCCCACGGTGCGCACGCCCTCCAGCCAGGCGAAGTCCAGCCCCTCGGCGTCGTCGATCAGATAGGCCCGGGCCCCGGATCGCCGGCCCACCTCGGCCAGCCGCACCGAGTTCGACGAGTTGGCGCTGCCCAGCACCAGCAGCACCTCGCAGCCCTCGGCGATGGATTTCACCGCCTCCTGGCGGTTGGTGGTGGCGTAGCAGATGTCTTCCTTGTGCGGCGCGGCGATCGTCGGGAACCGGGCGCGCAGCGCCGCGACGATATCGGCGGTGTCGTCCACCGACAGCGTGGTCTGGGTGACGAACGCCACGTTGGCCGGGTCGCGCGGCTGATACGCCTGCGCGTCCGCCACCGTCTCGATGAGCGCCACCGCGCCCGGCGGCAGCTGCCCCATGGTGCCCACCACCTCCGGATGGCCGGCATGGCCGATCAGCACGATCTCACGGCCCGCGTCGTGGTGGCGGCCGGCCTCCACATGCACCTTGGAGACCAGCGGGCAGGTGGCGTCCAGGTACAGCATCTTGCGCTCACGAGCCGCGGCCGGCACCGACTTGGGCACCCCGTGCGCCGAGAACACCACCGGGCGGTCCACCGGGCACGCGTCCAACTCCTCGACGAACACCGCGCCCAGCGCCTTCAGCCGGTCGACCACGTGGCGGTTGTGCACGATCTCGTGGCGCACATAGACCGGCGCCCCGTACTTCGCGATCGCGCGCTCGACGATCTGGATCGCCCGGTCCACCCCGGCGCAAAAGCCCCGCGGGCTGGCGAGCATGACGGTCAACGGCGGCCGGTCTGACATGCCGCGGAACCTAGTGCCCCCGGCCCCCTGCCGCTAGGCCGCGAAGCGGCCCTCCTCCATTTCAAACCACGGACAGCACACAGAAACACACAGAAAGCTCGAGATGATCGAACCGCCGTGCTCGCCGCTGCTCCGGTTTTCTGTGTGTTTCTGTGTGCTGTCCGTGGTTATTCATCGCGGCTTCGCCGCGGGCGCACCCCGCTACACCCAGCCGCGTTGCGGCCACAGTCCTCAGGCTGTACTTAGGCCCCGACCCCGCGACGTCCGCGCGGCCCCTTCTTGTCGAGACGCTTTCCATGCGCCGCCACCTGCTCCTCGCCGCCGCAATACTGGCGGCCGCCACCGCCGTTCCGGTCGTCACCTATGCCCAGGGCCGTCAGGACCCCGAAGCCCAGGCGCGCAAGCAGGAGGAAGAAGCCGCCAAGAAGCGCAAGCGCAACGAGGAGTGGGGCGACAACCAGGCCCCGCTGCCGCAGCTGCGCAACGCCGGCCCCTGCCCCTATGTGAAGAGCCTCTACGACGCCGCCCGCTACGTGGAGTTCAAGGAGGGCCGCGAGGCCTCGGCGAACGTCGGCTGGTCGGGCGAGATCCAGGGCATCTCCGCCGGGTGCCAGTACAAGGACGACAAGCCGATCGAAGTGACCATGCAGGTCCTCTTCGAACTGGGCAAAGGCCCGCAGGCGACCGGCCGCCAGAAGACCTACCACTACTGGGTCGCCGTCACCGACCGGAACAAGGCCGTCCTCGCCAAGCAGGAGTTCGACCTGCCGATCACCTTCCCGGAGGGGCAGGACCGCGTCTACATCACCGAGACGCTGAACCAGATCTCCATCCCGCGCGCCTCGATCGCCACCTCCGGCTCGAACTTCGAGATCCTCGTGGGCTTCGACGTGACGCCGGAAATGGCCGCCTTCAACCGTGACGGCAAACGCTTCCGCCTGAACGTCGGCCAGACCGCGAGCAACGCGCCCAACCCATGAGCGACCTCAAGCGGGCGCTGGGCGAGGCGGTCGAGACCGCCTTCGCCGCCGTTGGCGCGCCTCCCGAACTGGGCCGGGTGACCCCCTCCGACCGTCCCGACCTCGCCGACTTCCAGTCCAACGGCGCCCTGGCCGCGGCCAAGCGGCTGGGCCAGAACCCGCGCGAGATCGCCGCCGCCGTCGCCGCGAAGCTGGCCGGCCATCCGCTGATGGCCTCCGTCGAGATCGCCGGCCCGGGCTTCATCAACCTGAAGGTCGCCGACGCCGCCCTGGCCGCGCGCGCCAACGAGATCGCCGCCGACCCCCGAGCCGGGGCCGAGACGGTCGCGCCGGCCCGCCGGGTGATCGTCGACTACGGCGGTCCCAACGTCGCCAAGCCGATGCACGTGGGCCACCTGCGCGCCTCGATCATCGGCGAG
>CBHTUE010000164.1:0-11404 GCA_966096115.1 uncultured Phenylobacterium sp.
GAAGACGCGGTCGGCCTGGGCCCAGCGGGCGTTGTCGCGGCCGAGGTCGAGGAGGTGGGCGACGTCGGCGTGGCGGTGGGCCCAGGCCTGGACGGTGCTGCGGCTGGGCAGGTGCGGGTCGCGGCAGACGGTGCGCAGGGGCTCGCCGTGGCTGAGGCGGAGGTAGATCTCGTCGGCGATCTCGGGGGTGAGGCTTGAGGGGCGGCCGCGGGCGTCCAGCAGGCCGCCGATGAGGCGGGCGGCGGCGGTCATGCGGTGGAAGTCCGGCCACCGGGCCTGCCACCTGAGGACGGTGGCGCGGGTGGGCATGCCGGGCTCGCGGCAGATCCGGCGCAGGCCGCGACCCTCGCAGAGGCCGTCGAGCAGGCGCACGGCGATGTCTTCGCTGAACGGGGCGCGGGGCTTGCGCGGGCGGGGCATCCGCGGGAGATGGGAACGGAACAGATCAGGAACAAGACGTCCGCGCGAAGCGGAAATAGGAACCACGAAAGACACGAAATACACGAAAGCGAAGGACGAGCTGCCGGGGCGGGCCGGCTCGGCGGCCTTTCGTGTATTTCGTGTCTTTCGTGGTTCGAAGGACTGCGCCTGCGGCGCCGCCTCGGGGTCAGGAGGCGCGTTTGCGCATCTGGGCGTACATCTCGTCCTGGCGGCGGCGCCAGCGGGCGCGGAGCGAGGCGGGGCGGTCGGGGTAGCGCGTCTCGGTGAAGTCGGCGCCGGCGATGCGGTCGGTGCGGAAGCTGCGGAAGTCCTGGCGCAATTCGCAGTAGCCGACGATCAGGCGGCTGGTCTCGTAGTAGCCGACGGCGAAGGGCCAGATGGTGCGCAGGGTCTCGCGGTCCTGCTCGTCCTTGTAGGTCAGCACCACCTTTCGCCCGGCGCGGATCGACTGGCGGACCGCGGCCATGTCGACGTTGTCCGGCGTCGTGCGCCAGCTGGCCGAGGCGCGGGTGGAGGGCTCGACGACCAGCGGCCGCAGGTCCTCCGGGATCACCGCGCCGATCTTGGCGATCAGGTCCTCGGCGGCGCGGCGCAGCGCCGGGTCGCCGCGGGCCATCACCATCTGGGCGCCCAGCACCGCGGCCTCCACCTCTTCCGGCGTCAGCATCAGCGGCGGCAGGTCGAAACCGTCCTCCAGGATGTAGCCGACGCCGGCCTCGCCGCGGATCGGCGCGCGCTGGCCCACCAGGTCGGCGATGTCGCGGTAGACGGTGCGCTTGGAGGTCTCCAGCTCTTCGGCGATGGCGTCGGCGGTGATCGGCCGCGTGCCCCGCCGCAGGATCTGGATGATCTGGAAGAGCCGGTCGGCGCGTCGCATTTTGTTCTCGTGCCAAGCTGCTGACAGAATGGTGGCAGCAAGGCTCCGTCACTGTGGTCCTGTCAACCAGGGACGGAGCGGTTCGATGATCATCCTCTACGGCGCGGGCGAGGGCTTCGGCCTCCCGGAAATCAGCCCCTACGTCACCAAGACCGAGGTGCAGCTGCGCATGGCCGGCGTGCCCTACGAGAAGCGCGTGGGCCGGCGCGAGGACGCGCCCAAAGGGCAAGTGCCCTGGATCGAGATCGGCGGGGCGCGGATCGGCGACTCGACCTTCATCCGCGGGTTCCTGGAACGGACCTACGGCATCGATTTCGACGAGGGGCTGAGCCCTGAGCAGCGGGCCACCGCCTGGGCCGTCGAGCGGATGATGGAGAACCACTTCAGCTGGACCCAGGCGCGCGAGCGGTGGCTGGACCCGGCAAATTTCGCCCGGGGTCCGGCGCACTTCTTCGACGGGATGCCCGACGCGGTGCGGAATGGCGTGCAGGCCGAGGTGCAGAAGCGCATCCACGGCGCGATCGGGCGGCACTCGGACCTGGAGACCGTGGCCCTGGGCGTGCGCTCGCTGGCGGCGATCGCGGCGCTGCTGGGCGACAAGCCCTTCCTGTTCGGCCACCGGCCCTGCGGCGCGGACGCCACGGTGTTCGCCCTGCTGGCAGCGGTGTTGACCCCCTGGTTCGAGGGCGAGCTGAAGCGGCGCGCCGAGGGGTTCGGGACGCTAGTGGCTTATGTCGACCGGCTGATGGCGCGGTTCTATCCTGAGTTCGACTGGGACCTGGAGACGAGCCTGCGCGCACCCGTCGCGGCGTAATGCCGGGGTGTTAACTACTCAGTGGTGTTCCGCCCCTAGCTTGGAAAGCAAGAAACAGGCCAGGGGACAGCCAGGTGGCGCTCAGCGCTCGACTCGAGATTCGGCAGGGGCAGGGGCTGGTCATCACGCCCCAGCTGCAGCAGGCGATCAAGCTGCTGCAGATGTCCAATGTCGAGGTCGAGGCCTTCGTCGAGGAAGAGCTGGAGCGCAACCCGCTGCTGCAGCGAGACGAGCGCGAGCACGAGCCCGAGCAGGGGTCCGACGTCGAGCTGCCCGCGGCGCCCGAACAGGCGACCGACGCCGAGGCCCGCGCCGACCTGGACGCCGTCCATGACGAGGCCTCGCCCGGCGAGCGCGCCACCGGCGATGCGCCGGACGGGATGGGGGCCGCCGACGCCGGTGGGACCGTCGACTGGTCCAAGGCCGGGTCCGGCGGCAGCTTCGACCACGACGGCGAGGGGATGGAGGGCGCGTACACCCGCGAACTCACCCTGGCCGAACACCTGAGCGAACAGCTCTCCGCCTCCGGCCTGCTGGCGGCCGAGGTCGCCATCGCCCACGTGCTGATCGACGCCGTCGACGAGGGCGGCTACCTGCGCGCCGAGATCGACGAGGTGGCGGAGCGTCTGGGTTGCGCCGTCGACCTGGTCGAGAAGGTGCTGTCCGTCATCCAGGGCTTCGACCCGGTGGGCGTGGCCGCCCGCGACGTGCGCGAATGCCTGATGATCCAGCTGAAGGATCAGAACCGCTACGACCCGGCGATCGGGGCGCTGCTGGACAACCTGCCGCTGCTGGCGCGGCGGGACCTGAGCGCGCTGAAGAAGATCTGCGGTGTCGACGACGAGGACCTGCGCGAGATGATCGCCGAGATCCGCGGGCTGACGCCCCGGCCCGGCGCGGCGTTCGGCGGCGAGCCGGCCACGCCGGTGGCGCCCGACGTGTTCGTCAAGGAAGGCCCCGGCGGCCTGTGGCACGTGGAGCTGAACTCCGACACCCTGCCGCGGCTGCTGGTCGACCAGCGCTACCACGCCCGCGTCTCGGGCCAGTCGAAGAGCGACCAGGAGAAGACCTTCGTTTCCGACTGCCTGGCGCAGGCCAACTGGCTGCTGAAGAGCCTGGACCAGCGGGCGCGGACGATCCTGAAGGTCTCCTCCGAGATCGTGCGCCAGCAGGACGCTTTCCTAGCCTTCGGCGTGCAGCACCTGCGGCCGCTGAACCTGAAAACCGTCGCCGAGGCGATCGGCATGCACGAATCCACGGTCAGCCGGGTGACCTCGAACAAGTACATGGCCACGCCGCGCGGCGTGTTCGAGATGAAGTTCTTCTTCACCTCGGCGATCGCCTCGTCCGAGGGCGGCGAGGCCCACTCCGCCGAGAGCGTGCGCGACAAGATCAAGCAGCTGATCGCCACCGAGACGGCCGAGGCCGACGTCCATTCGGACGACCGGATCGTCGAGATCCTGAAGGGCGACGGCGTCGACATCGCCCGGCGCACCGTCGCCAAGTACCGCGAGGCGATGCGCATCCCCTCGTCGGTGGACCGCCGGCGCAGGCTGAAGGAACCGGCCTAGCCGCCCCGGGCCCGTCGAGGCGCCCGAATTCCTGCCCGGACCCGGTCGCGTTGGACTTTGGACGCCGTCGAGGCGTTACGCCTCTTGGCGCGATCCCGGGGAATCGCCAGATGGTTGGCAGATGTCCGAAACGATCGAGAAAAAGCTGCCGCTCTCCGCCGTGCTGGCCGGCATCGCCGACCACGACCAGCCGCGGATCTCGGTGGACGAACTGATGGACCGGTTCGGCGGCCGCGCGCTGGGGGCGCTGCTGTTCCTGTTCGGACTGGTCTGCATGCTGCCGCTGCCGCCGGGGGCCACGACGATCTTCGGCCTGCCGCTGCTGCTGCTCGCGCCGCAACTGGTGCTCAACGACGGCGCGCCCTGGCTACCGGAACGGCTGAAGGCGCGGACCATCGCCACCGCGGACCTGAAGAAGAGCCTGCCGCGCGTGATCCCCTGGCTGGAGCGGGTGGAGGCGGTGTCCAGCCCCCGCCTCAGCCTGCTGTTCGGGCGGACGGGCGAGCGGGTCATCGGTTTCGTCTGCACGATCCTGGCCCTGGTGCTGGTCCTGCCGATCCCGCTGGGCAACATCCTGCCGGCGCTGGCGGTGTCGGTCCTGTCGTTCTCGCTGATCCAGCGGGACGGCCTGATCGCCCTCATCGGCTATGCCGCCGCCATCACCAGCGGCAGCGTCCTGGCGCTCGCCGCTCACATTATCGTCAGGGCCTTCACGCACGCCCTGGGGCTGATTTCGGCCGCTTGACACCTTCCCGGCGGCGGCGCGTTGTCATGGGTATGCAAGTCCAAGTCACCGGCAAGCATGTCGATGTCGGCGAGGCTCTGCGAACGCGAGTCTCGGACGAACTCACCACCAGCATTGCGAAGTATTTCGACCGTGGCGGCGGCGGCGCCGACGTGGTCGTCAGCAGGGAAGGTCCCGCTTTCAGGGTCGATTGCGCCGTCACCCTGGCCACCGGCCAGCAACTCACCAGCCAGGGACTCGGCGACGACGCCCACCAGGCCTTCGACGCGGCCCTGGAAAAGCTGTCGAAGCGCATCCGCCGCTACAAGAACCGGCTGAAGAGCCACCACGGCCAGCAAGTGGCCGCCAAGCAGGCGGAGAACGCCGCCTATTTCGTCCTGGCCGCGCCCGATGCGGACGAGGAAGAAGACGACGACCTGGAGGGGCAGGCCTTCCCGGAGCCGATGATCATCGCCGAAACCGAGCGCCCCGTGCGTTCGATGACGGTTTCCATGGCGGTCATGGAACTGGACCTGGCCGAAGCTCAAACAATCGTGTTCCGAAACGCCGCGCACGGCGGACTTTCGGTGGTATATCGCCGGCCCGATGGAAACATCGGCTGGATTGATCCGGAGCGGACCAAGGCCCGCAACGGATCCGAGGGGGAGGGAGCCGGTCCGGCTCACTGATGGCTGCGAAGAACCTGTGCGGGCCCGGCCTCCAGCGGGTCCGCGCGGATTTGGGATGCGTACTTAGACACCATGAACATCGGCGAATTGCTGGATCGCTCGGCGATCTCCCTGCGCGTGAGCGCGACGGACAAGCGGAAGGTGCTGGCCCTGATCGCGGAGATCGCGGCCCGCAGCTTCCAACTGGACGCGGGCGACATCCTGGACGCGCTCGTCGAGCGTGAAGCGGCTGACTCCACCGGGGTCGGCCATGGCGTGGCCGTGCCGCACGCGCGGCTCGAGGGCCTGGAGCGCATGCGCGGCGTGTTCGTGCGCATCGAGCAGCCGGTGGACTTCGGGTCGGTGGACGACAAGCCCGTCGACCTGTTCTTCGCCCTGTTCGCCCCCAAGAACGCCGGCGCCGAGCACCTGCGCGCCCTGGCCCGCGTCTCGCGTCTGCTGCGCCAGGCCGGCCTGCGCGAACAACTCCGCAAGGCCCGCACGGCCGACGCGGTCCACGCCCTGCTGGTCCAGGAAGCGTCGGCCCGGCCTTCGGCGGCTTAGAGCGCGCCGCAGGCTCGTCTTTCCGGAACCACGGACAGGGCACAGAGACACACAGAAAGCTCAGGGTGTGGCTGGCTCCGCGCCCGCCTCTGCTCCGCCTTCTGTGTGTTTCTGTGCCCTGTCCGTGGTTTGAGTCTTGCTGCGCTGACGCGCTTCGGGGTTGCCGTTCTGCGGGCACGAAAAAGGCCGGCCCGTTGAGGCCGGCCCCTTCGTCGTTTTGCGGGCTCAGCGCGTTAGTGGACCGAGACCGGGGCCAGTTCGTGGGCCAGTGCGGCCGCCATCGCCGCGTCCTTGTCGGTCAGGACGGCCAGACGCTCTCCGTCCGCACGGTGGACGGCGTACAGGGTCTGGTCCGGGTCGAGCTCAAAGCTCTCAATCTGGGCCGTGGGCGTGCTCGCCAGAATCTCTGCCGCCTTGATGGGGCGGACATAGACAAGATTCGGCGCGCCAAGGGCGGCAAACGCTTCAGTCGTAAGAACAGGCGTCATCATGACCACCTCCATTTAACTCAACGCTCCGAAAGGCCGCAGGTTCAGCGCACCTTTCATTTGATGAGGCCCCAGCTCTTCCGGCAGCCTCCGCTACAGTACTTTCCTAAGCTCGGCCGCTGGTCCGGATCGGGATGCTCAGCACCCGATTTTCCGGTTCCGGCCGCGCCAGGTCGATGTGGAGCAGGCCATGCTCCAGGGTCGCGGCCTCCACCACCATGCCGTCGGCCAGCACGAAGCTTCGGATGAAGCCGCGGGCGGCGATGCCACGGTGCAGGTAGGCCTCGTCCGACTTCGCCTGGGCGCCGGCGTCGCGCTTGCCGGCGACCACCAGCTGGCGATCCTCGACGGTCACCTGCAGCTGGTCGGGCGAGAAGCCGGCCACCGCCAGGGTGATCCGCAGCGATCCCTCGCCGAGATCCTCCACATTGTAGGGAGGATAGCTCTCGGCGGCGGCCTTGGCCGCCCGCTCGATGAGGTTTCGCGTATGCTCGAAGCCCAGAAGGAACGGGCTGTCGAAGATCAGTCCACGGTTCATCAGATAGAGTCCTATGACAGCGACTCTCCGGTCGAACCGCCCGGTATCGGCTCGGTTCGCCCGGACCTCAGGTATGTGGTGATCGAACGTGCTCTTCGCAATGAAGGCTCGCCCTCCCCTTCTGGGGAGGGTGGCGAGCGCAGCGAGACGGGTGGGGAAGTGACGACTGGGCGCGACGTCTCAGGACGAGCCCCCGTCAATCCCCGTCGGCAGAGTTCCGGCTCGTACTTCCCCACCCTGGCCGCTTCGCGGCCTGTCCCTCCCCAGAAGGGGAGGGCGGCGACGCCTTAGAACTCCAGATGCCCCAGCTGGCAGAGCGACTTGCCGCCGTCGACGATGCCGTAGGCGTCGACCGGGCCGGTCGTGCGGCTGGTGAGCGCAGCCCAGCCGGTGGTCGGCGACTTGATCTCGGGCTTGGCGGCGTTCACGTCAGGGCGCGACAGGCCGGTCTCGCCGACGCCGGCGATCAGGCCGGTGATGTCGACCAGGATCACCCGGGCGACCGGTTGCTTGGTGGCCGGGTCCCAGGCCCAGCCGACGACCTTCACCCCGTCGGCGAACTTCTGCTCGACGTTGTCGGTGTTGCCCAGGCACGTCTTGAACTCCGCCGGGAAGAGGGCGGTCTGCGCCTTGCCGATCATGTCCTTGCCCCAGGCGGGCAGGGGCGGCAGCGCGGCGGCGGTGGCCGCGGGCGGCGCGGGCGCGGCCGGAACGTTGCGCTGTTTGGGCTTGTCGCAACCGCTCAGGGCCAGGATCGCAGCGGCGGCGATCAGGCAGGGCGTGGGGTTTCGCATGCTCAAGGTTCTCTCCGAGCGTCCGGGTACGGTCAAGGCGCAGCAGGGGCCGGAAAATGGCGAAGGCCCGCAGCGCTAACTGCGGGCCTTCGTTGGTGGAGCTAAGCGGAGTCGAACCGCTGACCTCTTGAATGCCATTCAAGCGCTCTACCAGCTGAGCTATAGCCCCGGAGTCCGGGTTCCCGAGGGGGTCGCCCCCGGGAAGGCGCGGAACCTAGTCAAACGCCCCGCCGCGATCAAGCCGAAGTTTTCGGCCTTTTTCGTCGCAGGGCGTAAGACCCTTACCGATCGTCGTCGCCCTCGCCGGGCAGGCCGTCGATTTCGGTCTCGTCGAACTCGTCTTCGTCCTCGTCCTCCAGGAACGGAACGTCGGCGTCGTCCGCCTCTTCCTCTTCGTCGGTGAACTCGCCCAGGTCCTCGGAGACGGCGGGCGCCTCGGCGTCGGCGTCGTCGTCGTCGGAGGCCAGCGGCGGTTCGTCGACGACTTCGTCGAGTTCGGGCGTGACCGCCTCTTCCTCTTCTTCCTCGTCATCCGTCTCCTTGTCGGCGACCTGATCTTCGACCTGATCGTCTTCGGGCACGACGGCGCGGGCGCGGACGCGGCGGTTGCGGACGGCTTCGTCGGGGTCGAACTCGGTGGCGCACTTCGGGCAGTGGGCCGGGCGCTTGCCGAGATCGTAGAATTTAGCCTGGCAGTTCGGGCAGATTTGCTTGGTGCCCAGTTGGGGATCGGCCAAAGGCGGCAACCTCTAAGGTGATGGGTGGATTGCGGGGGTTTCGCGGAAAGGCGGCGTCCCTTGCCACGCACGAGGGCGACTGTCAAAGCATCCGGCTTCAACTTCGGCCCGATTCAAGAGGCGCGTTTTCTGGCTATGACGGCCGCCCGACTGACTGCCCCAAGACTGACGGCAAAGCGCGCCGGCCCGCTCAAAGGCGTGGTGCGCACGCCGGGCGACAAGTCCATCAGCCACCGCGCGCTCATCCTGGGGGCGCTGGCCAGCGGCGTGACCGAGATCGAGGGCCTGCTGGAAGGCGATGACGTCAAGCGCACCGCCGCGGCGATGGCGGCGTTCGGCGCGGGCGTGGAGCGGCTGGGTGACGGCAAGTGGCGCGTCGAGGGCCGGGGCGGCTTCTCGGAGCCGGCCGACGTGGTCGATTGCGGCAACGCCGGCACCGGCGTGCGGCTGATCATGGGGGCGGCGGCCGGGTTCGACCTGGCGGCGACCTTTACCGGCGACAGCTCCCTGCGTGGCCGGCCGATGAACCGGGTGCTGAAGCCCCTGGGCGAGATGGGCGCGAGCTGGATCTGCCGGGCCGGCGGCCGCCTGCCGCTGACGCTGAAGGGCGGCCATCTGAAGCACATCGCCTACCGGCTGCCGGAGCCCTCGGCGCAAGTGAAGTCGGCGGTGCTGCTGGCCGGGCTGCACGCCGACGGCGGAGCCGAGGTGATCGAGCCCGAGGCCACCCGCGACCACACCGAGCGCATGCTGCGCGGCTTCGGCGCCGAGGTGGAGGTGCGCGAGTTGGACGGAGGGCGCCACATCCTGCTGCGGGGCGGCCAGACGCTGACCGGCACGAAGATTCACGTGCCGGGCGACCCGTCCTCGGCCGCCTTCCTGCTGGTGGCGGCCCTGGTGACGCCGGGGTCGGAGGTGACGGTGCAGGGGATGCTGCTCAACCCCCTGCGCATCGGCCTCCTGGACACCCTGGGGGAGATGGGCGCGGACCTTTCGGTGATCAACGTCCGCGACGAGGGCGGGGAGACGGTGGCCGACATCACCGCCCGCCACTCCGAGCTGGAGGGCGTCGAGGTGCCGCCGGAGCGGGCGCCGTCGATGATCGACGAGTACCCGATCCTGGCGGTCGCGGCGGCGTTCGCCTCGGGCAAGACGGTGATGCGCGGCATCGGCGAGATGCGCGTGAAGGAGAGCGACCGCATCGCCCTGATGGCGGCGGGGCTTTCGGCCTGCGGCATCGGGGTCGAGGAGGAGCCGGAGACGCTGACCGTGATCGGCGCCAAGCGTGGCAACCACCTGGTGGCCGGTGGGGCGAGCGTCACCACCCACGGAGACCACCGCATCGCCATGAGCCACCTGATCCTGGGCCTGGCCGCCGAGGAGCCGGTCGCGGTCGACGAGCCGGGCATGATCGCCACCAGCTTCCCCGGCTTCACGGACCTGATGCGCGGCCTGGGCGCCGAGATCGCCGAAGAGCGGCCCGCGGCGGCGTGAGGCAGGGCGTTGCTACAGCCACGCCTCTCCCCCCGCGAAGCGGAGAGGGAGAGGGTAGGGAGAGGGCGGCTCCGCCTCGCGGCGGTCCGGGCGGTCCAGCCAGGACCCGGCGCCGGTCGTGTTCCTCCAGGGGCGCCGAGGATGGCGCGCAATTGCGGAACCTCAACGCAAGCGGCGAGGCCTGCGCCGCCCTCTCCCTACCCTCTCCCTCTCGTGGCTTCGCGGGGGGAGAGGAGGGGGTGCGTGGATGCCTGTGACCTCTTTCGTGATCGCCGTGGACGGCCCGGCCGCCTCGGGCAAGGGCACGGTCGCCACGCGGCTGGGCCGCGAATTCGGCCTGCCGGTGCTGGATACCGGCCTCTTATACCGCGCGGTGGGCGTGCTGACCGAGCGGGCCGGGGAGAACCCGGACGACGAGGGCGCGGCGGGGGCGATCGCGGCGCTGCTGACCGCCGAGCAACTGGACGACCCGGCGCTGCGCACCCGAGCGGCCGGGGACCTGGCCAGCCGGGTCGCGATCCACCGCAAGGTGCGCGACGCCCTCCTGGAGTTCCAGCACACCTTCGCCGCCCAGGACGGCGGCGCGATCCTGGACGGGCGCGACATCGGCACGGTGATCTGCCCGGACGCCCCGGCGAAGCTCTATGTCACCGCCTCGCCGGAGGTGCGCGCGGAACGCCGCTGGAAGCAGCTGAGGGGCCAGGGCGAGGACGTATCCTACGAGGACGTGCTGGCCGACATCCACAAGCGCGACGCCCGCGACGGCGGCCGCGACGCGGCCCCGATGGTGGCGGCGCCCGACGCGGAGTTGCTCGACACCACTGAAATGACTATAGAGCAGGCCGCCGATGCGGCCCGTCGCATCGTCGAGGCAGCGCGAGCCCGTTGGGAGCCCTCAAACCAAGAGGGGGCCCGCTAAGGCAATCCAAACGCGCTTTTCCCTCGCACGACCCGCGGGCAAATTTCACGGCGTGAGGCCCCTTCGCGAGCCCCGCGTCTTCGGTTGCAACCCTTAACCCGACACGGGGACTCCGTCCGACGCCATCCGGTGTGCGGGCCTCGCGTCATTTGAAGATGAAAGTTCATATGGCTGACGATCAAAGCCTCAATCCCTCGCGCGACGACTTCGCCGCGCTGCTCGACGAATCCCTCGGCGGGCGCGACTTCATGGAAGGCCAGGTGGTCCACGGTCTCGTGGTGGCCATCGAGAAGGACTTCGCCATCATCGACGTCGGTCTGAAGACCGAAGGCCGCGTCTCGCTGAAGGAATTCGGCGTCGGCGAAGGCGAGTCGAAGGATCCGATCAAGGTCGGCGACAGCGTCGAAGTCTTCCTCGAGCGCGTCGAGAACGCGATGGGCGAGGCCGTCATCAGCCGTGAAAAGGCCCGCCGCGAGGAAGCCTGGACCCGTCTGGAAGGCGTCTACGAGAAGAACGAGCCGGTGATGGGCGTCATCGTCGGCCGCGTGAAGGGCGGCTTCACCGTCGACCTGGGCGGCGCCTCGGCGTTCCTGCCCGGTTCGCAGGTCGACATCCGCCCGGTGCGCGACGTCGGTCCGCTGATGGGCAAGGAACAGCCCTTCGCGATCCTGAAGATGGATCGTCCCCGCGGGAACATCGTGGTGTCGCGTCGCGCGATCCTGGAAGAAGCCCGCGCCGAGCAGCGCACCGAACTGGTGTCGCAGCTGCAAGAGGG
>CBHTUE010000165.1:0-11384 GCA_966096115.1 uncultured Phenylobacterium sp.
GCGGTCCTTCTGGAAGCGCAGGGCGGCGAGCAGGAAGCAGGGGATGGCGATCGCCGAGGCGGCGGTCATCACCAGCATCATGTCGGTGATCGGCTTGGCGTGGCCGGCCTTGGCGAAGGCGTCGATCATGAACCCGCCGACCGTCACCGAGATGCCCAGGCCGATCACGTTGACCGCCAGGATGAAGATCGCCACCGCGGTGGCGCGGATGCGGACCGGGACCAGCTCCTGGATGGTCGCGTAGGCCGCGCCGTACATGGCCGCCAGCTGGAAGATGCCGGTCCCGACGCCGATCCAGAACAGCAGGCCTGCGTGGTCGGTCAGGCGGTAGAGGAAGCCCAGCGGGGTCATCACCAGCAGCAGCAGGGCGACGAACATCGGCCGCCCCTGGCCGGTGATCCTCAGCCACCAGTCGGCGGCCAGCCCGCCCAGGATGTTCCCGGCGACGCCGACGGTGGCGTACATCAGGGCGATTTTCAGGAAGAGCGGCCCGATATCGAGGTGCAGCTCCTCCTTCCACCACAGGGTGTCGAACTGGGCGCCGCCGACGGCGAAGTGGACGCCGACGCCGCCGAGCATGGTGAGCGGCAGGGCGGGCGACCGCTTCATCGCCGCGAACAGCTGGGGCAGCAGGGCCAGCATGCCGCGGATGCCGGCGCCGGCGTCGCCGCCTGTGGGCCGGACGCGAGGGTCGGGCTGCAGCGCCAGGACCACGGCGAGGACCAGGCCCACCGCGCCGATCAGGAAGAAGCAGTTCCGCCACCCGACCTGGACGCCCAGGGTCGCGGCGACGAAGTAGGCCAGGCCCGCGCCCAGCGGTACGCCGGCGTAGTAGGCCCCCGACGCCAAGCCGAACTGGCGGGCCGGGAAACGGTCGGCCACCATGGAGAGCGCCGTCGGCGTCAGCGTGGCTTCGCCCACGCCGATGAACACCCGCGGGATGGCCAGGGAGACGAAGCCCCGAGCCGCGCCGGACGCCGCCGTCAGCAGGCTCCAGAGGCCGACGCCCAGGGCGGCGAAGCGCGGCCGGTGGGTGGTGTCGGCGATCAGCCCCATGAACGGGCTGAGGATGCCGTAGAGCAGGGTGAACATGATCCCGGACAGCAGGCCGAACTGTCCGTTGGTGAGGTGCAGGTCCGCCTTGATGTCGTTGGCGAAGGTCGGCAGCAGCTGGCGGTCCAGGATGTTCAGGACGTTCAGCAGCATCAGGAAAGCCACGAACCCGTAGGTCCTGAGGCCCACGACCGGCTCGCGCGCGGCCGGTGAGGCCGCCGCGTCGGGCGGCGATTCCAGCGTTGTCATTTGTTGTTTCCTTCCCCGGCCTCGACCGTGACACGGGAAGCCGGGGACAGGAAGTTGCCTGCGCCGCGTGTATTAGGCGGCGACCTTCTCGCGCAGGGCCAGCGGGACGTAGGGGACCTTCTCGCCGGCGGCGTTCTTGGGTTCGGTCAGCACGTGCTTGCGCGGATCAAGCACGGTGCGGAGGCTGGCGATCTCGAGCTGGTAGCCGTCGGGATCGGTGAAATACAGCGAGCGGATCCACACGTCCGGGTCGTTCGGATCGGGGCAGGAGGGCTTCTCGAGCCCGTGGTAGATGGTCCTGACCTCCAGCTTCCGGTCGTCGCGCAGGATCGCCAGCGCGTTGTCGAAGTCCTCGTCGTCGACGCAGAAGGCCAAGTGGCTGGCCTGGCCGGCCCGGCTCGGCTTCCCCTCGACCTGCGGGAACCACATGTACGACATAAGCCCGCCGTCGCCCATGTCGTGGAAGCTGTGCTGCCCGCCGCCCGGCAGGTCGATGAGCATCACCAGCGGCATGCCCAGGACCTCTTCCAGGAACTTGGTGGACGCATGCATGTCCGAGCAGACGTGGGCGGAGTGGCTGACGTTCTTGAACGGGATGGTCTTCATGGCTGTCTTTCCTCCGGAAGTTGCGGGCTGCTTCGCAGCCTCATTCGATGGGGATGAAGATCGAGCGGCGGATCTGGCCGCTGACGGCTTTCGACAGGTGTCCGGCGCCGGTGGTGTCCTCGACCAACAGCACTTCGCCAGCGCCGATGATGCGCCGCTCACCGTCGCTGGCGGTGATCTCGACCGGGGCGTCCAGGTTGACGACGTACTGCCGGCGCGGCGCGCGGTGCCAGTCCAGGTCGTAGTCGCCCGGCGTCTCGCGGAAGATGACGCCGGTGGCGGGCTGCTGCGCCGACGTCCGCCCGCTGGGCAGGTCGCGCGCCCATTCGACCTCGAGGTCGCGGAAGTGCGATTCTCCGGCGGCGTCGGCGTAGAGGTTGTGGATCCGCATGGCCTTCTTCGCGTCGCCGGCGATCACTCCGTTCGCGGCGGCCGACGATACGCCCGGGTTTCGCCCGCGCCGAGGCGGATAAAATTCGCGGCCTGAGAAATGGACTTGATCGCGGAAGGCGCCGCCAGCCTCAGCGGGTGTGGTCGAAGATCACGTGTTCGCGGGTCATGAACAGACGCGACTTGTCCATCTGCACGAAGCGGCGCTCGTCCTCGACCAGGGCGGCACCGGCCTTCGCCGCCGTCTCGGGGCTCGCCGTCGCAGGGGCGTGCGGATCGACCCAGACCTCGGTGATGCCATCCAGCGGCGGCTCGTAGTTGCGGCCGGCCTGGATGCCGGCGTTCACGTCGGGCGCGATCGCGTGGCTCTGGACGTACTTGGCCATCCGCAGCGGCCCAGCGAAGCTGGCCACCAGCGGCCCGTGATCCTTCAGCCAGGTCTCGTGGCACTGGGCCTGGGTGAGGTCGTCGCGCTTGGTCAGCAGGTAGGTGGCCTTGGACGCCTGGGGATCGGGGCCTTTGCCGCCGGTGTGGTCGAAGATCAGGTGCTCCTCGGTGAGGAAGACCGCCGACTTCGGGAAGTCGATGAACTTGGCTTCGTCCTCGGCGAGGATGCGGCCCGACTCCTGGCCCTCCGGCGTGGCGTAGGCGGACTGGAAGTCCTCCAGCGAGTCCCACCACACCTCGGTCAGGCCGTCGACGGCCCCGCGCATGCCGCGAACGGCGCGCATGGCCTCGCTGGCCTCGGGATCGACGGGGTGGCTCTGGACGTACTTGCGCAGCTTGAGCGCCTTGGCCTGCGCCGCCACCAGCGGGCCGTGCTGGGTCAGCCAGTAGTCGCGGAAGTCCTGCGCCGACATCCCGTCGCGCCGGACAATGACGTAGACCAGCTTGATCATCGCGTGTCCTCCGAACCTGGACGCGACTGCGCCCGCCGGGCCCCGGGGACGTCAAGAAAAACCGGGCTTTCGCTGACGCGGCGGCACGCGGGTTTGGGTGCAACATGGCGGGCGTCACAACGGAGGAAGCCGCCATGTCCCGGATGCCCCTGGTCGAGCCGGACGCCCTGCCGCCCTATCTCAAGACCATCCACGACGCCACGCCGGAGGAGAACTGGCTGGGCCGTCACTTCGCCCGCGTGTTCGCGCCGAACGAGGCGTTGGTGCAGGCCTACCAGGCCTTCTACCACCCCTGGCACACCGGCGGCGCCGGCGTGCTGGAGCCCAGGCTGAAGGAGCTGATCCGCCTGCGCATCGCGACGCTGAACGGCTGTGTGCTGTGCAAGAGCGTGCGCATGGCGCCGGAGGTGGTGGCTGAAGACGAAGCGGCCTCAGGGGTCGATGACGCCGACAACGGCGGTTTCACGCCCCGCGAGCGCGCGGCCATCCACTTCGCGGAGAAGATGGCGGTGGATCACCACAACATCGGCGACGACGACGTGGCCGCCATGCGCCGCCACTTCAGCGACGCCGAGTTCCTGGAGCTGTCGATGATGGCCGGCCAGTACATCGGCTTCGGGCGGGTGCTGGCGATGCTGCAGCTCGAGGTGGCGAGCTGCCCGATCTGACCATTTGGAGGCGCGAGAAATGACGGCTCACCACATCCGGCACGAGATCGACGACGAAGGCATCGCCACCATCACCATCGACCGCGGCGAGAAACGCAATGCGATGACCTACGCCATGCTCGGCGCCTTCCACGAGGCGATCGCCAGCATCGGCGCCGACCCCAAGGCCCGCGTGGTCATCCTGACGGGCGTGCCCGGGTCGTTCTGCGCCGGCACCGATCTCTCCGACCTGCAGGATACCCCCACCGGCGAGCGCGGCTCCAGGACGCCGGCCCGGTCGAGCGGCGCGGACGCGCTGGCCTGGCCGCTGATGCGGCTGCCGAAGCCGGTGATCGCGGCCATCGACGGCGCCGCCATGGGCATGGGCGCCGAGTTCACCAGCCAGTGCGACGTGCGAATCCTGTCGACACGGGCGCGGATCGCCTGGAACTTCGGCCAGCGAGGCTTGGTGCCCGACACCGGGGCCGGCTCCTGGCTGCTGCCGCGTTTGATCGGCCCGCAGCGGGCGCTCCGCCTGCTGTTTTCGGCGGCCTTCCTGGAACCGGAAGAGGCGCTCAGGATCGGCTACGCTCATCAGGTGGTCGAGCCCGAGGCGCTACAGGAGGCTGCTCGCGCCGAGGCCCGGCTCTACCTCAAGACCTCGCCGTTCGCCGCCGCGCGCGCCAAGGAACTGGTCTGGCGCGGCCTGGAGCGCGACCTCGGCGAGCACATGAAGCACCACCTCGCCGCCATGGCCGAGTGCTTTGCTTCGGAGGACCATAAGGAAGGCGTCGCCAGCTTCCTCGAGCGGCGTCCGGCGGTCTTTTCCGGGCGCTAGCCGCGAGGCGCCGTCGTCAGGCGCCGCGCTGATCGCGGGAGCGGGCCAGCACGGCTTCGCGCCGCTGGGCGATCTCCGCGCCGCGATTGCCGCCGAAGCCGCCCTGGCCGGCGTGCTGCGCATGCACGCGGCGGCCCTCGGCGACCGGCGGACCGACGCTCTCGTCCCAGTCGTGGCGCAGGGCCACGACCATGTCGCGCGGCTGCTCGGCGATCTGCTGGGCCAGCTTCAGCGTGTAGGGCAGCAGCTCTTCGTGCGGGACCAGGTGGTTCACCAGACCGATGCGGAGCGCCGTGTCGGCATCGACGAAGTTGCCGCTGAGCGACATCTCCCGCGCCCAGGCCCCGCCCACGCGGCGCGGCAGGTCGACCACCACCGGGCCGGGATAGACGCCCACACGCAGGTGGGTGTCGGCGAACCTGGCGCGATCGGACGCCACCATGAAGTCGCACAGCAGCGCCACCTCGAACCCGCCGGTCACCGCCGGCCCGTTCACGGCGGCGATCATCGGGATCGCGGACGCCGCCATGGCGTGGGTGTAGGACGGGAAGTCGGCGAGGCGGTCGGCGCCCAGGTTGCGCAGGTCCAGCCCGGCGCAGAATGCCGGGTCGGCGCCGGTGATCACGATGCAGCCGGCGTCCTGGCTGGCCGCGACGGCGTCGCAGAGAGCCTGGCTGAGCTCGGCGTTCAGGGCGTTGCGCGCCTGGGGCCGATTGAGGGTGAGCAGCGCCACCCCGTCGCGCCGTTCGGTGATGAGGATCGGATCGGACATGGCCGTAGTGGCCCGCGGCTGACCGGACGGCAGTCAACCGCGTCACCGCCGCCCGCCGCGGTCACGCCGCCGGTTTCGTCGCCGCGGGCGTGTCCGCGGTCTTGGCCGCCGGGGTCACCACCAGGCGATAGGCGGTCTCGGGCTTCAGCCACTGCTGGGCGGCGCGCTTGACGTCGGCGGCGGTGACCCGCTCGGTGCCGGGGACGATCTGGCGGATCACGTCCAGGCGGCGCGGGTCGGCCTGGGCGCCGGAGAGTTCGCCGACCCAGTAGCCGTTGGTCAGCCGCTGCTTCTCCAGGCCGTCCACCCGCGGCTTCTTGGCCCGGGCCAGTTCGTCGGCGCCGATCTCGTTGGTGGCGAGGTCCTTGGCGATCTTCAGGGTGTCGTCGAAGAAGCCGGGCAGTTTGTCGGGCGGCACCTCGACGTTGGCGGCGATGTAGCCCCAGCCGCTCCAGACCAGGCTGTGCTGGCTGCCCACGTCCGGGGAATAGGTCGCGCCCTGCGCCTCGCGCAGCTGTTCGGTCAGGCGCAGCTTCATCACCTCGCGTAGGACGGCGGTGTCGCGCGCCCGCTGCGGGTCGGTCCAGTAGTCGGTGGTGCCCCAGCCGATGTAGCCGATGGCCTGGTCGGCGCGGCCCTTATGCGTGAGCACGATCGGCTGGGCGGCGCCCTTCGGGAACGGCACGGAGCGCTCGGCCGCCGGGACGGCCTTGGGCTCCGCGCGCGGGGGCAGGGCGCCGAAGGTGGCGGCGGTGGCGGCGATCGCCTGCTCGACGGTGATATCGCCGACGATGACCACCTCCACCGGGCCGCTCTGCAGGGCGGGCATGACCGCGGCCTCCAGGTCGCCCAGCTTGGCGCCGGAGATGTCCTGGCGGCTGGGGAAGGTCCAGCGGCGGTCGCCGGAGTGCAGCAGGCCCGACAGGTCACGCTGCATCACCCCGCCGTCGGTGGCCTCGAAGCGGTCATGGATGGTCGAAGCCGACGCCTTGACCCGCTGGAAGGCCGCCTCGCGCCAGGCCGGCTCGGTCATGTAGGCGGCCAGCACCTGCAGTTGGGTGGGCACGTCGCCGGTGCGGGTGCCGCCCGACAGCACGAAGGCGTCGTCGGTCAGGCTGAAGCGGGCGCCGAACACCTTCGCGGCCAGCACCTTTTCCATGTCCTCGACGCCGATCTTCTTCAGGCCGCCTTCCACCAGGCTGTTGGCGGCCCAGAACGGGCTCTGGCGGTCGCCGGGCATGCCCAGCATCCCCTGGCCGATATTCACGCGCACCTGCACCTCGTCGTCGCGGAACTTCGTAGGCTTGACGGTCAGGCGCACGCCGTTGGCGAAGCGCACGAACGTGGTCTGCAGGTCGGCCACCTCCTTGCGTTCGGCGACCTTGCCGGGCGCACCGAAGTTCTCGTAGGGCCAGGCCACCTGGACGGCCGCCGCCGGCGGGGCCACCGCCACCTGCTGCGACGCGGTGAGCGCCGCCAGCACGGCGCCTTCGCCCCCTTCGATCGGGTCAGGCGAGGCCATGAACACCAGCGGGCCCTGGCCCTGGAAGACGGTCTTCATCGACGCGTTGACGGTCTCGGCCTTCAGGCCCTTCACGGCCATTTCGAAGTTGGCCAGGTCGTCGGCGGGGGCGGTGACCACCGTGTGGTCGGCCAGCGAGCCGACGATCTCGTTGGCCAGGTCGACCTGGCGGCGGGTGGCGGCGCCGGCGACGTCGGCTTTCAGGCCCGCGCGCATCTCCTCGATCTCGCGGTCCAGCTCGTCCTGCCGCACACCGTACTGCACGAGGCGGCGCTGTTCCTGCTCGGTGGCGGCCAGGGCCTCGCGCCAGCGGCCGGGGGCGGCGTTGACGCCGATGGTCGCCAGTTCGGCGGCGTCGTCCTGCTCGCCCTTGTAGGCGGCGGCGCCCAGGAAAGGCGGATTGGCGCCGCGCGAGATGGCCGAGTAGCGGCGGTTCAGCACCTGCAGGCCCAGAGTCTCGATCAGGTCGGCGCGCCGCTTGGCGACGGTGTCCAGCGACAGGTCGGGCGGCGAGGCCCACGCCACCTGCAGCGTCTGGGTGACGCCGGGGTCGACGACCAGGTGCGCCTCGGCCTTGCGAGGCAGGATGGGGCCCTGGTCCGGCTCCGGCGCGGCCGGCGCCTTGGCCTTCCAGTCGGCGAATGAGGCCTTGATCCTGGCCTCCATGGCGTCGAGGTCGAAGTCGCCCACGGCCACGAACACCGCACGCTCCGGCCGGTACCAGCGGGCGTAGTAGTCCTGGATCAGGCCGGCGGGCGCGGTCTTCAGGATGTCGGTCTTGCCGATCGGCAGGCGGGTCGGCAGGCGCTGGCCCTTCAGCAGGAACTTCATCCGCTCGATGGCGACGCGGTAGCCGGGGGTGTCGCGGGAGCGTTCTTCCGACAGCACCACCCCGCGCTCGCGGTCGACGGCGTCCGGGGCGATGGTGAGGTCGAAGGCGGTCTCGCGCAGCAGCATCAGCGCGGTGTCGACGGTCTCGGCGTCGCTCTTCGGCAGGTCCAGCTGGTAGGTGGTCTCGGAGAAGCCGGTGGCGGCGTTGGTGTCCGGCCCGAAGGCCAGCCCCAGCCGCTCCAGGATCTTGACCATATCGCCTTCCTTGACCTGCTTGGAGCCGTTGAAGGCCATGTGCTCCAGGAAGTGGGCCAGCCCCTGCTGGGCGTCGGTCTCCATCATCGAGCCGCTGGCGAACCACAGGCGGAACGAGGTCTGGCCCGGCGGGATCGATTGCTTGCGCAGCGCATAGCGCATGCCGTTGGGCAGGGCGCCGAAGCGCACCGCCGGGTCGGCCTTCAGGTCGGAGAGCGCCTGCGGCCACTGGCCGGGGGCCAGCTTGACGGCGGCGGCTGCGGGTTTGGCGGCGGGGACCTGGGCGAAGGCGGGCGCGGAGAGCGCGAGCGCGACGGCGAGAATTGGGCCGGCGCGCAGAAGACGGGTCATCTAGTCAGCCTGGATAGGGAGCTTCAGCGGTGCGCACCATCGCCGCGCCTCATGGCCGCGGCAAGGCGCCAAAGCGGCGCGCCCGGGCCGGCGGACGAAAGTCCGCGACCGGCGGCGGTCGACGCGAAGCGCCTATCGCTCCCGGGCGCGACACGTCTTACATGGAAGGCGATGCAGACCCTCCGCTTCGAGGCCCCCGCGAAGGGCGGGCCGCCCCAGCCGCAGCCCAAGCCCAACGGGGCGGGCGCCGCGGGCGGCGGCAAGGAGCCGATCATCAACGCGGCCTGGCCTGTGGTGGTGGTCTCCGCGGGACTCCTGGTCCTCTACTGGGTGTCCAGCAACTTCCCGGCGGCCGAGGTGCAGCAGCGGTTCGGCGTCTCGCCGCAGCTGCTGGCCCAGGGGCGTTACGAGCGGCTGGTCAGTGCGATCTTCGTGCACGGGGCCTGGGCGCACGCGCTGATCGACGCCGGCATGGCGCTGGCGTTCGGGGCGCTGGTCGCCGACGTGCTGGGCGCGCGGATCCGCGGGGTGATCGCCTACTTCGCCTTCTTCATCACCTGCGGCGTGCTGGGGTTCCTGGCCTTCGCGGGGCTGCGTTGGGGCCATCCGGGGCTGGCGTTCGGCGCGTCCGGCGCGACGTCGGGGCTGATGGGGGCGGCGGCGCGGATCATCGGCGGGGAAGGACGCATCGGGCCGATGTTCAGCTCTTCGGTCCTGCGGATGGGCGCCGGCTGGTTCGCGGTGAACGTGATCATGGCGCTGAGCGGCAACCTGCTGATCCCCGGCGGCGGCTTCGCGGTGGTCGGGTGGCAACCGCATGTGGCGGGCTTCATCGCCGGCGTGGTGCTGATCGGCGTGTTCGCGCGGCTGGCGGGCGAGGGGCCTGACGCCTTCTATTCGCCGCCCCAAGCCGGAGCCTGAGCCCACCGCCTTCACGCGCGCGTGACGCGCGCGTGCATTGTGTCTGCCGTGAAACTGCGCCAACGTCTTGATCCACAAGAGAGAGAACGGAGGCCTCCATGCTGGTCTCGCAGATTCTTCGGACCAAGGGAGACGCGGTCTTCACGATCAAGCCCGGCGAACCCGTCGGCGCCGTCGCGGAGCTGCTCGCCGCAAAGCGCGTGGGGGCGTTTGTGGTGCTGGAGGCCGACCGAGTGGTCGGCATCGTCTCTGAACGCGACATCGTCCGCGCCGTCGCGAAAGAGGGCGCTGCGGCCCTCAAGCGCCCCGTTTCCGAGTTCATGACCGCCAAGGTGGTCGTCGCCGATCCCGGCGAGACGGTCGATTCGCTGCTCAGCCGCATGAGCGACCGGCGTATCCGGCACCTGCCGGTGTGCAAGAACGACCGGCTGGTCGGGATCGTGTCGATCGGCGACCTGGTGAAGTGGAAGATTTCCGAGGTTGAGGCCGAGGCCGACGGCCTCAAGGCCTACATCGCGGCCAGCTAAGGACGGGGACCCCCCTCCGGCAGGAGGGCTGAAGAGCCGGCGGTGCGTCGGCCACGGGCGGGGAAGGGAACCAGACCCTCTCCCCGCCCGGATTCGTTCGGGCCGGGGTGCAGCGGATCAGCCCGCGGGGATCACATCCGCCTCGGTGGAAACCGCCGCGTCGGCCAGGGTGTAGGCCTCCAGGACCTCGGCGGTGGCGTCGCGGGCCCGCGACAAAGCTTCGCGCAGGGTGCAGGTGGCCAGATCCGGACAGTCGGCGCACTTGCGGAAGCCGAGTCGCGGGGAAACGCAGGGGGCCAGCGCCAGGGGCCCGTCGATCACCCGGATGACCTCGGCGAAGGTGAGTTCGGCGGCCGGGCGGGCCAGGACGTAGCCGCCGAACTTGCCGCGGCGGCTCACCACGATCTGGTTGCGCGACAGTTCCAGCAGAATCGCCTCGAGGAACTTGCGCGGCGCGCCGGCGCGGACCGACAGTTCGCCCGCGCTCACCTGGGCGCCGTCCGCCCGCGCCAGCGCCACCAGCGCGCGCAATCCGTATTTCGCCTTCTGCGACAGCATCGCGTCTCCCCAGGGCGCAGAGTCATGACCGCCGGATGGGGCGACCGCAAGGCGGCGGCGCCCTTCGCGCGAACCCTTTTCTCCCGTGGGCGTCGCGTCCGATGACGACGGTTTCTCAGAAAAACGGTGACAATCGGTTGACGCGGGATCGGGCGCCAACTAGATAGCCGCCTCCGCCGGGGACATACACACCTCGATCGGAAATCTCCGCCCACAAGGCGCTTGATTTTCGGTTCCAGATGAGTATGTTCCCAGCCTTCAATCGAATCGTCACGGACTTGAGGGAAGCCCCTCGGCGGCCCGCGGTGATTTTTGCGGTCAAATCCTGGGTAACCAGTGAGGAGATCTCCCGGGCAACCGGGGCCCGCAAAAAAGTCTGAAAAGACCGATTGACACTAAAGAGGCCGGTCAATAGATAGCCGCCTCCGCCGACCACCGGCGCGAAACAGTGGGGCAGGGGAAACCCGGTCGGGTCTTTGACATCGTTGAATTGGAAAGAGAAACGCAGGCGGCGGCGTCCTGGCGATAGTGCTAACCACACTATCTCGACGCTGACGAATTCTGCGGTCTCTTGAAGACACCATGAATATGGATACCCGATGGCTTCGGCTGTTGGGCATCGATGTGAATGGGAACTCGTCAAGAACTACGCAGACTAAAATGCCAGCCGATACTTCGGTATCGGGGACGCTAAGTCAGAACGTCAACTCAACCTGAGAGTTTGATCCTGGCTCAGAGCGAACGCTGGCGGCAGGCCTAATACATGCAAGTCGAGCGCACCTTCGGGTGAGCGGCGGACGGGTGAGTAACGCGTGGGAATATGCCCTTTGGTACGGAACAACTGAGGGAAACTTCAGCTAATACCGTATGTGCCCTTCGGGGGAAAGATTTATCGCCATTGGAGTAGCCCGCGTTGGATTAGGTAGTTGGTGGGGTAAAGTCCCACCAAGCCGACGATCCATAGC
>CBHTUE010000166.1:0-11364 GCA_966096115.1 uncultured Phenylobacterium sp.
CTCCAGGGCAGGAGCCTGGGCGTCAGCCCAGGTCGTTCACTAGGCCGCGGCGGCGACGCCGGCTTCGGCGAGCCACTCGAGGATCTTCTGCTTGGGCATGGCGCCCACCTTCATCGAGGCCATCTGGCCGTCCTTGAACAGCATCATGGTCGGGATGCCGCGGACGCCGTAGCGCGAGGGGGTGGTCGGGCTCTGCTCGATGTCGAGCTTGGCGATCTTCACCTTGCCGGCCAGCTCGGCGGCGATCTGTTCCAGGGCGGGCGCGATCTGCTTGCAGGGGCCGCACCATTCCGCCCAGAAGTCGACCAGCACGGGCTCGCTGGCCCCCAGCACGTCGACCTGGAAGGATTCGTCGGTGACCTTCACGGTGCTCATAAGGAAACTCCTCTAGCGCGGGTGCTGCGGCGACGCCGGTCCCGTGCTCTTGATCCGCGCATGTAGGCGGCCCCCGACCCTGTATCAACCGTTACGGCGGAGGTCGGCAAGGGTCTGGGCCAACAGGATTTCTGGCGCCGGCATCAGCTTCGGGCCGTCGGTCCAGACGATGGCCGCCTCGACCCTGTGGGCGGGGAAGATCTCGCCCAGCACGGCGGCGTAGAGCGCCATTTGCCGCAGGTAGGCCGGGTCGGCGGCCTCGATCCGGTCGGGCGAGGGCCGGTTGGTCTTGAAGTCCACCACCAGCACCCGGTCGGGCAGCACCACGAGCCGGTCGATGCGGCCCGAGATGTGCAAGCCGTCCGGCAGGGTGGCGGCGGTCCCGGCGATGGCGACCTCGGCGCGGGAGCCGGGTCCGAACACCCCGGCGAACTGCGGGTCCTCCAGGACGCTGAGCGCCGCGGCCGCCATCTCGGCGCGTTGTGCGTCGGTCAGGTCGGCCTCGCGCGCCAGCAGCGCCGCCGCCCCGGCCGCCCGTTCGCCGGCCGGCAGGTCGGGCAGCAGCTGCAGCAGCCGGTGGATCAGGTCGCCGCGCCGGAACCGCCCCAGCCCCTGCGCGGCCGCCAGCGGCGAGGGGGCGGCCACGACCACGCCCTCGCCCAGGTCCGACGGCGAGGCGTAGCGGGCGAAGGCCTCCGGGGTCGCGGCGGCCCGGGCCCAGGCGGGCAGGTCGGCGACGGCCGGTTCGGCCGAGACGCGCGCCTTCGCCGGTCTTGGATCCTCACCGAAGCGCTGGAACCTGCCGCCGGCGTCCTCTAGCGGGCGCACCTGCTCGGCGACGCCGGCGCTGGTCAGCGCCTCGCGGATCGCGCCCCACCAGCCGCGGATCTTGTCCGGATCGGTCCGCTCGGCGCGACGGCCGCACAGCACCAGCCGGTCGCGCGCGCGGGTCAGGGCCACGTACAGCAGCCGATAGGCCTCGGCCTCGTCGCGGGCGTTGCGCTCGGCGCGCGCCTGCGCCGTCGCCGGGCAGTCGGACGCCGTGCGTGGCGACCACAGGAAGCCGGCGCCCTCGGGGCCGCGGTCGACGCGCATCAAGGGCGAGGGGCGCTGGACCTGGTTCAGGGTGGTTTCGGGCAGGAAGACGATCGGCGCCTCCAGGCCCTTGGCGCCGTGGGCGGTCATGACGCGGACTTCCTCGCGCACCGCCTCCATCTCGCGCTTCACGACGATTTCCAGCCCTGCCAGTTCGTCGGCCAGGGTCTCCAGGTCGCGGGCGCCGCGGGTCTCGGCGGCCAGCACCTGGTTCAGGAATTCGTCCAGCGCGTCCTTCGCCTCGGCCCCCAGCCGGCGCAGCAGCCGCTGGCGCATGGAGCGGCCATCGGCGCCGGCGTGCTCGGTCAGCCGCACGTAGAACTCGAACGGCCGCGCCCAGCGCGCCGTCTCCACCACCTGGCCCAGGAACGCGGCGGCTTCGCCCCACTGGCCGTCCTCGCCCCCCCGGCGGCGAAGGCGGGCCCACAGGTTCTCGCGGTCCCGCCCGTGGGCGAGGCGGTAGAGGCTGTCGTCGTCCAGGCCGCAGAACGGGCTCTTGAGCAGCGCCGCCAGGGTCAGCTCGTCGCCGGGGAACAGGGCGAAGCGGGCCAGCGCCAGCAGGTCGTCGAAGATGATGTGGCCGCTCAGCGTCAGGCGGTCGGCCCCGGCCACCGCGACGCCCGCGCGTTTCAGGGCCCGCAGGATCTCTTCGAACAGCGCGCCGCGCCGACGCACCAGGATCAGCACGTCGCCGGCGTGGGCCGGGCGCCAGAGGCGCGCCTCCTTGTCGAACACCGCATCGCGGCGGGCGATCAGGGCCTGGATCTCATTCGCGATGCGCCGCGCCAGCTTCTTGTTGGCGCTGTCCTCCGGCTCGATGTCGAGCGGCAGCTCCCAGGCGTCGCGTTCCTTGGGCTTGCTCTCGACCTCCAGGTCCCAGACGTCGACGCAGCCGGGATGGTCGAGGCGCTTGGGCAGGTGCTTCAGCTCGGTGTCGGCCCCGGGCTGGATCGCGGCCTTCAGGTGCGGCGGCGCGAACAGGGCGTCGACGAACGACAGCACCTGCGGCGTCGAGCGCCACGAGTCGAGCAGGTCAACCTGCCGGAAAGCGAAACCGGCGCCGGT
Source organism: uncultured Phenylobacterium sp. (assembly GCA_966096115.1). Classification (GTDB taxonomy): domain Bacteria; phylum Pseudomonadota; class Alphaproteobacteria; order Caulobacterales; family Caulobacteraceae; genus Phenylobacterium. The sequence continues at coordinate 2,536 of CBHTUE010000166.1, forward strand.
CGCCCGGCCGTGATGCAGCTTGAACTTCTCCCGCAGGATCTCGGGCCGCGCGCCCTGGAAGGAGTAGATCGATTGCTTCTCGTCGCCGACCACGAACATGGCCCGCTTCAACTGCTGTTCGGCGCGGCGGCCCTGGCCGGAGAAGAACTCGTCGGTGAGCGCGTCGAAGATGTCCCACTGCTCGGGGGCTGTGTCCTGCGCCTCGTCCACCAGGATGTGGTCGACGCCGCCGTCCAGCTTGAACAGCACCCAGGCCGCGGCCGGGCGGCTGTGCAGCAGGCGGCAGGTCTTCTCGACCAGGTCGGCGAAGTCGAGGGCCCCGGAAGCGTCCTTCTCGATGCGGTAGGCCTGCAGGTAGGCGTTGGCCAGCGAGAGCGCGTCGACGCTGTCGCGGCCCACCCTGGCGGCGCGAATTCGCTCGCGGACCGCGTCCAGGCGGGTCTGCTCGGCGAGCAGTTCGACCTGGACCCCGGCGTTGTCCTTCAGGACCTTGGCGTTTGAGGTCCACTTGGCGTGGCCGTCCTTGGTGAAGAACAGCGCCTCGGCCTGGTCGAAGTCCGGCGCGTCGGCCGCGGCCAGGCCGGCGAGGACCGCGGAGCGGTCCAGGTCGCTCTTAGATCCCTGCGCCAGCAGCGCCGAGGCGCGGCGATAGGTGTCCTTGGGCAGGGTCGCCATCGCCTCGGCGGCTAGGTCGACCGGATCGCTGTCGGTCGCGATGTCCACGGCCCGCCAGATCCAGGCCTTGGCCCCTTCCAGCCCGCCCTGCTCGTCCAGGAACGCCTGCAGCTGCCCCCGGCGGGCCTCGAACTCGGCGAACATCGCCTGGAAGCGGCGGAAATCCAGCGCCACCGACAGGCGCGCATAGGCGTCGGCCAGGTCGCCGGGGATCGACAGCACGTGGTGGGCCACCATCCGCCGCGCCGCCGCCGCGACGGCGGAGGCGGCCGGATCGTCCATCACCCGGAACCCCGGCGGCACGCCGGCCTCCAGCGGGAAGCGCCGCAGCACCTTTTCGCAGAAGGCGTGGATAGTCTGGATCTTCAGCCCGCCGGGGGTCTCCAGGGCGGCCGCGAACAGGCTGCGCGCCTCCGACAGGTCGCGGGCGTCGAAGCTGGCCGGCGCGCGGGAGCGCAGCTTGCCCAGCGCCTGGCGCAGGGCCGCGTCGCTGGCCACCGACCAGTCGCCCAGCTCCTTGAACAGCCGGCGCTGCATCTCCGAGGCCGCGGCCTTGGTGTAGGTGACGCAGAGGATGGTCTCGGGCCGGGCGCGGGCCAGCAACAGCCGCGCCACGCGGTCGATCAGCGTCTTGGTCTTGCCCGAGCCGGCGTTGGCGGTGACGAAGGCCGACAGGGTCGGGTCGGCCGCCTCCTCCTGCGGCTCGCGCTCGCGGCTGAACAGGTCGACGACATTGCTCATCCGGCTTCGCTCCTGGCGGAGCTTCGCAGGACAGATCCTGCTTCGGGTGGTGCAGGCGGTTGGAGGACCTGTTCTCCGAAGCCTTGGCGAAGGAGGATCATTCGTCGTCGTCCTCGCCGCTGGTCGACCATTCGAACACCCGGGCCAGGTGGTCGTAGTCGGAGACGTACAGCTTCACGAACTGCGGGGCGGTGCGCGAGGTGTAGCCCTGCGCCGGGTCGGCGTAGCGCTCGATCAGCCGCACCATCCCGTCCAGGGCGCCGTCGACGGCGTCGCGGCTGTTGAGGATCTTGTCGTTGCCGGCGTAGGGCGCGGCGCGCACCTCCTCGCGGCCCGCGGGGCGGCGACCGGTGACCTCCAGATAGGTCAGTTCCCCCGGCTCGACGGGGCCGATGTCGGCGAAGCCGCCCGCGGCCATGATCGCCCCGGTAAGGGTGAGCTGCGGCGAGAAGCCGGTCTCGACCATCTTCTTGGAGGGCGCGCGGCCGGTCTTGTAGTCCAGCACATGGCCGAGGCCGTCGGGGCTCACCTCGATCCGGTCGGCCTTGGCGGCCACGGTGAAGGGCCGGCCCGCGGCCGCGACGGTGATCTCGCCCTCCTTCTCGACGTGCAGCACGCGGCCGTCGGCGCGGCGGCGCGCCTCCAGGTCGGCCACCCATCTGGCGGCCTCCACCGCCAGCGCCGTCTCGCGCGCCAGGGCGTCGGTCGGCATGCCCTCGCGGACCAACTCCTCCAGGTAGAAGGCCTCGAAGATCGCCGCAGCGTCCGGCGGCAGGTCGTTGGGGTGATCGAGGACGAAGCGTTCGAACGCGCGGTGGATGGCCGTGCCGCGGGCGCGGGCCTCGACCTCTTCGTCCGGCCGCTCGAGCACGCGCAGCTTCAGGATATCGCGCGCCCACACGGCGTACGGGTCGCGGGTCAGGGTCTCGATGCGGGTGACGAACAGCCGGTCGGGCCGATCGGCGACCGGCGGGCAGGGCGAGGGTCGCGAAACCGGCTCGTAGGGCCCGGGCGCGTCCAGGGCGGCGGCCCAGTCCAGCGTCTCGGGCCGGGCGGGAATGGTGAGCCCCGCGCCGCGCGCCAGGGTCTCCAGCCGCCACAGCCAACGCGACTTCACCGAGGGCGCGCCGTCGCGGCGCTCGGTGTGCAGCAGGATCACCTCGGGCGCGCAGGCCGCCTGGGCGAAGTCGTGGGCGGCCAGGCCGATGCGGCGCTCCGGCGGCGGCAGGCCCAGGGCCTCGCGCATCGGCCGCGACAGGAACGGGTCGGTAGGCGCGGCGGCCGGCCAGACGCCTTCCTCCAGCCCCGCCACCACCAGCCGGTCGGCGCGCACCAGCCGCGCCTCGATGGCGCCCAGGATGCGCAGCCGCGGGTGGGTGGCGCCGCCGGAGCGCACCGTCTCGCCGTCCATCAGACGCTGCAGCAGGTCGGCGAACTGTCGCGGCGTCGCGTGGGGCAGGTCGCCGCCTTCGCGCATCAGGCCCGAGAGCAGCCGCGACATGGCCTCGCCGCCGTGGCCGGCCCACAGGTCGCCGGTGTCGCCGTCGGGGCCAGCGCACAGCGCCTCCATGGCGGTGACGACGCGGCGGGCGGCCTCGGCCGGCGCATCGGCCTCGCCGGTCCAGCCCACGCTCGCGACGATGGTCTCCAGGGCGTCGGCCACCGCCAGCGCGTCGGGCCATTCGGCGACGCGCGCCCGGATGTCCGCCCACGTCCGTCGGCGCGGACCGCGCAGCGCACGCTGTTCCAGCCGGGCCGCGTCGCCCAGCCGCGCGAAGGGGTGCTTCACGAGCCCCAGCAGCGTCACCGGGTCCACCGGATCCACCGCCGCCCGCGCGATAAGCCCGGCCAGCGCCCCGCAGCGCGATCCGGCCAGGCTCTCGCCGGCCGAGGAGTCTGGGATCACGCCCCAGCGCGCCAGCTTGGCGGTCACGCGGCGCGCCAGCACCTGGTCGGGCGTCACCAGGGCAGCCGTGCGCTCCGGGGTCTCCAGGGCCTCGCGCAGCATCAGGGCGGCCACCGTGGCGGCCTCCTCCTCCGTGCGCGCGCTGACCAGCGACAGGCCGCGCAGGCCCTCGGCCACAGCGTCGGCGCGCTCGGCCTGCAGGCTCTCGATCACGTGCAGCCAGTCGGCGGTCTCCTCGGCGGGACGCAGCGCCTCGTTGATGATGCGGCGCCGCCAGCGCTCCTGCGGTTGTTCCCGGCGCGAGGCGGGCCAGGTCGCCACGTCCGCCTTGGTCACCCGCGCGGCGTCCAGCAGCCGCCGCAGCGCCCCCTGCGGGTGCTGCACGTCCACCTTGCCCCAGGCGCTGTCCGCCAGGTCCTGGTCCAGGCCCGGCAGTACGACGGCGCCCTTCGGCGCCGCGGCGACGGCGATCAGCAGGGCGCGCGTCGCCGGCGCTGTGCCCGTGGAGCCGGCGGCCACCAGCACCCCGGTCGGCGGCCGGGTCATCCAGACCTCGGCCAGGCGGCGCAGCAGCCGGACGCGCCGCTCGCTGACATCGACCACGCCCAGCGCGTCCAGCCGGGCAGGCCACAGGGTTAGCGCCTGTTCGAGGAACGCGCGGCTGACCTCCCAGTGCTCGGCCAGTTCGCCCTGCACCAGGTCGCCCAGCGCCCCGGCGACGTCGACCTCCTCGATCTGCAGCCCGTCGAGGAAGCCGCCCAGCGCATCGGCCAGGTCCAGAGCCGCGGCCGGACGGCGCACGCCGCCGGGCACCAGGTGCTCCAGCTCCACCACCAGCCGGGTCAGCTCGAAGCGGCGGCGCAGGGGGTCGATCGCCACCGGCAGGTCCAGGGCAAGGTCGCCGGGCTCGAACGGCGGCTCTCCGGCCTCCAGGTCGCCCAGCGGGCGCATCTGTGGCGGCAGGACGGCGCGGCCGCCGGCGGCGTGCACGAAGGCGTCGGCCAGGGCGCGGGCGCCTCGGCGGGTGGGGGTGAGCACGACGGCGTCGGCCAGGGCCTCGGGCCCCAGGGGCGACAGCGCGTCGTAGAGGCCCTGAGCCAGGTCTTCCGCGAACGGCCGGTGCGCCGGGATGTTGAACCAGCGCGAGCCCGGCTGCTCGAAGAAGGCGGTCACGGCGTTCCGCCCTCCGGATCGAGCAGCTTCGCCTCTGTGGCGTCGCGCGCCGCCGGGTCGCCCACGTGCATCCAGTAGCCGTCCATCGGCACCCCGTGCAGGCGGCCCTGGCGTTGGAGGCGATGCCAGGTGGGGATGATCGAGAAGGCGCCGTCCGGCTCCTCGTCCAGCACGCTGGGGTCCAGGATGGCGACGCCCATGTTGGCGAACGGCGTGGGTGGCTCCGCGGCGGTCGAATGGGTCAGCCGGCCGGTGGCGGCGTCGCGGAAGAAGCCCTGCGGACCTTCGAAGCCGATCCCCTGGCTGCGCGCCACCAGCAGCAGCAGGATGCCCATGGCCGCCGGGTCCCAGGCCGCCTTCAGCGCCTCCAGCGCCGGGCGCTGGCCCTCCAGCCACAGGGAATCGATGTTGGCGACGAACACCGGGTCGCGCCCCAGCTTGTCCGCCGCGTGCTTGATGCCGCCGCCCGAATCCAGCAGCGCCGCGCGCTCGTCGGAGATCAGAATCTCCAGGTCGTCTCGCTGCGCGAGGTGGCGTTCCATCTGGTCGGCGAAGTGGTGGACGTTGACCACGGCGCGCTTGACGCCGGCGTCGCGCAGCCGGTCCAGCACGTGGTCGATCAGCGGCTTGCCGGCCACCGGCACCAGGGCCTTGGGCATGGTGTCGGTCAGCGGCCGCATGCGGGTGCCGAGCCCGGCGGCCAGCACCATGGCGGTCTTGGGTCCGGGCAGGATGCGGCCGCTCATGCGCGGGCCTCGGCGGGGACGTGGCGGTCGAGCCAGGCCTTGAGGCCCGCCAGTGTCGGGTCCGCCAGGCAGCGGTCCAGATAGCCCCACATCCGCGGCATCAGGGTCGCGTAGCGGGGCTTGCCGTCCCGGGTGGTCAGGCGGGCGAAGATGCCCAGGATGCGCACGATGTTCAGCGCGCCCAGGCTGTGGAAGTCGGCCAGCATGGCGGCGCGGTCGATCCCGGGGAGGAGCCGGAAATAGAGGTCCAGGCACGCCGCCTCGCGCTCAGGCGTCACCTGCCGGCGCGCGTCGTGCAGCAACATCGACAGGTCCCAGGCCGGGTGGGCGCGCACGGCGTCCTGGAAATCGATCATGCCGACCCGGGCGGCGCCCTCGCGGTCCGGCAGCCACATCAGGTTCTCGGCGTGGTAGTCGCGGTGGCAGAAGACGCTGGCGTGGCGCGCGCCGTACGTCCGGATCGGGGCCCACACGGCCTCCCAGCCGGCTGCGGCCTCGGCGTCGAAGCTGAGCTGGGGCTTCAGCTTGGGCAGCCACTCCAGGAAGATGCCGTCGGCGGTCGCCAGCGCGGTCTCGTCGTAGGTCAGCAGCGGCCAGCTCACCCCGTCGTAGGCCAGCACGTCGGCGACGGGCGAGTCGTGGATGCGCGCCAGGGCGGCGATCGCGGCGTCGTACAGCGGGGCCTCGTCCTGGCCCTCTTCGATCAGCTGGGCGAACAGGCCGTCGCCGAGGTCCTCCAACACCGCCAGGCCGGCCGGCGGATCCGAGGCCAGCACCTTGGGCGCCGACAGGCCCTGGGCGCGCAGCCAGCCGGCGACGGCCACGAAGGCGTCCACGCGCCCGGCGGCCAGGCGGGCCAGCGCGTTGTAGCCCAGCGCCTGGCGCTCGGCCGGCGTCGCGTCGGGCGGGCAGGGCGCGGTTTCCAGCGACGGCGGCTGGTCCATGAAGATCAGGCTGGTCCCGTCAGCCGTCGTCAGCCGCTCGTAGGCGCGCGTCGAGGCGTCGCCGCTCAGCGGTTCGCGCCGCGCGTCGCCGAACCCGGCCGCGCGCAGGAATTCCGCCTTCAGGGCCTCACGCTGCGAACTCAATGCCTCGTCCTTCCCAGGCGCCGTGCGGGGTCAGGCGCACCCGCCGCGCGCTCGCCTCGTCTGACAGTTCGATCTCTATGTCGAGTCGGTCCGCGGGCAGGCGGCCGGCCAACCGTTCCGGCCACTCGATCACCGCCGCCCCGTCGTCCAGCGCCTCGTCCAGCCCGATCTCATAGGCCTCGTCGGCGTCGGCCAGGCGGTAGAGGTCGAAGTGGGCCACGTCGATCCGCTTACCCTCATAGAATTGAACCAGGGTGAAGGTCGGCGACGGCACCTCCTCGTCCGGCGTGGTCAGCGCCCTCACGAGCGCCCGCGCCAGGGTCGACTTGCCGGCTCCCAACGGTCCCGACAGGCAGACCGCCTCGCCGGCCTGCAGGCGCGCCGCGATCGCCGCGCCCAGCCGCGCGGTCGCCGCCTCGTCCTTCAGGATCATGCGAAGGCCCGGTGCGGGTCGGCGGCGAGCGCGTGCTCCACATGGGCCTTGAGCCGCTCGGTGACCTCGACGGGGTCGCCGTCCAGCGCGGCGGCGGCGATCAGCGGGCCGGCGGTGAGGGCGAAAGCGCGGCCCCGCTTGTTCAGCAGCTCGTGGAACAGGGTGATGTCCCGCAGCTCCTCGGAGAAGCCGTGGAAGAAGTGGAACAGGGTGGAGAACGGCCCGGTCACCCGCACGGGCAGCACCGGCGCCTCGTACTTGCGCGCGATGGAGACGGCCGACGGCATCCAGGGCGGGTCGAGCAGGCGGCCGTCGGGCTCGCGCCGCGCCAGCCGCCCAGAGGGGAAGATCACGAGGCAGCGCTCCGCCTCCAGCGCCTCGCGGGTGAGGCTGAGCGTGTTGCGGGTCTTCTCGCGGGTGCGCTTGGCCTCGACCCACTCCACCGGAATCAGCACCTCACCGAAGCCGGGCGAGACCCGGTGGGCGTCGGCGTTGGCGTAGAAGCAGACGTCGGGGCGGATGGCCTTCAGGGCGTCGAACACGGCGACCCCGTCGGCGATGCCGGTGGGGTGGTTGCAGACGACGACGACCCGGCCCGTCGCCGGGACGCGATCCAGGCCGGCGGCCTGCACCTTCAGCGCCAGCAGCTCGGAGACGAAGTCCAGCGCCAGGCGGCCCGGCATCGGCGCGATCGCCTCGGCCATGCGCCGCGCCTTGCCGTAGTCGAGCATGGCGTACAGCAGGGGCCGCATCACCGGCCAGGCGGGGCTGGCGGCCAGCTTCGGCGCCCGTTCGGCGATCAGCACGTCGACGATGTGGTCGTGGCGGCCCCGCACGAGCGCGGCGGCCGGCGTGGCGAGCGTCATGGGCGGAAGATGGCCTGCTGCGGGTATCGCGGGCAAGTGCGGGGGTTCAGGGCTTCAGGCGCGCGATCAGGGCCGCCGTGGACGGGTCGTGCGCGCCGGCCGGGCCGCCTTCCAGTTCGCCCAGCACGCGGGTGGCCAGGGTCTTGCCCAGCTCCACGCCCCACTGGTCGAAGCTGTTGATGCCCCAGAGCACGCCCTCGACGAAGGTCTTGTGTTCGTAGAGGGCGATCAGGGCGCCCAGGGTTTCGGGCTCCAGCCGCTCCATCAGGATGAAGCTGGACGGCCGGTTACCGGGGAAGGCGCGTTGCGGGTCGGTGGTCTCGGCGGGCGGGCGGCCCACCATCAGGGCCTCGGCCTGGGCGATGGCGTTGGCCAGCAGCTTGGTCTGGGCGGTGGGGTCGCCCTCGGCGCCCTGGCGCACGGCGACGATGTCGACCGGGATGATGTCCGTGCCCTGGTGCAGCAGCTGGAAGAAGGCGTGCTGGCCGTTGGTGCCGGCGTCGCCGAACACGCTGGTCGCCGTCGCATGCGGGGCGGGTTGGCCCAGGGCCGTGACCCGCTTGCCGTTCGATTCCATCTCCAGCTGCTGCAGGAAGGCCGCGAACAGCCGCAGGCGCTGGGCGTAGGGAACGACGGCGCGGATCGGGCGGGAAAGGCCGTTGCGGTTGAAGACGTGGGCCAGGGCCAGCCGCACGGGGGCGTTGTCGGCCAGCGGCGCCGTGCGGAAGTGCTCGTCCATGGCGTGCGCGCCGGCCAGCAGCCGGGCGAAGGCGTCGTAGCCCAGGGCGACGGCGCACGAGAGCCCCACCGACGACCAGATCGAATAGCGGCCGCCCACCCAGTCCCAGAAGCCGAACACCTGGTCGCCGGGCACGCCGAACGCCTGGGCCTTGTCGGGCGCGGCGGAGACGGCGACCAGGTGGCTGTCCGACGCCGTTCCCAGGCTGGCGCGCAGCCACGCGCGGGCGGCCTCGGCGTTGGTCAGGGTTTCCAGCGTTGTGAAGGTCTTGGAGACCGTCACGATCATCGTCTCGGCGGGGTCGAGACCGGTCAGCGCCTGCGCCAGTTCGGCCGGGTCGACGTTGGCGACGAAGCGCAGGTCGATCCCAGGGTCGAGCGGCTTCAAGGCCTCCCACACGAACCGCGGCCCCAGGTCCGAGCCGCCGATGCCGATGTGGACGATGGCGCGGAACGGCTTGCC
>CBHTUE010000167.1:0-11239 GCA_966096115.1 uncultured Phenylobacterium sp.
AACCACTGAAAACACTGAAGGGATGATCCTACGCCGCGTCGGCCAACCTCGGCTCAGCATGGCCGCTGCCCTTCAGTGTTTTCAGTGGCCGAATCTACCGGCGCTGACGCGCCTCTGAAGCTAGGACCCGGGCCCCGTCCAGGCCGTCACTGGATTCAGCAGGAACACCTGGCTGCGCGGGAGTACGCCCAGCTCCGCCCAGGTGAAGGTGAGTTCGGTCTTGCCCATGGCGAACGACTTGCAGGTGTCGATCCGCTTGCGCGCGAAGGCCACGCTCACCGCGTCATCGCGATGCTCGACGTGGAACGCGAAGTCCGCCTTCGCCGTGCAGCCGTTGGACCCGACGCTGATGGTGATCGCCTCACGCCCGGCGTCGGCGCGGTAGAGCGGTTCCAGTTCCGCCAGCGGCCCCGTCACCGGCTTGACCTGCGGCGGCGCAGCCGTCGCACATCCGGAGAGCGCCACCGCAGCCAGCACGAACACCCTGCGATTCATCCACCGACTTCGCCACATCCGGTCGAAATGCAAAAGGCCCCGGATCGCTACAACGGCGATCGAAGCGCGACGCTTGTTCTCTTTTTGTTCTTGACACTAGCTACCGTGCAGCTTATGCTTGGGTCGACTGCAGGGCTTGCGGCCGCAGCTAATCGACATTGGAGGGGGCAAAATGGGCGTTGGTCTCAAGGATAGTCTGCGCGCCGGTCTCGGCACCATGGACGAGTGGAATCGCGATCGGTTAGCGGATCTGGAGCACGGCGCCGCGGAGCTTGAGGCTAGAGGTCATGAGCTCTTTCGCGAGGGTCTTCGCAACGGGCATAATGTGGTCGCAAGAACGACCTCAGACCTGCGCGAGTTCGCGAAGCGACACGGGTTCCCTCAAGCTACGCCGACGCGATCCTCACAAAGTCCCGCGACGAACCCTGGCGTTGCGCGGTCGTCGCGACCTTCGAGCGCCGGCGTCTTACGCAGCCGTGATCAGCAGTTCATCGAGAACGCCAAGCGCATAGTAGCAGAGGCCCAGCGGGAGGCGCAGACGGCGCTGCAGCGCGCGGGCGAAAGCGAGCCAGTTCGAGATTTGGCCGGTCTCGCGGCCAATACAGCGGGAAACGCTGTTGGCGTAGCCGCCGGCGCGAAACAAATGGGCCAAGATTTTGCCGGCGGCGCGATCCTTGGTGTGCGCCTCCTCGACCCCACTGACCCATTCCGACATCCGCAAGGCGAGGCTGCGTGGGACCATGTTTTCGACGGCATGGGCGCGATCAAGAGCGCTGTGACAGACGCCATTGCCGATCCGCACGGCGCCGCCGACAGGCTTTTGGGAAAGGGACAAAAGCTATTGCGCGATACCGTTCCAATGGCGACGCCAGAGGCGCCCACCTTTTGGGGCGAGATGCAGCGTAGGTACGATATCGGACGGAACCAGGGAGAACTCGCCGTGGAACTTGTTCCGTATGTCGTTGGAGCCGGCGAGCTCAAAGGTGCCGCAGACCTCGGGGCCCTCACGAAGGCAAGTCGCCTCGCGAAATATGCGGAGCAGGGCTTTACGAAGAGGCAGGCCGCGAGGCTGGCGAAACCCTACGACGGAGCGGGTCACCACGCCATCATCCCTCAGAGCGCACGCCTCCCCAACTTTCTCGGCGGCGGCCCGATCCCCCGGGCCATCTTGGACAGTCCGTTCAACGTCGTGAAGCCTTCGGGCATGACCCAAGGTGACTTCTACGAGCTGCACTTTGGGATCGACCGACAGTTCCATGGAACCAGGGTCAAGAACGGCAGGTGGTCTGGCAAAGACTTGGGCCTCCAGAGATACGCCATTCCAGAACGGGTTTGGTACGGAACACCAAGCGCAACCAAGCAGGCCGCCGCTAGCGCCGGAGTGTTCGGGACCGTACCGTTCAGTGAAGGAGATCCGGAATGAAGATCTTCCCGCACGCCGAGTTCAGAGCTGACGTTCCCGACGACGCTGTGGAGAAAGGCGACGATATTGTCGTGTTTCCGGGTCGCGGACTGGCCGAAATCATTGCGGGCATGTTGACCCGCCTCGGCTATGACGTTTCGCCGCCTGACCACGCCCACGAACATGGGTGGGAGCTTGACGCTCGCAGGGGCGGACGACGCGTGTGGCTGCAAGTTACCCAGTTGCCCGGCAAGGCGAAGCCGAGACCAGCCGACGCGATCCTGATGACGGAAGAGCGGCCGACTCTCTTGCAGCGAGTCCTCGGCCGTAAGGAGTCGATCCACGCCGAGCTTCTCAGCGGGTTACACCAAGAGATGCAGGCGGAGCCGCGATTCCAAGAAATCACGTGGTGGCCGGACCATCACTTCCAGGGGGTCTCAGCCAGAGAGCCGGTCGGCACCAACTGAGTTCTGCCTGAACGCAAAAGGGCCCCGGTTTCCCAGGGCCCTTCGTAGCTTGCGGTCGTCGGCGTCGGTTAGGACGCGTAGAATTCGATGACCAGGTTGGGTTCCATCTTCACCGGGTACGGCACTTCGGCCAGGTCGGGGGCGCGCACGAAGGTCGCGGCCATCGCCTTGGTGTCGATGGTGATGTAGTCCGGCGTATCGCGCTCCGGCGACTGCAGGGCTTCCAGCACCAGGGCCATGTTGCGCGAACGCTCACGCACCGAGACCACGTCGCCGGGCTTCACGCGGTAGGACGCGATGTTCACGCGCTTGCCGTTCACCAGCACGTGGCCGTGGTTGACGAACTGGCGGGCGGCGAACGGGGTCGGCACGAACTTGGCGCGGTAGACCACCGCGTCCAGGCGGCTTTCCAGCAGGCCGATCAGGTTTTCCGAGGTGTTGCCCTTGCGGCTGGCGGCGTCCTTGTAGATGCGGACGAACTGCTTCTCGGTGATGTTGCCGTAGTAGCCCTTCAGCTTCTGCTTGGCGCGCAGCTGCAGGCCGAAGTCCGAGACCTTGCTCTTGCGGCGCTGGCCGTGCTGGCCGGGACCGTAGGCGCGGGTGTTGATCGGAGACTTCGGGCGACCCCAGACGTTTTCGCCCATCCGGCGGTCGAGTTTGTACTTGGCGCTATGGCGCTTGGACATAAGTAGCTCTCTGTTCGACGCGGGCCGGCCTCCTCTTGAAGAGAAGGCGATCTCAACGGCGGCTTCGCATCACCCGTCATAGGTTTCCGGCCACGCAGGGCTCGCCCCGGCGGCTGGAAGGCGCGGTGTATGACGGCGGGTGGGCGACGAGTCAACAGTGGCCAGCCGGTCCGCCACATCTTATGGGGAGGCCGATGAGCGAGGAAACAGACGATCCCGGCGGCTTCGACGTCGATGACTGGCCCCGGCTGAAGCCCTTCCTGGGCGCGGTGGCCACGCTCGATGACGTGCAGCGCAAGGCCGCGATCTTCGCGCTGGGCGACACCGCCAACGGCCGGCCGATCGACATGGACCTGCCCCAGCCGGTCATCTGGTGGAGCGACGACGGCGCGCAGTCCGCGATCTGCGTCCAGGCCGAGGCGCACGACGGCGACGACGACGAGACGATGGAGGTGCTGGGCCTGATCCTGCCCGACGGCGAGGGCGTGGTCGCCCTGCTGGACGACGTGGATCTGGTGGACGACACCGACCCCGAGTGGCGGCGCCTGGTGACCGAGGCGATCGGCGACGAGTCCGGCGAGGACGACTAGCGGCCGGTCCGCGCGGCCAGTTCGGCGGCGGCCTCTCCAGCTTCGGCCCACCAGCGCCGCACCATCTCCCCCGCCGCCCCGGGCCGCGTCAGCGTCACCGCCTGGCCCGCCCACAGCGAGATCATCTCCGGATCGTCCGCCGCCGCGGAGGCGGCGCGCAGCGGCTGGGTGAGGCGGTTCTGCACCGGATAGGCCGGGACCTCGTTCTCGACGGAGCGCATCTCGCGCATGAAGCGGTTCTCGACGCCGCGCGCATAGCGGCCGGTGAACGCCCGGGTCAGCACGGTGGGGTCGTCCCCAGCGGTCGCCACCGCGCGCCGCCACGGCTTCGAGGTGGTGGCCTCGTCCGACAGCAGGAAGGCGGTGCCCATCTGAGCCGCCGCCGCGCCGAGGGCCAGGGCGGCGGCCACGCCGCGCCCGTCCATGATCCCGCCCGCCGCGATCACCGGCAGGTCGACCGCCGCGCGGATCGTGGCGACCAGGGCCATGGTGCCCACCAGGCTCGCATCCAGTTCGGCCAGGAAGTGGCCCCGGTGGCCGCCGGCCTCGAACCCCTGGGCGCAGATCCCGTCGGCCCCGACCGCGGCCCAGGCGCGGGCCTCCGCGACGGTCGTCGCCGTGCCGACCACATAGGTCCCGGCCCGTTGCAGCGCCTGGACCTGCTCGCGCGTCAGGATGCTGAAGGTGAAGGACGCCACGGCCGGCGCGGTCTCGACGATCGCCGCGAGCTGGGCCTCGAAGTCCGGCGCGAACTGGTTGGGGGCCGCCGGCAGCGGGGCGCCCAGCTCGGCGTACCAGGGCGCGAGGCGCGCCAGCGCCGCCTCGAGCGTCGCCGCATCGGGCGAGGCCTTGGGCGCCATCAAAAGGTTCACGCCGAACGGCCGGTCGCTCGCCGCCTTCATCGCGGCGATCGTGGCGGCGAGGTCAGCCGCCGCCAGCGCGCCCGCCGCCAGCGTCCCCATGCCGCCCGCACGGCCCACCGCCAGGGCCAGGCCGTCCAGCGAGGCCCCCACCATCGGCGCCTGGATGATCGGGATCGGCAGGGCGTCCAGCAGAGCCGCCAGGCTCATTCGGCCTCTCCCTTCGCCGCCTTCTCGGCCTTCTGGGCGGCGAGCTTGGCCAGCACGCGGCCACGCCCCTTAGACAGCGCCGTGACCACGCCGCGGAACGTGCGCACCTCCTGCTCGGACATCCGCGCCTTGCCCAGCGCCGAGCGGAGGTTCTGCACCATGGACGGGCGCTTGTCCGGCGGATGGAAGAATCCCGCCGCATCGAGCTCCCGCTCGAAGTGTTCGTAGAGGCCCAGCATCGCCGCCCCGTCCGCCGGCGGCGACAGCTCGCGGAACACGGCGGGCGGCGCGTCGGCAAAGGCAGTGCGCCATTCATAAGCGTTGATCGCCACCGCCTGGCCCAGGTTCAGCGAGCGGAACTTCGGGTCGATCGGGATCGTCACCACCGCCTGGCACAGCGCGATGTCGGTGGTCTCCAGCCCGGCCCGCTCGCCGCCGAACAGCAGGCCGGTGCGTTCGCCCCGCTGCGACGCCGCCAGCAGCTCGGCCGCCCCGACCCGCGGCGTGAGCACCGGCAACTGCAGCTCCCGGGGCCGCGCGGTGGTGGCGAACACCAGGTGCAGGTCGGCGATGGCGGCCGCGACGCTGTCGAACACCTGCGCCCCGTTCAGCGGCCACTCCGCCCCGGACGCCAGCGCCCACGCCCGTTCCTGCGGCCAGCCGTCCCGCGGATTCACCAGCCGCAGGTCCGCCAGGCCGAAATTGGCCATCACCCGCGCGACGGCGCCGATGTTCTCCGCCAGTTGTGGCGCGTTCAGGATAATGACAGGCGCCATGGTGACAGGAACTGGGGCGGACGCTTCAGCCATGCCGCGTTTAGAGAAGGCTCGCTCCCAGATGGCAACCCCGATGAACCGCCGAGCGCTCCTCGCCGTCGCCCCGGCCGCGCTCCTCGCCGCCTGCGAGCAGAAGATGCCGACCACCCTGTCGACGACGCCCAAGATCGACCTGACAGGCCTCGACCATGCGGTGGGCCAGATCGCCGGACGCGTCCAGCCCGCGGCCCTGGGCGTCGGGCTGATGAACCTGGAGAGCGGCGAATCGTACCTCTACGCCGGCGACCGTCGGTTCCCGATGCAGAGCGTCTTCAAGATGCTGCTCGGCGCCGCGGCCCTGGCCGAGGTTGACGCCGGACGCCTGCTGATGACCGAACGGTTCTTCCTGCTGGAGGAACAGCTGTCCCCGCAGCATTCGCCGATCGCCGCCGCCTGGCCCGGCCGGCGCGAGTACACCGCCGCGGACCTGCTGGCCGCCGCGGTCACCGACAGCGACAACACCGCCGCCGACGTGCTGATGAAGCGGATCGGCGGGCCCGGCGCGGTCACCGCCTGGCTCACCGTCAAGCATCTGAAGGACCTGCGCGTCGACCGCTACGAGCGCGAGCTGCAGCCGGCGGTCTATGGGATGGCCTCGTTCCGCCCGGCCTGGCGCACCGAAGCCGCCTTCGCCGCCGCCCGCGCCGCGGTCCCACCCGCCGCCCGCATGGCCGCCATGGCCGCCTACATGGCCGACCCGCGCGACACCGCCACGCCGCGCGGCATGCTCACCTTCCTGCAGGCGCTGGATCGCGGCGACCTCATCTCCAAAGCGTCCACCGAAAGGCTGATACGGCTGATGGGGACGACGGCCCGCGGCGGCGCCCGCCTGCGGGCCGGCCTGCCCGCGTCGGCCTTCCTCGCGCACAAGCCGGGGACCTCCGGCGTCGACCAGGGCCTGTCGACCGCACACAACGACGTCGGCGTCTTCACCCTGGCCGACAAGCGGTCGTATGCGATCTGCGCGTTTCTCTCCGGATCGACACTGGACGAAGCCGCCCGCGATGCGGTTATTGCTCAGGTTGCGGCCGCGGCGGTCCGCGCGGTGGGTTAAGGCCTCACGTAGCCTTTGCGCACGCGCTCGCGACCGCTATACGGCCCATAAGGAATTCCGGAGCGCTCGTCCCCCATGGCTGCCAAGATCAAAGTCGCCAACCCCGTCGTCGACATCGATGGGGACGAGATGACCCGCATCATCTGGCAGTGGATCAAGGACAAGCTGATCTTCCCCTTCGTCGACGTCGAGATCGACTACTACGATCTGGGGATGGAGAACCGCGACGCCACCGACGACCAGGTGACGATCGAGGCGGCCAACGCGATCAAGCGCCACGGCGTCGGCATCAAATGCGCGACGATCACGCCGGACGAAGCCCGGGTGAAGGAATTCAACCTCAAGAAGATGTGGAAGTCGCCGAACGGCACGATCCGCAACATCCTGGGCGGCGTGGTCTTCCGCGAGCCGATCATCTGCAAGAACGTACCGCGGCTGATCCCCGGCTGGACCCAGCCGATCATCATCGGCCGCCACGCCTTCGGCGACGTTTACAAGGCCACCGACTTCAAGGTGCCGGGTCCCGGCAAACTCACCATCAAGTGGGTCGGCAACGACGGCCAGGTCATCGAGCACGAGGTATTCGACTACCCCAGCCCCGGCGTCGCGATGGCCATGTACAACCTCGACGATTCGATCGCCGACTTCGCGCGGGCCTCGTTCGGCTACGCCCTGAACCGCAAGTATCCGCTGTACCTGTCGACCAAGAACACGATCATCAAGGCCTACGACGGCAACTTCAAAGACATCTTCCAGCGCGTCTTCGACGCCGAGTACGCCGACAAGTTCAAGGCGGCGAACCTGATCTACGAACACCGCCTGATCGACGACATGGTGGCCAGTTCGCTGAAGTGGCCGGGCGGGTTCATCTGGGCGTGCAAGAACTACGACGGCGACGTGCAGTCCGACCAGGTCGCCCAGGGCTTCGGCTCGCTGGGCCTGATGACCTCGGTGCTGATCACCCCGGACGGCCAGACCATGGAGGCCGAGGCCGCCCACGGCACCGTCACCCGCCACTACCGCCAGCACCAGAAGGGCGAGTCGACCTCGACCAACTCCATCGCCTCGATCTTCGCCTGGACCCAGGGCCTGAAGCACCGCGCCAAGCTGGACGGCAACGCCGACCTGACCCACTTCTGCAACACGCTGGAGAAGACCTGCGTCGACACGGTCGAGGCGGGCTCGATGACCAAGGACCTGGCGCTGCTGGTCGGCGACACACAAGGGTGGCTCACCACCGAGGGCTTCCTCGACAAGGTGGCGGTCAACCTCGAGAAGGCCCTGGCCAAGGCCTGAGCCCTTCCTGACGGATCAGGAAAGCGCCGCCTGCGGACCACGCGGGCGGCGTTTTCGTGTCAGCGGCCCTCGACCCAGACGTCCAGCGGTTGCTTCTCCTCGTGGCGGACCAGCACGATGTAGCCGATCACGAACGCGAGCAGCCCAACGAACGCCGCGCCCCAGAACCCCGCCCCAGTGGCGAACCAGAGCGTGAAGAACAGCGTTCCGTCCCCAATCACCAGCATCGCCCAGCGCGTGAGCATGCTGAACGCGTGATACGTCTTCTCGTGGGTGACGACGTCCATGGTCTGGTCGCCGAAGTGTTCGCGAGTATCCATTGACAGCTCCGAAAGACTGGCGTTCGGCGAGGGAACGCCCGGCCACGCGCGATGTCAAACACGTTCTTGCTTTGTTCGCATCGCGCTCTAGAGTGCCCGGCCCAGTCAGGAGGACAGCATGAGCATCGGTTACGTGACCATCGGCGCACACGACGTGGAGGGCGCCCTGCCCTTCTTCGACGCGGTCCTGGGCGCCATCGGCTATGAGCGCGGCGAGCCATCCGACGGCTGGGCCTTCTACGGCCCGAAGGGTGGCGCACCGTGCCTGGGGATCTGCAAGCCGCACGACGGCCAGGCCGCACGGGCCGGCAACGGGATCATGGTCGGGCTGAAGGCCAACAGCCAGGAACAGGTCGCCGCCGCCCACGCCGCGGCGCTGGCCGCGGGCGGGTCGGACGAGGGCGCGCCGGGCTACCGGCCGCCGGACGGGACCGAGTTCTACGGCGCCTATTTCCGCGACGCCGTAGGCAACAAGTACTGCGTCTACAAAGCCTAGCCGGCCAGCGCCGCCTTCACCGCGGCCAGCCCCTCGGCCGCCTTCGAGGCGTCGGGGGCCCCGCCCTGGGCGAAGTCGGGACGCCCACCGGCGCCCTGTCCGCCCATGGCCAGAACCGCCGCCTTGGCCAGGTCGGCGGCGTTGAAGCGGGCCTGGGCCGAGCCCGTGACCGCCACGGTCGCGGCCGCCTTGCCGTCCGCCGTGCCCACCAGGACGATGACGCCGTCGGGCAGCTGCTTCTTGAACTCCTCGGCGATCGGCCGCAGGTCCTTGCCCCCGACGCCGTCCATGATGCGGGCCATGACCTTGACCCCGCCGATCTCCTCGGGTCCGGTCGGCGCGGCCCCGCCGCCCCCGCCCATGGCGAGTTGGCGCTTGGCGTCGCCCAGCTCCTTCTCGAGCTGGCGGCCATGCGTCTGGATCGCGGCGACGCGCGCCCCGACTTCGGACACCGGAACCTTGAACTGGTCGGCCAGCGCCTTGGCGACGGCGGCCTGTTCCAGCAGGTAGCGGCGCGCGGCCTCCCCGGTCAGCGCCTCGATCCGGCGCACGCCGGCGGCGATGCCCTGCTCGGCGACGATCTTAAAGATCGCGATGTCGCCGGTGCGCGCCACGTGGGTGCCGCCGCACAGTTCCACCGAATAGGCGCCGTCTCCGCCCAGCGCCTTGCCCAGGGTCAGCACGCGCACAGTGTCGCCGTACTTCTCGCCGAACAGGGCCATTGCGCCGGCGGCCATGGCGTCCTTGGGCGCCATCAGCTGGGTGTCGGCTGGCAGGTTCTGACGCACCACCGCGTTCACCTCGGCCTCGATGCGGTCGATCTCGTCAGGGGTCACCGGCTGGCCGTGGCTGAAGTCGAAGCGGATCCGCTCGCCGTCAACCATCTGCCCCTTCTGGGTCACGTGGGCGCCCAGCACGTTGCGGAGCGCCGCGTGCAGCAGGTGGGTGGCCGAGTGGTTCGACCGCGTGGCCGCGCGCCGCTCGGCGTCGACCGCCAACCGCACCCGGTCGCCGGGCTTCAGGGTCCCTTCGAGGATCTCAAGGTCATGGACGTGCAGGTCGCCAGCCTGCTTCTGGACGTCGGTGACCTTGGCGCGGCCACCTTCCCACTCGACCTCGCCCTGATCGCCCGCCTGGCCGCCGCTCTCCGCGTAGAACGGCGTACGGTCGAACAGCGCCTGCACGCTCGAGCCGGTCAGGGCGCCGTCGATCTCGCGGCCGTCCTCGACCAGCACCAGGGTCTCGGCGGTGATCTCGCCGTCCTCATAGCCGGTGAACACGCTCGGCCCCAGCCGGTCGCGGATAGCGAACCACTCGGCCGCCGCCGACACCTGGCCCGAGCCGGTCCAGGCCTCGCGCGCCATGTCCTTCTGGCGCTTCATGGCGGCGTCGAACTCGTCGAGGTTCACGGTCAGCCCCTTGGCGCGCACGGCGTCCTGGGTCAGGTCCAGCGGGAAGCCGTAGGTGTCGTAGAGCTTGAACGCCGTCTCGCCGGACAGGACGTCGCCTTCGCTGAGGCCGGCGGTCGCCTCATCGAGCAGGCTCATGCCGCGGCCCAGGGTGCGGCGGAACCGTTCCTCCTCCTGGCGCAGAGTGTCGATGATCGCGGGCTCGGCGCGCTTCAGTTCCGGATAGGCGTCGCCCATCTCGGTGATCAGCGTCGGGGCCAGGCGGTGCATCAACGGCTCTTCCGCGCCCAGCAGGTGCGCGTGGCGCATGGCGCGGCGCATGATCCGGCGCAGCACATAACCGCGGCCCTCGTTCGAGGGCGTTACGCCGTCAGCGATCAGGAAGCTGGTCGAGCGAAGGTGGTCGGCGATCACCCGGTGCGAGGCGCCGTTCGACGAACCGCCGGCGCCGCCGACCAGGTCGCGCGAGGCGGCGATGATGTTGCGGAACAGGTCGACGTCATAGTTGTCGTGCACGCCCTGCAGCACCGCGGCGACCCGCTCCAGGCCCATGCCGGTGTCCACCGAGGCCTTCGGCAGCGGCTCGCGCCGGCCGTCGGCGAACTGCTCGAACTGCATGAACACCAGGTTCCAGATCTCGACGAACCGGTCGCCGTCCTCGTCCGGGCTGCCGGGCGGACCGCCGGGGATGTGGGACCCGTGGTCATAGAAGATCTCGGAGCACGGCCCGCAGGGGCCGGTGTCGCCCATGGACCAGAAGTTGTCGTTGGTCGGAATGCGGATGATCCGGCTCTCCGGCAGGCCGGAAATCTTGCGCCAGAGGTCGAAGGCCTCGTCGTCGGTGTGGTAGACCGTGGCGGTCAGCTTGTCGGCCGGCAGCCCCCACTCCTTGGTCAGCAGCTCCCAGGCGTGACTGATCGCCTGCTCCTTGAAGTAGTCGCCGAACGAGAAATTCCCCAGCATCTCGAAGAAGGTGTGGTGGCGGGCGGTGTAGCCGACGTTGTCCAGGTCGTTGTGCTTGCCGCCAGCGCGGACGCACTTCTGCGAGCTGGTCGCGCGCGGGAACGGCGGGGTCTCGGCGCCGGTGAAGTAGTTCTTGAACGGCACCATGCCGGCGTTGACGAACAGCAGCGTCGGGT
>CBHTUE010000168.1:0-11224 GCA_966096115.1 uncultured Phenylobacterium sp.
TCGCGCGGCGGTGGAAGGCGCCCTGCCGCTCGTTGACCTCTTCGAAGAAGATGGATGGCTGAGTCATCAGCGGAACCTGACGTCGGCGTCTTCGAACCGGTCGATCATCCGGTCGGCGAAGGGATAGAGCACAACTGTGGCGAGGAATTGCCAGAACACGGCCATGGGGTCGGGCGCGTTCTGGGTCGAGAGCATCGTGAACAGGTAGCCGGCGCCCAGCGCCAGGATCGTCGCCGCGCCGTACCAGACCCACATCATCAGCTGGCTCTGACCGGCCAGCATGGCCCGGCCGGCCAGGACGACGCCGTAGGGCAACAGCAGGCACACGGCCCAGAAGGCCGTGGGCGTGTTCCACAGGAAGTCCTGGAAGACGCCCAGCGTCATCACCGCGATCGGGGCCAGCATCGAGGGCCGGATCACAGCCCAGGCGAACACCGCGGGCATGGCGAAGATCGGCTCGGGCAGACTGTGGCCCCAGAAGCGGATCGGCAGGGCGAAGACCAGGCTGAGGCCCATGATCTGCAGCATGGGCACGCCCAGCCAGCGCCACGGGGTCAGGGGCGCCGCGCCGCTCTTGTTCACGGCGGGCCTCCGGCGGCGGCCTTGGCGGGCGGCCTCGCGGCAGGCGGTTTGGCGGCGGCCGGTTTGGCGGCGGCCGGTTTGGCGGTCGCTGCCGCGACGGGCGGCTTGGCCGCGCTGGCGGTGGTGGCCGGGGGCTTGGCGACGACGGCGCCCGCCGCGCCCTTGGCGAGCGGGGTCGCCGGCTTGGACGCGGCGGCGTCCGCCCCGGCCGGCTTCGCGCCGGTCGGCGAGTCCGCGGGCTTGGCGGCCGCCGGGACCACCGGTTCCGGCGGCGGCAGGGTCGAGGCGCCCGGCGTCGGGGCCGGCACGGCCACCTTGTCCAGCCCGGCCTTGTTGGCGATCTGGGTGAAGTCCTGGAACAGAAGCACGCGCACGAAGTCCACCGGCGCCCGGTCCGAGGCCAGCACCACGCGCCACTTGCCGTCCAGCCCCTTCACCGCCACGCCCACCGGCAGGCCGCGCGGAAACACGCCGCCGTCGCCGGAGGTCAGCACGCGGTCGCCGCTCTTCACCGGGTCGAGGCCGCGCAGGTATTCCAGCTTCGGATTGGGCCCGCCGTCGCCGGTCAGGATGGCCCGCGCGTTGGTGCGGTCGATCATCACCGGGGTGCGCGAGGCCACGTCGGTCAGGAGCAGCACCCGGCTGACCCCGTTGCTCACGCCGACCACGCGGCCCACCAGGCCGTTCTCACTCATCACCGGGTTGCCGGCCTTGATCCCCGCCTCGCTGCCGGCGTTGGCCAGGCGCGAGTTGGCGAAGGGACCGCGGCTGTCGCTGACGATACGGGCCGAGGCCATCAGGATAGGTGGATCGGTCTTGAGGCCCAGCAGGGCCTGGTAGCGCTCGTTGGAGTCCTTCAGCGCGATGGCGACGTCGCGCCACTGCTGCATCTTCTTCAGTTCCAGGCGCAGGCGGCGGTTCTCGGAGACAGCGCCGAAGTAGCCCTTCACGCCGTCGACGCCGGCCCCGGTCCAGCGGCCGGGCTGGCTCAGCGCATCGCCCACCGGCGCCATCACCTTGTCGGAGAGCGTGCGCGGCTGGCCGTAGGCGTCGGTGTCGAAATCCTCGCGCCGGTCGCTTAGCAGGATCGCGACGGACGCAATCAGCACGACGAGGAACACGACGCCCGCCGTCCAGGTCAGCGGGACCCTCAGTTCACCCAGCGGGTTGTCCCTCAAGGACATCTCAGCTCGCCCCTAGGCGCCCCCCGCAGCGCCGATCTTACGCCAGAGTCGATTCAAGGACGCCCTTCATCCACTTGGGATGCTCGAGCACCTTGCCGCAGCCCAGGGCCACGCAGCTCAGCGGGTCGTCGGCCACGGTCACCGGCAGGCCGGTGTGGTCGCGGATCTCGGCGTCCAGGCCGCGCAGCAGCGCGCCGCCGCCGGTCAGCATGATGCCCTTGTCGGCGATGTCGGAAGCCAGCTCCGGCGGGGTGGCTTCCAGCGCCATCTTCACCGCGTCGACGATCTGGCCGACCGGTTCGGAGAGGGCGTCGGACGCCTGCTTCTCGCTGATCCGCACTTCGCGCGGCACGCCCTGCATCAGGTCGCGGCCCTTGACCTCGATGGAGAGGCCCTCGCCGTCGGCCGGCGCGCGGGCGGTGCCGATTTCCTTCTTGATCCGCTCGGCCGTGGTCTCGCCGATCAGCAGGTTATGGTTGCGGCGCATGTAGCTGATGATCGCCTCGTCCATCTTGTCGCCGCCGACGCGGACCGAGCGCGAATAGACGATGCCGGAGAGGGAGAGGACCGCCACCTCGGTGGTGCCGCCGCCGATGTCGACCACCATCGAGCCGGTGGGCTCGTGGATCGGCAGGCCGGCGCCGATCGCGGCGGCCATCGGCTCGTCGATCAGGCCCACGCGGCGGCCGCCGGCGTTCAGGCAGCTGTCGTTGATGGCGCGGCGTTCCACGGCGGTGGCGCCCGACGGCACGCACACGATGACCTTGGGGTTCACGAAGCCCTTGCGGTTGTGAACCTTGCGGATGAAGTACTTGATCATCTCCTCGGCGACTTCGAAGTCGGCGATGACCCCGTCGCGCATCGGGCGGATGGCTTCCATGTGGCCCGGCGTGCGGCCCAGCATCTGCTTGGCCTCGATTCCCACGGCGTGGACGACCTTGCGTCCGCCGACATTCCTGAGGGCCACAACCGAGGGTTCGTTCAGCACGATCCCCTTGCCCTTCATGTAGATGAGCGTGTTGGCGGTGCCGAGGTCGATGGCGATGTCGTTCGAGATGGCGCCGAAGAGCGAAGAGATCATTGAGGGCCCTGGAGGAAAGGGGCTGAAGGTGCGTTCCGACAGAGGGTCCAATAGGCGAACCGGCTGACACATGAGGATGCGTCGAGTCGCTACGCTTTGTCTGGCGGGTGTTAACCGTCCTCTGCCCTGAACGTATAGGCCATTTCAAGGCTTAATGAGCGGTGTGCGCTTTCGCGTCGCGCGCGAAATAATGTGCGACCTCTTGCCTCGGATTTGCCCCGTTTCCGACGCAGCCCGCAAAACGCAGGTCTACCGGGCGTTGAATCCGGGCCAGGTGATGCGCCGCTCCAGCCGCAGCAGGCTCAGCACGGCCACGAATCCGAAGGCCACCAGCAGTCCGGAGATGGCGTGCGCCCGGCTCCATTCCAGCGCTTCCACCGACTTGTAGATCTCGATCGACAGCACATTGGTGACGCCGGGGATCGCGCCGCCGATCATCAGGACAACGCCGAATTCGCCGACGGTGTGGGCGAAGGTCAGGATGGCCGCCACCACATAGCCCGGGATCGACATCGGCGCGGCGATGCGAACGAAGGTGTCGAAGCTGCTCGCGCCCAGCGTGGCGGCCGCGCCAAGGTGCTCCTGCTCCACGCTTTGAAAGGCGTTTCGCAGGGGTTGGACCGCGAACGGCAGCGAATAGATCACCGAGCCGATGACCAGACCCTCGAAGGTGAAGGCCAGCGTGCGCACGCCCAGCGCCTGCAGCGGCGCCATCAGCACGCTGTGCGGGCCCAGCGCGATCAGCAGGTAGAAGCCCAGCACCGTCGGCGGCAGCACGATCGGCAGGGAGACCACGGCTCCGACCAGCGGGCTCCACCAGGCGCGGCTCTTGGCCAGCCACCAGCCGAGCGGCGTGGCGACCACGAGCAGGATCAGCGTGGTGACCGACGCCAGCTTCAGCGTCAGCCAGATGATGCCGGCCAGGCCTGTCAGGACGGGGCCGGTCAAGGAACCTCGTAACCGTACTTCTTGACGATCGCCTTGGCCTCGCCGCCCTTCAGGAACGCCATGAAGGCCGCCGCCGCGGGGTCGGCCGCGCCGGTCTTCAGCAGCACCGCCTGCTGGTCGATGGCCGTGTGGTCGGGCGCCGGCACGACCCAGCGCGACCCGCCCTTCACGGTCACCACCTGCGACAGGGCGACGAAGCCCAGCTCGGCCGCGCCGGTGTCGACGAATTGATAGGCCTGGGTGATGGAGGTCCCCTGCACCAGCTTCGGCGTCAGCGCATCATAGACGCCCAGCTTCTTCATCGTCTCCACCGCCGCGACGCCATAGGGCGCGGTCTTGGGATCGGCGATCGACAACTTCTGGAACTTGCCCGACTTCAGCACCGCGCCCTTGCCGTCCACCAGGCCCGGAGTCTTCGAGTAGAGCACGAGGCGGCCGACCGCATAGGTGAACCGGCTGCCGCCCACGCCCAGGCCCTCGGCCTCGGCCTTTTCCGGCCGCTCCCGGTCGGCCGACAGGAAAACCTCGAAAGGCGCCCCGTTGGCGATCTGGGTGTAGAACTGGCCCGACGATCCGAAGCTCAACGTCGCGTCGTGACCCGTCCTGGCCTTGAACCGCGCGGCGATCTCCTTGGCCGGCTCGGCGAAGTTGGCGGCCACGGCGACCTTCACCTCGGCGGCCGACGCGTGGCCTGCAAGAACGAGGGTGGCGAGAAGGGCGAGAAGGGGGTGTGAAAGCCTGCGCATGTCGCGCTATGTAGCGTGACTGCATAACGGAGTGAAGGGATGGCGGACGGACTGAGCGCGCTGGTGGCGCCGCCGAGGATCGCCGTCGCGCGGATGGCGCTGGTGGAGGCGATCGGCGAACTGGGCTCGATCAGCGCGGCCGCCCGCAAGGTCGGGCTCAGCTACAAGGGCGCCTGGGACGCGGTGCAGGCGCTGAACAACCTGTTCGACACCCCGCTGATCGCCGCGGCGCCGGGGGGCAAGAGCGGGGGCGCGGCCAGCGTGACCGCGCGCGGTCAGGCGGTCCTCCAGGCCTTCCATCGCGTGCAGGCCGAGCTGGACGCCGCCCTCGCCAAGCTGGAGCGAGACCCGGTCCATGACCTCTTCTGGAGCCTCGGCATGAAGACCAGCGCGCGCAACGCGCTTCGCGGCGTCATCAGCGACATCACCCCCGGCGCCGTCAGCGGCGAGGTGACCCTGAGCCTGGGCGGCGATGTGGCCGTAACGGCCATGCTGACCCGCCGGAGCATCGAGGACCTGCAGCTCGAAGTCGGCAAGGCCGCCATCGCCCTGATCAAGGCCAGCTTCGTGATCCTGGCCAAGGGGACCGGCTTGCGCACGTCGGCCCGCAATCAGATCCCCGGCCTCGTCCTGCATCGCGAAGACGGCGCGGTGAACAGCGAGGTCAGCCTGGACATCGGCGGCGGCAAGACCCTGGTGGCGACCATCACCCTGGAGAGCGCCAACGCCCTCGAGCTGGCCGTGGGCGACGCGGTCACCGCCCTGGTCAAGGCGCCGCACGTCATCCTGGCCGTCGAATGAGGAAGCCGCCCATGCGCCGCCTGGTCCTAGTCGGAGCGTTCGCCGCTCTGGCCCTGCCCGCCGCCGGCCAGACCCTGGCGCTGAAGGGTCCGACCGGCCAGGCGATGACCCTGTCGAAGGCCGACATCGCCGCCCTGCCGCACGTGGGCTTCACGTTCGACGCCCACGGCCAGAAGCACGCCTACGAAGGCGTCCTCGTGATCGACCTGCTGGCCAAGGTGGGGACGCCGACGGGCAAGGCGCTGGGCGGCAAGGCGCTGGCCGATGCGGTGCGGGCGACCGCGGCAGACGGCTACCAGGTGGTGTTCGGGCTGGGCGAGGCCGATCCCGGGACCCGCCCCAATCGCATCATCGTCGCCGACAAGGCCGACGGCGCGCCGCTCGGCGACAAGGACGGTCCCTTCAAGCTGGTGATCGAGGGCGACCTGCGCCCGGCGCGCGGGGCGCGGATGCTGACGTCGCTGGAGGTCGTCCCGCTCGCCGGCGCCCCCGCTGGGCACACCCGCTAGCGCCGCGCGCTAAGTCAGCGCCGTCACGCCCATCGCCACCACTGCCGCCGCCATCACCGCTGTGGCCAGCCAGCCGAAGACCTTCAGCGGCAGGTTCGAGGTGAACCGGCCCATCCGCTCGTGGCGGCTGGCCACGTACATCAGCGCCGCCATCATCGGCACGGCGATGACACCGTTGAGCACCGCGCTCCAGACCAGCGCCTGCATCGGATCGAATCCTGACCAGTCGATGGCGAGGCCCAGCAGGGTGGCCGCCCCAATCACGGCGTAGAAGCCCACCGCCTCCCACGGCTTGCTCTCCAGGCTGCACGTCCAGCCCCGCGTCTCGCCCACGGCGTAGGCCGCCGAACCGGCCAGCACAGGAATGGCCAGCAGGCCCGTGCCCACGATGCCCAGGCCGAACAGGGCAAAGGCGAACTGGCCGGCGACCGGCCGCAGCGCCTCCGCGGCGTCGGCGGCGCTGCGGATGTCGGCCTTGCCGGTGGCGTGCAGCGTCGCCGCGGTCGACAGCATGATGGCCAGCGCGATCACGTTGGACACAGCCATGCCGAAGAACGTGTCGAGGCGAATGCGGCGGAAGGCCTTTCGCGCCTGGGCGGGGGCCGCCATTAGGGGCTTGCGGCTCTCCTTCTGGTCGATCTCCTCGACCTCCTGGGCCGCCTGCCAGAAGAAGAGGTAGGGGCTGATCGTCGTGCCGAAGATCGCCACGATCATCATCACCGCGTCGCGTGTCATGAGCGTCCGCGGCCAGACCATGGCCAGGCCCACCTCTGCCCAGTCCAGCTTCACCATGAACACCACCGCCACATAGGCGAACAGCACCATCGTCAGCCACTTCAGGACGCGCGCGTAGCGGTGGTAGGGCAGGAACAGCTGGAGGACCAGCGACCCCGCAGCGAACGCCAGGGTGAACAGGTGCGCCCCCCCGCCGACGACCAGGGTCGCTGCCTCGCCCATGGCGGCCAGGTCGGCGCCGATGTTGATGGTGTTGGCCACGAACAGCAGGATCACGAGGCCGGTCACGACGCCGCGGGGCAGCACCTGGCCGAGGTTGTGGGCCAGCCCCGCGCCGGTGACACGACCGATGTAGGCGCTGACCAGCTGAATGGCCGACATCAGCGGATAGGTGAGCAGCAGGGTCCAGATGAGCCCCAGGCCGAACTTGGCGCCCGCCTGGGAATAGGTGGCGATGCCGCTGGGATCGTCATCGGCCGCGCCGGTGATCAGCCCGGGGCCCAGCTTCCCGACGAGGGCGATGGACCGCACGCGGCGGCGGAAAGTCGGCATTCGTGCACCGGAACAGCCGCGGGGACAGGCCACAAACACCGAACCGGCGGAGCCGTTCCGCGGGCCCTCAACTGGCCGCGCGCAAGGCCTCGGCGATCTTCGCGTCGCTGCGGCGGAGCGCCAGCATCGCGCCCCCGGCGAGAACCGCCGGCAGCCAGGCCAGCCACCAGAGGCCCGCCCCGAGCAGCCCGGTCGCCGCGGCGATGAACAGCGCCACCAGGAACTCCGACCAGGTCACGAACCAGGACGCGCGGTGCCGCGTACGGAAGTCGGCGCGCTTGGCGGGCCGCTGCCACCAGATGTTGATCAGGCCCGCCGACCACGTGGTGGCGGCACAGCCCAGCACCGCGGCCAGGCCCGTGAGCGGCGAGATCACCAGCAGCGGCAGGAGGAACGGCGCGAGCAGCACCGCCAGCGGCAGGCCGGAGGCGACCAGCTTGCCGCGCCGGACCAGCGAGACGGGCGCCGGGGCCGAGGCCAGCAGATCGGGCGCGTCCTCGGCGGAGATGGTGATCCAGGCCAGGCTGCCGGCCACCTGCCCCGCCAGCAGGCTCAGCCCCGCCGCGCCGCCCGGGAGCAGGTAGCTGGCGCCCTGCCCGGCGTTGCGCAGCAGCAGGAACCCCAGCGGCAGGATGTAGAGCACCCGCAGCAGGACCTGGCTGATCAGCGCCGGATCGCGCAGCAGGAGGCGCAGTTCCTTGCGCACCGTGGCGGCGTAGGCGCCGACGGCGAACGCCTGGATCGTCCTGCGCGGCCGACCGCCGACACCACGCCCCGCGCCGGCGGCGGCCGCGGCGTCGGTCGCGAAGCGTGGGCCCAGCAGCTGGCTGGCGCTCCAGAAGATCCCCGCGCCCACCGCCACCGCCGCCAGCAGCGGCAAAGGCTCGCCCAGCAGCGCGCGCAGCGGCCAGTCCAGGCCGGGGAGCTGAAGGCCGGGCGTTCGCGCGAAGGCCATCACCTGCTGCCACGCGGTCTGCGAAGCGGCGCCGCCCAGGATGTTGCGCGCCTGGGCGACCAGGAAGAACGCCGCGCCGATCAACGCCGCCAGCACCTGAGCCAGTGTGCGGGTGCGCCGCGGGCCCAGCACGCGGAACAGCCCCGCCGCCAGCAGCAGCCCCACCCCGGCGGCGGCCAGCGCGATGGAGAACAGCACCACCAGCGACGCCAGCCACGCCGGGTGGCCGAACGCGGCGATCACCACGATTGGCCCGGTGACGAAGTAGCCGAAGATCCAGAATACCGTCGCGGCCACGCCCAGGAACCGCACGCTCATCACGGCCCGCGGGTCGAGCGGCGACGAGAACAGCAGGTCCAGGTCGGCGCGCTCGTAAAGCGCGTCCACCGCCGCCGACAGCGTCTGCGACAGCGTGAGCGTGAACACCGCCAGGAGCACGAACGCGGCGATGACCGAAGACAGCGGCGTCGGCCGGATGTCCACGTCGCGCAGGACCAGGCCGACCGGAATCCCGATCGACGCGGTCAGCAGGATCGGCAGCGCCAGGGTGAACACCCAGGTCAGCACCGGGCCGCGCGCCCGACCTCCGCGGCGGCCGCGAAACCGGCGCAGCGACAGCCGCAGCTCGTGGTGCAGCAACCAGAGCGTCGAACCGGGACGCCCGATCACGCGGGCTGGCCCTCGGCGGTCAGCTCCAGGAAGATGTCCTCAAGCGTGGCGCCGGCCTCGCCCGTCCCCGCGCGCAGCTCGTCCAGCGTGCCCTCGGCGACCAGCCTGCCATTCTGGATGATGCCGATGCGCTCGGCCATCCGCTCGGCCACCTCCAGGATGTGCGTCGTCAGGATCACCGTGGCGCCGCCGCGCACCCGCTCCTGCAGCAGGTCCTTCACCTGCCGCGCCACCCCGGCGTCGAGGCCGGTCAGCGGCTCGTCGAGGATAAGCAGCTTAGGGTCGTGGATCAGGGC
This sequence comes from uncultured Phenylobacterium sp., assembly GCA_966096115.1. Lineage (GTDB taxonomy): Bacteria > Pseudomonadota > Alphaproteobacteria > Caulobacterales > Caulobacteraceae > Phenylobacterium. The sequence goes on from CBHTUE010000168.1 coordinate 9,059, forward strand.
GCCGGCCAGGGCGGTCTTCTGCTTCATGCCGCGCGAGAAGCCCTCGCAGCGCTCGCCGCGGTTCTCCCAAAGGCCCAGCCACTTGAGCAATTCCTCGGCCTTGGCGCGGGCGGCCTTGGCCTCGACGCCCCAGAGGCCGGCCACGAACTCCAGATATTCCAACGGGTTGAGCCGGTCATACAGCATCGGCTCGTCCGGCGCCCAGGCGATCAGCCGCTTGGCGGCCGCGGGGTCGGCCAGCACGTCGACGCCGAACACCGAGATCGTCCCGTTGTCCGGCTTCAACAACCCCGCGACCATCCGAAGCGTCGTCGTCTTGCCCGCCCCGTTCGGCCCGAGCAGGGCATAGAGCTCGCCGCTGCGCACCCGCAGGGACAGGTCGTCGACGGCGCGCTTGGCGCCGAAGGTCTTGGTCAGGCCCGAGAGGGCGAGCGCGTCGGTCAAAGGTCCATCCCCGGCTGTCCCCGCCCGCCTATATGGCGTGGCGGCCGGGCGCGGGCTAGCGCAGCACGGTGAGCACCACGCCGGCCGTCGTCAGGGCGCCGCCGACCCATTGGCGCGCGCTCAGCTTCTCCAGGAACAGCCGCCGGCCCACCGCTGCGGCGATGGGGGCCTCGATGACGCCGACCGCGCGGACCGGACCTGCCGGGGCCAAAGCCAGGGCGCCGAACCAGCAGGCCGAGGCGGCCGAGCCGAAGAAACCCGCGCCTAGCGACGGCCGCCAGGACGCCATCACCGCCTTGAGCGCGTCGCGACGGAGCGCGAACAGGATGCCGCCCAGCAGGGTCGACTGGATCACCTGGGCGCAGACCAGGCTGCCCAGCGCCGAATAGATCGGATGGCCGGTGTCCAGCGCGAGCCCGGCCTTGCGATAGCCGTTCAGCGCCACCGCGAACGCCAGGCCGGAGGCCAGGCCGGACATCGCCCCGGACAGGCTGCCCTTCATGTCCTTCGGCTGCGGCCAGGAAAGCGTGACGAGGCCCACCGTGGCGATCGCCACGCCGCCCCAGGCCTGCGCGGGCAGCGCATCGCCCAGGAACACGCCCAGCACCGCCGCCAGCGGCAGCGAAGACTGCTGCATGACCGTCGCCACGGCGAAGCCGGAGCGGTGCATCGTCAGCAGCAGGAACCCGGTCGCCGCCATCTGGGCGACGCCGCCGATGACCACCGCGGCCCAGAACCGCGCGGACGGGTCGGGGTGGGCGTCGGGCGTGGCCAGGCTCACCACCGCGAACATCGCGATGGAGAACGGCAGGCCGAACAGGAACCGCACGAGGGTCGCGCCCCACGGCCCCGCGTCGCCCACCAGGCCGCGTTGCAGCGCATTGCGAGCGACCTGCAGCGGAGCCGCCGCTGCGGTCAGTATGATCCAGAGCATTCCGCAAAATCCGTCATCCCGGCCAACGGAGCGGCAAAGCCGCGTAGGCCGAGCCGGGACCCACGCACATCAACGACATGCGCGAGCTTCCGGCGATCAGGTGTTTATGGGTCCGGTCTTCGCTCCGCGAAACCGGGATCACACGGCTTTGGGGATCTAGAACCCGCTCGCCACCTTGCCGGGCGCGCTCTTTTCCTTCCTCGCGAAGAGGTTGTTGAGCGCGTTGACATAGGCCTTGGCCGAGGCGGTCAGGGTGTCGGTGTCCGCCGCCGTGCCGGTGGCGATGCGGCCGTCGTCCTCGAGCCGCACCGAGACCTGCGCCTGGGCGTCGGTGCCCTCGGTGACGGCATGCACCTGGAACAGGCGCAGGATCGCCGTGTGCGGCACCACCGCGCCGATGGCGTTGAACACCGCGTCCACGGGGCCATCGCCGGTGGCGTTGGCGCTCTTCTCGACGCCCTCGACGCTCACCGTCAGGAAGGCCTCCTGCGGCCCCTCGGTGCCGGCGATCACCCGCAGGTGCTTGACCTGCACCTTGTCGGCGGAGCTGGCCAGGGCGTCGTCCACCAGGGCCACGATGTCGTCGTCGAACACGTGCTTCTTGCGGTCGGCCAGGTCCTTGAAGCGGACAAAGGCCTCGTTCAGCGCGTTCTGGCCCAGCTCGTAGCCCAGGTCCTTCAGCTTCTCGCGGAAGGCGTGGCGGCCGGAGTGCTTGCCCATCACCAGGTTCGACTCGATCTGGCCCACGTCCTCGGGCTTCATGATCTCGTAGGTCTCGGCGTTCTTCA
>CBHTUE010000169.1:0-11203 GCA_966096115.1 uncultured Phenylobacterium sp.
CGATGATGGCGGCGAAGCCGGCGCGGGTCATGTGGTCTCCTTGGTGGGCCGGGCCCTTAGCGCATCTGGCGCGTCAGTGCGCGCTTTGATTTGTCCACGAATGAACACGAATGCACACGAATGAAGGTGTCCGGCGAGGTCGCGCGACGGCGGATCGCAGGTCTCATTCGTGTGTATTCGGGTTCATTCGTGGTTCGAAATGCCTCGCCTGCGGCGCGCGGTCAGGGTTCGTCGTGGCCTTCGCGCTTGAGGAGCATGGTCTGGGCGGCGGATTTTTCGGCGGCGCGGCGGGAGCCGCCCTCCCCGCGTTCGGGTTCGAAGCCCTGGACGCGAACCTCGATCGTGAAGACGGGCATGTGGGGCGGGCCGGACTGGCCCACCACCTGGTAGTCCGGCAGGGGAAGGCCCAGGCCCTGGGCCCATTCCTGAAGCTGGGTCTTGGGGTCCTTGCCGCGCGGGCTGTCGATGGTCTCGAAAGCCTCGGCCCAGAACCTCTCGAAGAAGGCCTTGGCCGTCTCCAGGCCGCCGTCGATGTAGAGCGCCGCGATCAGCGCCTCGCAGGCGTCGCCCAGCACGGCGTCGGACCGGCGCGCGCCGATCTTGGTGGCGCTGGCGGAGAGGCGCAGCGCGTCCGGAAGGCCGGCGCGCTCCGCGGCGCGGGCGCAGGCATGGTAGTTGACCAGGTTGGCCAGCTTGCGGCTCATCTCGCCCTCGCGGGCGTCGGGGTCGAGCGCCATCAGCCGCTCGGCCGCGCAGAGGTTCAGCACCCGGTCGCCCAGGAACTCCAGGCGCTCGTTGTGGCGCACGTCTCGCGCGCCGTCGCCGACGCTGGCGTGGGTCAGCGCGCGCTCCAGCAGATCGCGGTCGGTGAAGGTGTGGCCGATCCGGCGCTCGAGCTCTTCGACCGCGGCCTGTCGGGCGTTCATGGCCGCGCGTTCATCGGAGAGCGTTCATGGGACGGGCCACGCTCAATTCAGGACCTTGAAGAAGCGGCTGGGTCGGGCGTCGAGGATCCAGGTCCAGGGCTTGAAGATCGAGGCCTCCTTCTTCCAGGAGAGTAGGATGATCTGGGCCTTGCCCTCGAGGTTCTCGGCCGGGACGTAGCCCACGCCGCCCAGGGCCGGCGGCACGCGGCTGTCGGAGCTGTCGTCGCGGTTGTCGCCCATCATGAAGTAGTTGCCCTCGGGCACCACGTAGACGTCGGTGTTGTCGTACGGATTGTCCGGGCCGTAGTCCTGGGTGGCGAAGGCCTTGCCGGTGGGCAGGCGTTCCTGGAAGCGGGGGATGTCGCGCACCTGGCCGCCGGGCAGCTCGGACTTCACGGGCGACAGTTCTTCGCGCGGGACCAGCTGGTCGTTCACGTAGAGCAGGCCCTGCTTCATCTGGATGCGGTCGCCGGGCAGGCCGATGACGCGCTTGACGTAGTCGGTGCGGTTGTCGCTGGGCAGCTTGAACACGACGATGTCGCCGCGTTTGGCCTGCTGCTCGACGATGCGGCCCTTGAACAGCGGCGGGCTGAACGGGATCGAGTGCTTCGAGTAGCCGTAGCTGAACTTGGACACGATGATGTAGTCGCCCTCGTAGAGGTTGGGCTCCATCGAGGCCGAGGGGATCGTGAACGGCTGGAAGAAGATGATCCGCAGGACCAGCGCGATCAGCAGGGCGTAGACGACCGTCTTGACGATCTCGACGATCTCTTTCCACGCACTGTTCTTGTCAGGCGCCTCGGCGCTCTGCGCGTTGCTCATGTAACGTCCCTGTGCGCGCCGGCGGCGCGAAGCGGGAGTTGGGTAGAACGTCGCCGCCGGATGGGCAAGTTCAGCGCCCCAGGGTTATCCGCCCGGCGGGCGGGCCGGATCCTCGCAAGCGGGGCCGTCAAGGCGCCAGTCGTTGCGCAACTGGCCTGATGACAGCGCCGCCACAGCCCCTATCTAGGCGCGATGGACCGCGCCGCCCTGCCCCCGCTGCACCTGCTGCTCGCGATCGTCGTGGTGGCGGTGTGGGGGACCAACTTCGTGGTCATCAAGTGGGGGCTGGCGGACTTCCCGCCGCTGACCTTCGCGGCGCTGCGGTTCGTGTTCGCCGCGCTGCCGGCGATGTTCTTCCTGAAGCGGCCGCAGGTGAAGCTGTGGAACCTGGCGGCGTACGGCGTGATGATCGGGGTGGGCCAGTTCGGCGTGCTCTACATCGCCATGACCCACTGGATCTCGCCGGGCCTGGCCAGCCTGGTGGTGCAGGTGCAGGCGTTCTTCACTATCGGCCTGGCGATGGCGATCACCGGCGAGCGGGTGCGCGGCTTCCAGGTGATGGCCCTGGCGCTGGCGGCGGCCGGGCTGGGCTGGCTGATGGCGCACGCCAATGCCGAGGTGACGCCGCTGGGGCTGGCGCTGGTGGTGTTCGCCGCAGCGAGTTGGGCCGGCGGCAACACGGCGTCGCGGGCCGCCGCGCCGGCCAGCATGCTGGCCTATGTGGTCTGGGCCAGCGCATTCTCGGCGCCGGCGCTGTTCGCGCTGGCGCTGTGGCAGGAGGGGTGGCCGGCGATGTCGGGCGCGATCCTGCATGCCGACGCCGGGGCCTGGGCGGCGGTGCTGTGGCAGTCGCTGGGCAACACGATCTTCGGCTACACCGCCTGGGGCTGGCTGCTGGCGCGGCATCCGGCGGCGACGATCTCGCCGCTGGCGCTGCTGGTGCCGGTGTTCGGGATGGGGGCGTCGGCGGTGCTGCTGGGCGAGCCTTTGGCGTCCTGGAAACTGACCGCCGCGGCCCTGGTGCTGGGCGGACTGGCGCTGAATACGTTGTGGCCGCGGTTCGCGCGCCGGGCGGCCGTGGCCTGAGGGGGAACGAGATGCCGACCATGGAAACGCTCGAGGCCTTCATCGCCCAGGTGGTGAGCGGCGACCACGTGGGTGCGATCCGCGACTGGTACGCCCCGGACGCCGAGACGCGGGAGAACGCCGCCGAGCCGCGGGTGGGCCGCGACGTGCTGATCGCCGGCGAAACGGCGATGCTGGAGCGGGTGGCGAAGGTCGAGACCGAACTGCTGTCGCCGCCGACCCTGAACGGCGACCAAGTGGGGCTGCATTGGCGCTTCACGTTCACCTTCAAGGGGCGCGGCAGCGTGAGCGTCTTCGAGGAGATCGCGTGGCAGACGTGGCGGGGCGACAAGATCTGGCGCGAACGCTTCTTCTACGACCCGGCGACGGTGGCGAAGCGGGACCCGGCCACCTAATCTCCGACCATCCCGGCGAATGCCGGGACCCAGATCGTATGGCTAGGCGCCTGATATCTTGACCCAAGCCGACGTCGGAACATATTGAGAACATGTTCTATGTCTACATCCTGGCCAGCCAGCGGAACGGTACGATCTATATCGGCTCCACTCAGGGCCTGGTGAACCGCATCGTCGAGCATCAAGAGAAGGTCCGATGGGCTTCACCGCCAAGTACGGGGTCACCCGCCTGGTCTGGTACGAGCCGCATGACACCCGTGAAGGCGCTGTTCGCCGCGAACGGCGGATCAAGGAGTGGCGCCGCTCGTGGAAAATCATGCTGATCGAGGAGTCCAATCCGACCTGGCGCGATCTGTTCGAAGACTTGGTCGGCGCACCGACGGATGTTGAGGCGTGGTTCGAGACCTTGAGCGCCAATGCGGGCTCGACCCGCGAAGTGCAGATCGTCCGCCGCTGAGCCTTTCGATCTGGATCCCGGCATTCGCCGGGACGGTCGGAATTAGTGTGTTCCCGCTCGCGCCTTGATGCCGGCGAGGTTGGCGGACATCCATTTGGCGTAGGGGCCGTTGAGGAAGGCGGCTTTCAGCAGCATCCCGCCCAGGCCGACGCCGAGGAAGCCGGGGAAGCGGTCCTTGCGCAGTTCGAAGCTGTAGGTCCAGCGGACGTGGGTGCGTTCGCCCTGCGCCGTGTAGTGGAAATCCGAGAGGCCGTAGCGCAGCGGCTTGGCCGCGGCGGTGGTGTAGTTCCAGACCACGTAGCGCCAGCGGTATTCGGCGTCCGTGCGGGTGCGTTCCAGCACCTGTTCGACGATGGTGGTGTCGTCGGTGAGGAACACCATGTGCCGCGTGCCGGCGTCACCATAGGCGCCAGGCGTGAGCGTGTAGGTGGCCGCCACGCCCGGCAGGCCGCCGGCCTCGGAAATGGTGTCGGCGAGCGGGGTGGCGTCGAGGCTGGCCAGCACCACCGCCAGCGGGCGGTCGATAACGATCTCCTCGGTGTGGGAGACCAGGTTGTCGGGACCGGCGACAACGGGCGGCGGGGTGTCGACGAACCCCGCCGGCGGTTTGAACTCGGTCATCTGCTGCCCCCCGGATCGGCCGGCTACTTGATCTTGATCATCGCCGAGCCCTGCGGGCCGGTCACCTCGAAGCTGTCGCCGGACTTCTTGTCGTGCGGATAGGCGACGCACTGCTCGGTGGGATCGGCGTTTGACGACGTGCACAGCTTGTCGCCGTCGATGCGCCACGTGCCGGTGACCTGGCCGTCGAGGGCGGAGAACTTGCCGTCGGGCGTGTAGCTGACGTCGATGTCCATGCCCTGGATGTTGAGCGTGATGCCGCGGGTCGTGACCTCCTGCAGGGTGTCGGCGAAGGCCGGCGCCGCGGCAAACGCCAGGGCGGCGGTGGCGGCGAGGAAGAGGCTGCGCATGAGGGTCTCCCGATGAGAACGCGGGCCCGAGCCTACACCCGAAGGCGGTGGAAGATCACTGTTCCTTGGGGCCTGCCTCCAGCCAGGCGTTGAACTTCGGCGCGCGCTTTTCGCGGAAGGCGCGGCCACCGTCGCGGGCGTCGGGGTGGTGGTCGGTGACGGCGGTGCGGATGGCGATGTCGTCGAAGGCGGCGGCGAGGCTGGAGTCGGAGGCGTTGTAGACCGAGCGCTTCAGCATGCGCAGGGCCACCTGCGGGCCGTCGGCCAGTTCGGCGGCGAGGGCCAGCGCGGTGGGCAGCAGTTGGTCCGGCTCGACCACCTCGTTCAGCAGGCCCAGGTCGAGGGCCTCCTGCGCATTGGCGATCTTCTTGCGCAGCAGGAAGTCCAGCGCCTTGGCCAGGCCCAGGTGCTGCACCAGCAGGTAGTGGCCGCCCTCGTCCGGCAGCAGGGCGAAGCGGATGGTGGCGCTGCCGAGGCGCGCGGCGGTGGAGCCGATGCGGAAGTCGCAGCAGAGGGCGAGGCTCAGGCCCGTCTGGATCGCCGGGCCGTTGATCGCCGCGATGGTCAGCTTGTCCAGATTGCGCACCGCCAGGTTCAGGGCCTGGGAGTAGACGCGCAGCGCGTTGAAGGTGCCGATGCCGGTGTCGTGGCCGGGCGCGATCTTGGGGACAGTGGCCGGCGCGGTGGCCTGGTAGCCGCCCAGATGGTCGCCGGCGACGAAGGCGCGACCGGCCCCGGTGAAGACGACCACGCGTATCGCGTCATCCATCTGCACGCGGGTGAGGAGTTCGATCAGGTCGCGCTTCATGGCCTGGTCGAGGGCGTTGAGGCGCTCGGGGGCGTCGAAGGTCACGAGCAGGACGCCCTTGTCGTTGAGCTCGGACCGCAGGCCTGGGCACAGATCGCCGCCGTACGGGGTGAGTGTGGTCATCGGAGCGTCTCCCGTTTTCCCCACCTTACCTCCCCTGCGGAGCGCGATGGGAGGGGTAGGCGCACCGCTTCCCAACATGATCGTCATCCCCCGGCTTGTCCGGGGGACCCATTCACACCGAACCCATCGCAAGGGCCCCCAAAGCGTCGACGCTGCGTCAATCACCGTCTCAGGTGCAAGCTGAAGCATGGGTCCCCCGGACAAGCCGGAGGATGACGAGCATTTTTGTTGGAGGATGCGCGCGCCCTACAGCGGCAGCGCCTCGATGATCACGAAGGCCTGGGCGTAGGGGTGGTCGTCGGTGAGGCTGAGGTGGATGACGGCGCGGTGGCCTTCGGGGGTCATCTCCTCCAGGCGGGTGAGCGCGCCGCCGGTGAGCTGCATGGTGGGCTGGCCGGAGCGCATGTTGACCACGCCCATGTCGCGCCAGAAGACACCGCGGCGCATGCCGGTGCCCAGGGCCTTGGCGCAGGCCTCCTTGGCGGCGAAGCGCTTGGCGTAGCTGGCGGCGGCGTCGGCCTTGCGGTCCGAGCGCGTGCGCTCCAGTTCGGTGAAAACGCGCTCCTTGAACCGATCGCCGAACCGCTCGAGCGAGTTCTGGATCCGGCGGATGTCGGAGAGGTCGGAGCCCAGGCCGAGGATCATGCGGCTTTGTGGGCTCGCGCCTCGTCCATGAGCGCGCGCATGCGCTGGATGGCGGGGCCGAGGCCGATGAAGATGGCCTCGCCGATCAGGAAGTGACCGATGTTGAGCTCCATCAGCTGCGGGATCGCGGCGACGGGCTTCACCGTCTCGTAGTCCATGCCGTGGCCGGCGTGGACCTCCAGGCCCAGGTCGGCGGCCTCGGCGGCGGCGGCCTTGAGGTTGGCCAGCAGGGCCTCGGCCTGGGGTCGGCGTTCGCGCACGGCCTCGCAGTAGGCGCCCGTGTGGAGTTCGACCACCTGGGCGCCGACGGTCTTGGCGGCGCGCACCTGGACGAGGTCAGCGTCGATGAAGGCGGAGACGCGGATGCCCGCCTGCACCAGCCGGCTCACCACGGGGGCGATGGCGTTGTGGCCGCCGGCGACATTGAGGCCGCCCTCGGTGGTGACCTCCTCGCGCCGCTCGGGCACCAGGCAGGCGGCGTGCGGACGGTGCGCCAGCGCGATGGCCTCCATCTCCGGCGTCACCGCGCACTCGAAGTTGAGCGGCCGGCCGCGGCGACGGCAGATGACCGCCAAGGCGTCGATGTCGGCGTCGGAGATGTGGCGGCGGTCCTCGCGCAGGTGGGCGGTGATGCCGTCGGCGCCGGCGGCCAACGCCATCTCGGCGGCGCGCACCGGGTCCGGATAGCCCTCCCCGCGCGCGTTCCGCACGGTGGCGACGTGATCGATGTTCACGCCCAGACGGAGGCGGGTCATGCCCGAAGCCTCTTCGACCCCGGCTCCTCGGCCGGCAGGGCGGCGAGTTCGGGGGGGATTTCGTCGGGGGCGTAGCTGGGCACGTCGACGGTGGCGAGCGCGATCAGCGGCCAGCCCACGTCGGCCTTGCCGCCCGAACGGTCGACGATGCAGGCGCAGGCGACGACATTGCCGCCGGCCGCGGCGATCGGCTCGACGGCTTCGCGGAAGGAGCCGCCGGTGGTGATGACGTCTTCGACGACGACCACCTTGGCGCCGGGCGCAATCTTGAAGGCGCGGCGCAGCTTGAAGCCGCCATCCTCGCGCTCGACGTAGATCGACGGGACGCCCAGGGCGCGGGCGACTTCGTAGCCCGGGATGATGGCGCCGACGGCCGGGGCGACGATGACGTCGGGCTTGCCGACCTGGGCCTCGATCTTGGCGGCCAGCGCGCGGCAGAGGCGCTCGGTGCGGTCGGCGTACTGGAAGACCAGGTTCTTCTGCAGGAACATCGGCGAGTGGCGGCCGCTGGCCAGGATGAAGTGGCCTTCGCGCAGCGCGCCGGCGCCGCGGAACTCTTCGAGGACGTCTTCTGTGTTCATGCGGCTGAGATAGCCGATCCGGCCCGGTCTGGGGAGGTCCAGTTCGCGGGCGGCGGGCAGACCAGAAATCCGCCGAAAAATCGCCGAACGCCCCTTGACAGATGTCCGCGTCTGATCCGGATGAAATATGAAACGTGAATATTATCAGTATCTTGAATTAGATCTTGAAGACCGCGGGCTTGCGGCCTAGCTGGCGAGAACCGGGCCCGGGAGACGCGCATGGCCGCCTCGCCATTTCTCGCCGGGGGCTTCGAGCCCCTGCGGATCGAGACCGACCTCGACGCCCTGGCGATCGAGGGCGAGCTGCCGGGGGACCTAGCGGGCACGTTCCTGCGCATCGGGCCCAATCCGCAGTTCGCGCCACGCGAGCCGTACAATCCGCTCAACGGCGACGGGATGATCCACGCCTTCTGGATCGGCGATGGGCGGGTGAGCTACCGCAACCGCTGGGTCCGGACGGAAAAGTGGAAGCTGGAGAACGCCGCCGGCCGGGCGCTGTTCGGGACATCAGGGGCGCCCAACGACCGCGATCCCAGCGTCATGGGCGTGGCGATCAACGGCTCGGCCAACACCAACCTGGTGTTCCACGGCGGACGCCTCCTGGCGCTGGAGGAAGGGTTCGGACCGATCGAGGTGGATCCGGTGACCCTGGAGACGATCGGCGACTGGCGGTTTGAAGGCCGGCTGCCGCGCAACATGACGGCGCATCCGAAGGTCGATCCGGTAAGCGGCGAGATGATCGCCTTCGCCAACTTCGAGGATTTCCGCGCCGGCGAAGTGCTGGGCCTGCATGTCATCGCGCCGGACGGGACGCTGGTGCGCTCGGAGCGGATCGCGGGTCCCTACCCCGCCCTGGTCCACGACTTCGCGATCACGGAGGACTTCGTGGTGTTCGTGGTCTGCCCGGCGACGGTGTCGATGCGCCGGATCATGGCCGGCCGGCCGCCGGTGGCCTGGGAGCCGGACCTGCCGGTGCGGGTGGGCGTGATGCCGCGCGCAGGCACGGCCGCCGGCGTGCGCTGGTGGGACGGGCCGGGCGGGATGGTCTGGCACACGCTGAACGCCTTCAACGCAGGCGGCCGGATCACGCTGGACCTCTGCCAGCAGGACGCGGCGATGTTCCCGCTGGCGGATGGGACGCCGCCGGTGGAGGCCCATGCGGCGCAGAAACTGGCGCGCTGGACGTGGGATTGGAACGCGCCGGGCTCGGTGGTGGCTGAGGTGCTGTGGGCCGGCCCGTGCGAGTACCCGCGCATCGACGACCGCCTGACCGGCCGCCGGCATCGTTACGGCTATCTCGCCTGCGACGGCGGGCCGGGCTCGGGCGACCTCTTCCAGCGCGGGCTGGCGCGGTTCGACTTCGCGACCGGGGAGCTGGCGCGGTGGAGCGCCGGGCCGGGGTTCGCAGTGGGCGAGCCGGTGTTCTGCCCCAGCGGACCGGGCGAGGACGACGGCTACATCCTGACGACGATCTTCGACGAAGCGGCGGGCGAGAGTTGCCTGGCGGTGTTCCGCGCCGATGCGCTGGCGGGCGGACCGGTGGCGCGCGCTCACGTCGGCCACCGCGTGCCGATGGGCTTCCACGCGATCTGGCTCCCTTCACCCCGCTAGGTTGGTGACCTAACCAGCTCCAGTTTGATCGTCATCCCCCGCCGGGGGATGACGGAATTTTTCAAGATGTTGGGGTAATAACGATCATCCCTGACCTAGGAGTTTCGGCCCACACTCACCCTGACCGCTTCGCGGTCTGTCCCTCCCCATTGAGGGAGGGAAGGACGGCTTGCCGGATCGCGCAGCGGCTGAAACCTTGGCCGCATGGCCGCGTTTGCCGACACTGCCGCGTTGGAGACCGACCGCGCGTTCGTGGGGCATCCGACGGGCCTCGCGTACCAGGCCTTCATGGAGGCGTTCGAGCGGTTCTCGTTCTACGGGACGCAGGCGCTGCTGGTGCTGTACATGACCAGCAGTCTGCTCACGCCCGGGCACATCGAGCATGTCGCCGGATTCGCCGGCTTCCGCGCCGCGATCGAAGCGGTGTTCGGGCCGATGAGCCCGCAGGCGCTGAGTTCGGAGATCTTCGGGCTGTACGCCGGGTTCTGCTCGTTCACGCCGGTGTTCGGCGGGATCATCGGAGATCGCTGGCTGGGCCAGAAGAAGGCCGTGTTCGTCGGCGGGGCGATGATGGCGGCCGGCCACTTTCTGATGGCGTTCGAGGCGCCGTTCCTGCTGGCGCTGATGCTGCTGATGACCGGCTGCGGGATGCTGAAGGGCAATGTTTCGGCGCAGGTCGGCAACCTGTACGCCACCGGCGACCGGCGTCGCGAGGCGGCGTTCCAGATTTTCTATGTGGCGGCGAACGTCGGCGTGCTGGGCGCGCCGCTGGTGTGCGGGACGCTGGGCGAGGTGGTGGGCTGGCACTGGGGGTTCGCCGCGGCCGGCGTGGGCATGCTGGTGAGCCTGGCGATCTATGTCGCCGGCTGGCGGTTCCTGCCGCCCGACACGCTTCCGCACGGCGTGTCGGCGCCCCGGCCGCGGCTGACGCGCAGCGACGTCCCGACGCTGGCGGCCATGGGCGTGATCCTGGTGGTGGTGGCGCTGTTCTGGATCGCCAACGGCGAGGTGCTGAACGCTTACATGATCTGGGCCAGGGCGCACCTGGACCGCGGGATCGGGGCCTTCACCCTGCCCGTCACCTGGCTGCAGTCGGCGAGCGCGGTGGTGGGGATCACCATGGCGCGTCTGCTGATCCGGCTGTGGAACGCCCAGGCGGCGCGGGGGCGTGAGCCCGGGGCGCTGGGCAAGATGGCGATCGGCTGTGGGCTGGCGGCGCTGGCCTATGGCTGGCTGGCCCTGGCGAGCGCGACCAGCGGGCCGGGCCAGGTGGCGCTGGCCTGGGTGCTGGTGTTCCATCTGGTGGGGCAGACCGGCTACCTGTTCGTCTATCCGATCGGCATGGCGCTGTTCTCGCGGGCCGCGCCGCCCGCGATCAATTCGCTGATGATCGGCGTCTACTTCCTGAGCGTGTTCGCCGGTTCCCTGCTGGTGGGCTGGGTGGGCCAGTTCTACGAGCGGATGAGCGTCCCGGCCTTCTGGCTGCTGCACGCCGGCGCGGCGGGGACGGCGGGGTTGATCATCCTGGCGTTGTGGGAACCTATAAACCTCGCACTGGTTGAGTGTCCGGCCATTTCGACCGAACGTAGGATGGATGTGTCCGGGACGGCGGGATGACGCCGCCGGAGGGGGACGGCATGAACGGCAGATCGGTGCTGGTCGTCGACGACAACCGGGAGCTCCTGGAAGCCGTGGCGCGAGTGCTGCGCAGCGCGGGCTACCAGGTGCAGGCCACCCGCGACGCCCGCGCCGTGATGGGGATGATCCGCGCCCAGCCGCCCGACCTGGTGATCACCGACATCATGATGCCGGACCGCGACGGCGTCGAAGTGATCACCGAGATCCGGAAGAGCACCCGCGGCATCCGGGTGCTGGCGATGTCGGGGCGCAAGTACCTGGGGGCGCTGGACCTGCTGGGGATGGCCAAGACCCTGGGGGCGGACGCGACGCTGCAGAAGCCGTTCGAGGGCGATGAGCTGCTGGCGGCCATCGAGCCGCTGTTCGCGCCGCGGGTGGGGTAGCG
>CBHTUE010000170.1:0-11168 GCA_966096115.1 uncultured Phenylobacterium sp.
GGGGCGGGGGTCGCGCCGTCGGGCGAGACCAGCAGGCCGCCGTCGGCGACGCCGAGCAGCTTGCGCGGGCTGTAGAGCGTCCAGCCCATGGATGGGCCGGCGTCGAGGGCCTGCGCGCGGTCCGCGACGATGACGAGATCCGTTCGGCGAGGCGTGGCGGTGATCGGCAGGCCGAAGGCTCCGGCCCGCAGGACGAGGTCGCCGGGCCTGGCCTGGGTCTCGACGGGCGCGAGGTCGGGGGTGAAGCCTTCCAGCACCGGATAGAGGCGCACGCGGGCGGCGAAGGCGTCGCTCACCAGGTCGGCGCAGAGGAAGGCGGGAAGCCAGACGGCGGCGCTCGGGTGTTGCGCCGCCAGGGCGGCGAAGGCGGAACGGGCGTTGACGAAGGCGCCGTGGGGCCGGCCGCCGGTCCAGGCGTCGAGCACGCTGGGTCCCGCGCCGTCCGGCTGGTGGCGTTCGAAGAAGCCGCCGATGGGGGCGTGGGTCACCGCGCGGTGAACCCGCCGTCGACCATGTAGGTCCCGCCGTTGCAGGACCCGGACTCGTCGCTGCACAGGAAGGCCGCCATGCGCGCGACCTCGACGGCCGACACGTAGCGCTGGGTGGGCAGGGATTTCGAGCCGTCGGCCTGGCCGGCGGCGCGGGCGGGGTCGCGGTCGGAGAGCGCGCGGTCCAGGCGGCGCATCATCTCGGACTCGACCGGGCCGGGACAGACCGCGTTGACGCGCACACCGTGGCGTCCGGCCTCGAGGGCGGCGGTGCGGACCAGGCCCACGACCGCGTGCTTGCTCATCACGTAGGGCCCGAGCGTGGCGGCGCCGACGACGCCGGAGATCGAGGAGAGGGCGACGATGCTGCCCGCGCCGCGCGCCTTCATGTGCGTCAGGCAGGCCTGCATGGCGAACAGCGAGCCCTTGAGGTTCACCGCCAGGACGGCGTCGACCTGCGCCTCGGTGAGTTCCTCGAGCAGACCGACAGGGCCCTCGATGCCGGCGGCGAGCACCGCGGCGTCGACCTGGCCGAAGCGCTGGACGGCGGCGTCGAAGGCGGCCTGGACGGCGGCGCGGTCGGTGACGTCGACCTGCGCGACGGCGACATCGGCGTGGTTCGCCAGGTCGGCGGGCGGGGCGGCGCGGTCGACCAGCATCAGCTTGGCCCCGGCCTCCAGGAACACCGCCGCACAGGCGCGACCAACATCGCCGGAGGCGCCGGTGATCAGCACGGTCTTGCCGGTGAGCGACGCCATCTAGCGGAGGAGCCCGGTTAACATGTTGAAATCAATAAAAGTCGTCATCCCCCGGCTTGTCCGGGGGGCCCATTGACCCCGCCGTTGCCGAGTGATCCGCAGCGGCGCCGCCGCGATCTTCCTGCCCCGAAGGTGTGAATGGGTCCCCCGGACAAGCCGGGGGATGACGGTCAAGATTTGGGGTGAGTGGGTCACCTAGAGCTCGCCAAGCGCCTGCTGGAGGGCCGCGGCCACCCGGCCGACGTCCTGCGCCGACAGGTCCACCGAGAAGGGCAGGCCGATGACCGAGGCGCCCAGGCGGTTGGTGTGGGTCAGGTCCTCGCGGACGCAGGCGGCGAAGGCCTGGCTGGTGTGGCAGCCCAGGCCCCACCACTGGCGGGTGTCGACCCCGTGGTCGCCGAGCGCGCGGGCCACGGCCGCGGCCGTGCCGTCGGGCAGCGCCACGCAGCAGACGCTGGTGATCCAGACGGAGCCCCAGCCGTCCTGGAACTGGACCTGCGGCAGGCCGATCAGGCCGATGCGCAGGTGCTGGGCGGCGCGCAGGAAGCGCAGGCGGTCGGCCGGCCAGGCGTCCATGGCGGCCAGGCCCACGGCGGCGGCGTATTCGGAGAGCTTGGCGTTGGTGGCCGGGGCATGGCTCTCGCGGCTGCTCTGGAAGCCGAAGGTGGTGAGCTGGCGCACCTTCAGGGCCAGCGCCGGGTCGCGGGTGGCCAGGAAGCCGCCTTCGCCGACGCCCAGCACCTTGGTCGCGTGCAGGCTGACCACGGCCGGCAGCTCGGCGTCGTCCAGGGCGTCGAAGGCCGCGGCGGCGTCGACCAGGACGGGGATGCCGGTCTCGTCACGGAACGCCTTCCAGGCGGCCAGGTCGCCCAGGTGGCCGAAGGCGCAGACCGGGATCACGGCGGCCACGTAGCGCTTGCGGTCGGGCGGCAGGGCGGTGACCGCCTCGGGCCGAAGCATCCAGGTGTCGGGATCGACGTCGAGGAACAGGGGGCGCAGGCCCGCCATCATCACCGCGTGGGCGGTGGCGAGGAACGTCCAGGCGGGCATGGCGACGTAGGCGCCGGCCGGCAGGTTCATGGCCATCAGGGCCAGGGTCAGGGCCTGGGTGGCGTTGGTGACGGTGACCACCTCGGTCCCGGGCGAGAAGCGGTCGGCGATGCGTGCTTCCAGCTCGGTCAGCAGGGGGCCGAAGTTGGAGTACCAGCGGGTTTCGTCCAGGCGCTGGAGGTAGGGGAAGATCGCCTCGGCCAGCGGCAGGCGCGGGCGCGCGACCAGCAGGCGGTTCGACGCCTGCGCCTGGTGCGGCAGCGGCAGATTGACGGGCAAGCCGGTCCCCTCCGGAAATACCGGCGCATGGGGCCACAACACGGTTAATGCGCGATTAGGGACGCTGCGGTCAGGCGCCGCGGCCAGCGATCAGGTTCAGGAACGCCTCGGCCGTGCGCCCGGCGCCCAGGCCGTCGCAGACCTCGGCGCTGGCGGCGGCCAGCTGGCGGCGGACCTCGGCGTCGCGGAGCAGGCGCATCAGGGCGCGGTCGAAGTCGGCGTCGAAGGTCGGCGCGGTGGCGTCGGCGACCAGGGCCGCGCCGCGCTCGGCCATGGCGCGGGCCGCGCCACGCTGGTTATTGGCCACCACCACCATCAGCGACGGCAGGCCCAGCGTGCAGCGCTCCCAGGTCGAGGAGCCGGCGGCGCCGACGCCTAGGTCGGCCTCGGCGGTCAGCCGCGCCATGTGCGGCGTGTCGACGTGCAGCATCAGGCGCGGGTCGCGCCGGGCGATCTTTTCCAGGCCGGGCGTGCTGGGGGCCGCGGCGCCGAGCACGATGTCCAGCCCGATGTCGCCCACCCGCGACCGCAGCCGCTCGACGACGCGGGCGGTGATCCCGCCCACGTCGGTCAGGCCCATGGCCACCAGGATCCGCTGCACCGGCTCGCCGCGCCAGGCCAGGGCCGGCCCGCGCAGGGCGGCGAACTCGGGTCGGACCGGCGCGAAGCTGGGGCCCAGCAGCAGGCGGGCGTCGTCCGGCGCCTTGCCCAGGTAGTCGGCGGCCTTGCGCTCGGGGCCGGAGTCCACGACGAGGTCGGCCCCCAGCGGCCGGTCGGCCAGGTCGTCGATCACCAGCACCGGCTTGCCGGCGGCCATCCCGCTGTGGTCGGGCTCGCTCAGGCCGTAGTGGTCGAAGACGAGGGCGTCGAACGCCTCGCGGGCGACCGCGGCGGCCACGTCGTCGGTCACGATCCGGGTAGTGTCGGGCGAGAAGGCGTCCAGCAGCTGCGCCATGGCGGGCCCGCCGACGAACGCATAGCGGGCGCCCTGCGCCTCCAGGGCCTGGGCCAGGGTGAGCGAGCGCATGACGTGGCCGCCGCCCACCTGCGGGCCGGCGTCGGCGACGAAGAGGATCCGCGGACCGGTCATACCCGGCGATGGCCTGCGATCGGGGCCAGATCAGGGCGGGCCTGGAGGAGGGCGCGGATCATCGGCCTTCGAATGGACCGATGCGCCCGAAAAGCAAAGGGCCGCCCCGAAAGGCGGCCCCCGCTGTCGTCTGATCGTGATCGGCCTAGAGGAAGCTGGCCGCGTTGACGGTGCCGCCGCCCACCAGCAGCACCGCCTGGTCGGCCGCGCCGTCGCTGTTGGTGTCGGCGAACACGTAGGCGTCGCCGCCGACCGTGTAGACCGTGTAGATCACCGTGCCGTCCATAGCCGTGTTCGAGGCCGCCAGCGCCGCGGCGAAGTCGGCTACCGCGCCGCCGTTCACGAAGTTGGCCCCGGTCCCGGCCGCCGCCCCGAACTCGAAGCGGTCGGCGGCGGCGAAGCCGCTGATGGCGTCGGCCGTGGCTGCGGTCAGGCCGGTGTCGCCGGCCCCGAAGAAGAAGGTGTCGGCCCCGGCCCCGGCGGTGATCGAGTCGACGCCCGAACCCGCCGTGATGCTGGCCGTGCCACCGCTGGTGATCGTGTCGTTGCCGGCGCCGCTGGTCACGATGTTGATCCCGGCGCCGACGGTGATGATGTCGTTGCCGCCCGCCGTCGTGATGGTGTCGTCGTTGGCGCCGCCGACGATGGAGTTGTTGCCCGCGCCGCCGTCGATGACGTTGGTTCCCGCGCCGGCGTCGATGGTGTCGTTGCCCGACCCCGTCGTGATGGTGTCGGCGTTGGCCCCGCCGGTGACCGAGTTGGCCCCTTCGCCGCCCGAGACCGAGTTGGCGCCGTCGCCGGTGACGATGACGTCGGCCCCGCCGCCGCCCAGGATGGTGTCGGCGCCCGCGCCGCCGGTGAGGGAGTTGGCCCCCTCGCCGCCGTTGATCAGGTTCGAGCCGGCGCCCGCGTCGATGGTGTCGGCCCCGGAGCCGGCAGAGATGGTGTCGTTGCCGATCCCGGCGGTGATGGAGTTGAGCCCTTCGCCGCCTGCGATGTTGTTGTCACCGGCCCCGCCCAGGATCGTGTCGTCGCCGGCCCCGGCCAGGACCTGGTCGGCGCCCGAGCCCAGGGTCACGCTGTCGTTGCCGTTGCCGCCGTCGACGATGCTGTCGACGGTGCTGGCCGCGCCGTTGATCGTGTCGTCGCCGTCGCCGGACGTGACCGAACCGCGGTTGGTGTAGCTGATGCTGTCGTTGCCCGCGCCGCCGGTGATGATGTCGAGGCCGGCGCCCGAGGAGATGGTGTCGTTGCCGGACCCGCCGTCCAGGGTGTCGTTGCCGCCGGCCGCGGTGATGACGTCGTTGCCGCTGCCCGCCGTGACGCTGTTGTTGCCCGCGCCAGCGTCGACGGTGTTCTCGCCCTCGCCGGCGTCGATCTTGTCGTTGCCGATGTTCGAGGTGATCGCGTCGTTGCCGGCGCCGCCGCTGATGGTGTTGTTGCCGCCGGTGTCGACGATGGTGTCGTTGCCGTCGCCCAGGCTGGCCACATCGGACCCGGCCCCGGAACTGATGGAGTCGTTGCCGCCGCCCACGTCGTAGTTGGTGGCGGTGTTGGCGCCGCTGACCGTGTCGGTCCCGGCGCCGGAGGTGACCACGCCGCCGCCGCCACCCAGGACGATGGTGTTGTTGCCCGTCCCGGCGTCGACCGTGTCCGTGCCGCCGGCGCTGGTGTAGCTGTCGTCGCCGTCGCTCAGCGAGACGGAGTCGTCGCCCGCGCCCGCCAGCACCACGTCGTTGCCGATGCCGGCCTGGATGGTGTTGAAGCCCGCGCCGGCGTTGATGGTGTCGTCGCCGTCGCCACCGCTGATGTTGTCGCTGTCGGCGGTGGTCGTGATGTTGTCGTTGCCCGTGCCGCCCACGACGGTGTTCGCGCCCGCGCCGGCCGTGATCGTGTCGTCGCCTGCGCCGCCGTCGATCGAGTCGGCGTTGGTGGTGGCGTCGATGTTGTCGTTGCCCGCGCCGGCGGTGATGACGTTCAGGCCGCTGGAGGCGGTCACCGTGTCGTTCCCGTCGCCGGCGTCGATGGTGTCGGAGCCCGTGCCGCCGACGATCTGGTCGTTGCCGGCCCCGCCGCCGAGGGAGTCGTTGCCGCCGCCGCCGACGACGCTGTCGGCGCCGTCCTGGCCGTCCAGCGTGTCGTTGGCCGCCGAGCCCTGGATCGTGTCGTCGCCCAGGTTGCCGAGGGCGAAGTCGCCCAGGGTGTTGGCCGAGGAGTCGATGCTGTCGTTGCCCTGGCCGCCCAGCAGCAGGTTCAGCAGGTCGCCGCCGGTGATGGTGTCGTCGCCGAGGTTGCCCTGGGCGAACTGGCGCACCGCCGCGCTGGCGCCCGCGCCGACGTTGATCGTGTCGTTGTCCTTGCCGCCGTAGATGACGTCGTCGCCCGTGCCGCCGTTCAGCGAGTCGTCGCCCTGGTTGCCCTGCAACTGGTCGGCGCCGCCGAGGCCCTGCAGGGTGTCGTTGCCCGTACCGCCATAGAGGCCGTCGCGCGCCGCGGTGCCCGACTGGTTGTCGTTGCCGGTGGTGCCGGCGAACAGCAGCGAGTTGTCGGAGAAGACCGAGTCCGTCTCGCCGCGGAAACCGCCCGGATCGTTGAACGTCAACGACTTCGTCGGGCTGGTGAGGATGATGAAGTCCGGGGTGGTCGCCGTGAACGGTACGAAGGTGACGGACACCTGCGCGGCGGAGACGCCGGTGAACAGGATCCGATCGAAGACCGGATTGTACGCGAGCGCCTGGTCGGCGGTCATGTCATCGAAGAAGAACGTCGCCACGGTGCGGCCCCCAAAAAACGAATCGATAATGTCCCTTGCCGGGGAGGCTATCCACAATTCCTTAGCTAAAGTTACCGAGCCAGGCGAACCCGGCAAGAAACCATTGCTTTAGGTTGAGTTTTGGCGAGCGATCATCCCCACCCGTCGTATCGGCGCAACAGTTCCGCGGCGGCGCGGTCGGTTTCGGCGAGCGGCGGTTTCGGATCGGCCGTCAGGTTCCCGACGAAGGGCCGCGCCAGGTCGCGCCGTTCGAGCTCGGCGTGGAAGCGCTGCAGCTTGGCGCTGCGGCCCGCCATGGGCAGCACGAACAGCGGCTTGCCGGTCGCCGCCGCGTCGGTGGCGAGGTTGGTGGAGTCCTCGGTGACCAGGATCGCGTCGGCCGCGGCCAGAAAGGCGAAGTAGGGATTGTCGCCGGTCCCGTCCCAGATGATCCCCGGCAGACCCGCCAGGATCGCGGTCATCGCCTGGCGCGCCTGCGCGGGCGTGCGGCGGGTGTAACTGACCAGGACCGAGCCGCCGGCGGCGCGGACCGCGCAGGCGATCGCCTCGGCGGAGGCGCGCGCGCGGCCGGGCGGCAGGCGGTGGGTCTTGGAGCGGCCGCCGATGATCACCGCCACGCGCGGATGGGGCAGCGGCGCGATGCGAGCGTCGAAGCGGGCCAGTTCGACCGCCAGCTTCTCGGCGCTCAGCCGGTTGGGGGCGCCCAGGATGGGAACGACGTTGGGGCCGGTCAGGCCGTCATGCTCCGGCGGGATCACCAGGTCGAAGCGGTCGAGCGGCGCGCGCGGGTGCTGGGTCTGGACCACGAAGGTCTTGCCGCCGCTCCACGTCAGCATGCGGGTGGAGAGCGGGATCGTCGCGCGGCCGGTGGCGATCCAGATGTCGGGCCAGGGCGGCGTGATCGGATCGCCGGTGAGCGCCGACGGCGGGATCAGCGGCCAGGGCAGCCGGCCCAGGCCGAAGCGCCAGCCGATGCGCTTGACCGCGATATGGGCCGGGCGGCGGCGGGCCACGGCTTCGGCGAGACCCAGGGCCTGGGCCTCGATGCCGGCGCGGCCGTCCGAGACGGCCCAGATCCTCAGGGGACGCGGCGCGTCGGCCATGGGAAGTGGGTCCCTAGACCCACTCCACCTTGGTGATCTCGTAGGACTTGCCGCCGCTGGGGGTGAGCACCTCCACGACGTCGCCCTTCTCCTTGCCGATGATCGCACGCGCGATCGGCGAGGTGATGGAGACGCGGCCGCGCTTCACGTCGGCCTCGTGCTCGCCGACGATCTGGTAGCGAGCCTCTTCCTCGGTGTCCTCGTCGACCACCGAGACCGTCGCGCCGAACTTGATCTGGCTACCGGACAGTTTCGACACGTCGATCACCTGGGCGCGGGCCATCTTGTCCTCGATCTCGGCGATCTGGCCTTCGATCCAGCCCTGCCGATCCTTGGCGGCATGGTACTCAGCGTTCTCCGACAGATCGCCGTGCAGGCGCGCTTCGGCGATCGCGCCGATCACAGCCGGACGCTCCACCGTCTTCAAACGCTTCAGTTCTTCGTCGAGGGCGGAGTAGCCCTCGGCGGTCATTGGGACTTTTTCCATCGTAACTCGAGGTTCGCCTTGGTTATCCCCAACCCGGCCGCGGGCGAATGCGACCCGGGGGCAAAGAAACTAGAATTGTGCGGCGCAAAAATCAAGACCAGGGGTCGGCCAATTCCAAGGCCGCCAGCAGGCCCGGGCGATTGTCCGCCAGCACCAGCCGCCCACCATGGAGCTTGGCGCAGGCGGTGACCAGGGCCAGGCCCAGGCCCGAGCCCGGCGTGGTGCGGGCCGCCTCCAGCCGCACGAACCGCTCCTGCACCCGTCCCAGGTGTTCGACGGGCACGCCTGGACCGTCATCCGAGACGCTGATCCGCGCATGGCCCAGGCCGTTCTCCTCGACCACCACCTTCACGGTGGCGCCGCGTCCCGCATGGATAACCGCATTGTGCAACAGGTTGCCGACGGCCTGGCGCAGCAGGGCCGGGTGGGCGCGGGCCAGGACCGGGAAGGCCGGCGCCTCGGTCACCAGCGTCTGGCCGGCGTCCTCGAGCGCCGGGCTGAACAGGTCGGCGATGCCCATGACCAGGCCGGCCACGTCGATCCGCTGCATGTGCTCCTCGGACAGGCCGGACTCGGCGTGGGCGATGTCGAGCAGGGCGTTGAGGGTGGCCAGCACCGAGTCGGCCTGAACGTTGGCCTCCTCGATGGCGTCGAGGCGCTCCTCCTTCGTCGCTTCGGGGTCGCTGGCGCGGACCAGGGCGCCCTTCATGCGGGTGAGCGGCGAGCGCAGGTCGTGGGCGATAGAGTCGGTGACCGTACGCATGCCGGTCATCAATTCCTCGATGCGGGTCAGCATGTGGTTCAGGGCGGCGCCCAGGTCGTCGAACACATCGCCCTTGGGCTGCACCGGCGCGCGGGCCGAGAGGTCGCCGCCGGCGATCCGCTCGGCGGTGTGGGCGATGGCGCGCGTGCGGCGCAACAGCATGGCGTTCAGGCCGATCCCGCCCGCCGCCGCTCCCAGGGCGGCCAGCAGCAGGGCCAGCGCCGAGCCGCGGAACACCGCCTTGCGCAGGGCGTCGCGGGCGCGCAGGTCCTCGGCGACGATCAGGGTGTAGCCGGACGCCAGCGGCTGGGAGAGCACGCTCCAGTGGGGCTGGGTGGTGCGCACCACGTCGGCGCCGGCGACGATGCGGCCCTTGGGCCCGACCAGGGCGTAGCGGAACCCCTCGGCCGAGCCCACCCGGGCGTAGCGGTCAAGGGTCTTGGCCAGGCTGGGCACGCCCTCCTCCTGGGCGAAGGCGACGAAGTAGTCCCGGGCCGCCTCGGCCGCGGCGGTCTGCTGGCGCGCGATCACCCGCTCGCCCGAACGGTCCACCAGCAGCAGGCCGACGACCACCGCCGCCAACGCCATGACCGCCGCCGCCGCCGGCCAGATCCATGGTTTCAGGCGCATCGGGGTCAGGGTCGGTCGGACAGGCGGTAGCCCGAGCCGCGGACCGTGTGCAGCAGCGGTGTGTCGAAGCCCTCGTCGATCTTCTTCCGCAGCCGCGAGATGTGGGTGTCGATCAGGCTGGTGTGCGGGTCGAAGCGATAGTCCCAGAGCTCCTCCAGCATCATGGTGCGGGTCACCACCCGATCCTTGTGGCGCAGCAGGTGCTCCAGCAGCTTGAATTCGCGGGGCAGCAGGTCCAGGCGCCGGCCGGCCCGGCTGACCCGCCGCTTCAGCAGGTCCATCTCCAGGTCGCCGCAGTGGAGCGAGGTGGTCTCCTGGCGCGCGGCGGGGCGGCGCAGCATGGCGGCCAGCCGCGCCGACAGTTCGGAGAAGGCGAAGGGCTTGGCCAGGTAGTCGTCGCCGCCGGCGCGCAGGCCCTTCACCCGCTCGTCCAGCTGGCCCAGGGCCGAGAGGATCAGGAGCGGGGTGTGCACGTCCGCCGCGCGCAGCGCCTTGACCACCGACAGGCCGTCCATGCCCGGCAGCATGCGATCCATGATCACCGCGTCGAAGTCGGCGGAGCTGGCCAGGTACAGGGCGTCGCGCCCGTCGGCCACGTGCTCGACCGTATAGCCTTCTTCGCGCAGGCCATTGAGCAGGGTTTCGGCTGTCCCCCCATCGTCCTCGACGACCAGGATCTTCGCGCCCATGGTGGGGCTCCCGTTGTGCAGCGCGACCATAAGACCGGCCATCGGGTCGAAAAAGCGGCGGGCGCCCGGATGGGGGACGCGAAGCGCCCGCCGCCGCCCCCCTCGGCCATCCGCCACAAACGCATAAGACGGAGGGACCAAGGGAAAGTCGAAGCAGTGTCTCGCTTCTCGCCCGGGGGGCTCGCGACGCCCTGACCGCAACCTCGCAAATTTGTGAGGATCGACAGGCTGCGCCTTGCCCGGCGGCGCATCGCCCTTAGCTTAGGGGCCGTTCAGGAGCGCCGCATGGCCGCCAAGCGCGGGATCACCCTCTACCACTCGCCGGGCAGCCGGGCGTTCATCGCCTACTGGCTGCTGGAGGAGATCGGCGTCCGCTTCGACGTGACCACGATCGACATCGCCAAGGGCGAGCAGAAGACGCCGGAGTACCTCAAGCTCAATCCAGCCGGGAAGGTGCCGACCCTCACCGACGGCAAGGTGGTTGTCAGCGAGAACCCGGCGATCGCGATCTACCTGGCCGACCGCTACAGCTACGGCCAGTTGGCGCCCAAGATCGAGGACCCCGACCGCGGGCCGTATCTGAAGTGGATGGTCTATTCGACGGCGGTGTTCGATCCGGTCGCGTCGCTGCACATGCAGCACATCGACCAGCCGGGTCCGGGCATGGGCTTCGGGACCTTCGACGAGACGATCGCGGTGCTGGCGCGGGCCGTGGAGGGCCGGCACTGGCTGCTGGGCGACCGGTTCTCCGCCGCCGACGTGGTGCTGGGCGGGGCGGTCTCGTTCCTGCTGCACCGTCAGGTGCTGCCGACGCCGCCGTCGCTGATGGACTACTACGCCCGCCTGACCGCCCGTGAGGCCTACCACCGCGCCGCCGACGCCACCTGGCCGGCGGACTTCTTCGTCCCGGGTCAGTAGCCGCCGGAACTGACCCCTGAAGATACCACTCGTCATCCCCCGGCTTGTCCGGGGGACCCATTGACACGGAAAGGCTCGGGAAGGGCTCCCGGCGTCCGCGCCGTGCCTGGCAACGCTCTCACGTGCGGCGGAGGCATGGG
>CBHTUE010000171.1:0-11071 GCA_966096115.1 uncultured Phenylobacterium sp.
CCGGGCGATTCGGTGTGAATGGGTCCCCCGGACAAGCCGGGGGATGACGCTGTGGGTGTAGTGGGCGCGGTCTTCCTCGTCATGGGCGTCAGCGGGGCCGGCAAGACCACGCTGGGCGCGGCGCTGGCCGCGCGGCTGGGGACGCCGTTCCTCGACGCCGACGACCTGCACCCGTCGGCGAACCGGGCGAAGATGGCGGCCGGCGAGGCGCTGACCGACGCCGACCGGGCGCCGTGGCTGGACGCCGTGGCCCAGGTGATCGGCGGCTGGGCGGCGGCCGGGACGGGCGGGGTCGCGGCCTGCTCGGCGCTGCGGCGGCGCTACCGCGACCGGCTGCGGCAGGCTGACCCGGAGCTGGTCACCGTGTTCCTGGAGCTGGACGAGGCGGCGCTGGCGCGGCGGCTGGCGGCCCGGCGCGGCCACTACTTCGCGCCCAGCCTGCTGGGCAGCCAGCTGGCGCTGCTGGAGCCGCCCGGCGCGGACGAGGCGATCCGCGTGGACGGCGCGCTGGCGGTCGAGGCCGCCGTGACCGCGGTGCTGACCGCGGCGGCCGGGCGGACCTAGTAGCGCGCCCGCAGGGTGACGCCGTAGGTGCGCGGATCGTTCGGCGTGCCTACGACGAGGCCGGAGTTGCCCGCCTGGACCGTCACGTTCTGCAGGTAGTGGACGTTGAAGAGGTTGCGCGCCCAG
The DNA here is from genome assembly GCA_966096115.1 of uncultured Phenylobacterium sp. GTDB lineage: Bacteria > Pseudomonadota > Alphaproteobacteria > Caulobacterales > Caulobacteraceae > Phenylobacterium. The sequence continues at coordinate 691 of CBHTUE010000171.1, forward strand.
AGCGACACCTCCCATGGCCCGTCGGAGCGGAAGCCGATCGTGCCGTTCACGAGGCGGTAGCCGTCTATGACGGTGTACTTGCTGTCGGTGGGGTCGCCGAAGATCCGCGTGCGCGCATAGAAATCGGCGTGGACGTAGGCCTGGCCGGAGAGGCGGCCGAGCTGCAGGTCCTGGTGATAGTCGCCGCCGGCCGTCCAGACGAACTTCGGCAGGTTGGAGAGGCCGCGGCCGGAGAGGTTGCAGACGGTCGTCGCGTTGCCGATCAGCTCCAGCGGGCAGGGGCCGTTCCTGTAGGAGACGTACTCGCCCTCGGTGCGCGACAGGCCGAAGCGGCCGGAGACGTGCTGGTTCAGCACGAACACGCCGTCGATCTCCAGGCCCTTGACCCGCACCTTCTCGATGTTGGCGAGATAGCCGCGCAGGGCGCCGGGGCCGGTGTCGACGACGTTGGTCTGGAAGTCCTTCACGTCGGTGTGGAAGACGTCGGCGTTTAGCACCAGGCGGTCGCCGAACAGCTGGGACTTCACGCCGAGCTCGTAGACGGTGTTGCGCTCGGGCTTGACGACGGCGGTGGCCAGCGCCGGGTTGTTGGCCGCGTCCAGCGGCAGGCCGGACATGTTGATGCCGCCCGACTTGCTGGCCTTGGCGAACGAGCCGTAGGCCATGACGCCGGGGAGCACCTCGTAGGAGACCGAGCCACGACCGGAGAAGCTGCCGTCCTTGTCGGCGGCCCGGTAGGACTGCGGCCGCAGGATCGAGAGCTTGCTGTTGAGCAGGGAGCCCGTCGCCGGCGCGCCGCCGAAGACAGTGGTGTCGTAGCGGCCGGTCTTGTCCTCGTAAGTGTAGCGCAGGCCGCCGGTGATCTTCAGCCGATCGGTGACGCGCCAGGTGGCCTCGCCGAACGCCGCGTAGCTGGCGCTGTGGAAGCGGGTGCGGCCGTCCTGGGTGTAGCCGTCCAGCAGGTTGGACGGGAAGGCCGGCGCCGCCCCCAGCAGCCAGTAGGTCGCCTGCGGGCCGTAGCCGGTGATCGGCTCGCCCTTGATGACCTGGTCGAAGACGTAGAGGCCGGCGACGTAGTCCAGCGTGTGTTCGCCGTTCGAGGCGATGCGCAATTCCTGGCTGTACTGGTCCTGGCGCGAGGGGATGTGCTGCAGGAGCTGGATCGGGATGGCCGTGTAGTCGCGGTCGTTGGCGGCGTCCCAGTTCCACCAGCGCCAGGCGCTGACCGAGGTGACGGTGGCGAAGCCCAGGTCCCATTCCGCGATCGCCGAGTAGCCGGCGTCGTCGGTGTTGACCAGCAGGGCGGCGTCGATGTCGGTGAGCCGGTCATAGGGGTTGGTGCTGGGCGGCGCGTAGCCCAGGCCGGCGGCCAGGGCCGGATACTGCCGCGCGGCCGGCTTCAGGGTGGTCCCGACGCGCACGAACACCTGCACGCAGCAGGTGGTGTTGATCGAGCTGTCGTCGCCGGAGAGCGTGAGCTTGAAGCTGTCGGTGGGCGTCCACAGCAGTTGCCCGTGGATGGAGACGCTGTCGACATCGTTGACGTCGGCGCCGGTGCGCACGTTGTGGATGATCCCGTCGCGCTGGGTGGCCACGACACTGAGCCGCCCCGCCAGCATGCCGGGGACGATCGGGCCGGTGACGGTGACCTTGCCCTGCCGATAGTCGAAACGGCCGTAGGTGGCCTCGGCCTCGCCGCCGAAATCGAAGGACGGCGCCTTGGTGGTGATGTTGACCGCCCCGGCGGTGGTGTTCTTGCCGAACAGCGTGCCCTGCGGCCCGCGCAGCACCTCGACCCGCTCCACGTCCAGGAAGTCGAACGCCGCCGTGGCCGGACGCGCATGGTAGACCTGATCGACGTAGAAGCCGACGCCGGGCTCCAGGCCGTCGTTGGACTGGGCGATGGCGACGACGCTGGAGCCCAGGCCGCGGATGGTCAGCGAGGTGTTGCGTGGGTTGGGCGAGGAATAGTTGGCGCTGGGGACCAGCTGAGTGATCTGCTGGGTCTGGTAGGTCGCCGACTTCTGCAGCAGGTCCGCGCCCACAACCGACACGCCGCCAGGGATGTCCTGGACGTTCTCGCTGCGCAGGCGGGCGGTGACGATGACGGGCTCGACGGACACGCCGCCGCCGGCGTCGGCCTCATCGGCCGCCCGCGCGGCGCCGGCGATCGCCAGCAGGCTCGCCGCGGCCAGCAGGGCCCCGGCCAAGGTCGGCCTCGACATGCATCCCCTCCGTCTTGTCGTTGGGGGGCTGCATATCGGCGAGTCGTTATGTAGTCGAGATACATAACGAGTCCGACAAGCATCAGCACAGAGGTCGGCCGTAGGATTTGGCGAGGTAGTCCGCGTGCGGCCCCAGGCCGACGGCGGCGCGCCGTTGGTCCAGCGTCTCGGGGTCTTCCAGGGGTAGGGTCACCCACTTGCCGGCCTCGCATTTGACCTGGGACCCATAGCGCTGTCTGCGGCCTTCGCTGAGCGCCAGCCGATCATACATCAGGGCGAACTCGCCGCCCGGGATCTCACCCTTGGCGGCGAGGGGTTCGAGAGCCGGCACGAACCGGCGCATCAGGTCCGGATCGGCGTGCTGGACGATCAGGAAGGCGGCCCGCGAGGCCTCCGGGCCGTAGCGGGCGACGGTGAACCAGCCTTCCGGCGGCAGCATCGCCAGCAGGGCCTGCTGGTTGGCCCGATCGACGGCGTCGACCTGCCGGCGCACCGCGACCAGGGCGGCCGGGCGATCCGCCGGCGGGATCGCGGCGACATCGATCCGGCCGAGCCCGCCGTGAGCGGCCTGGTCGAGATCGCCCATGCGTCGCAGCCTCTCGGCGTCGTTCCGCGGAACAGGGAGGCGCGCCTGGGCCGCGCGGACCTTGGCGATGGCCGCGGCGACCGGCGCGATTGCCAGGCGGGCCTGCGGCGACATCTCCGGCGGGGCGGTGACCGCCACCTGGGCGGCGGCGGCCTGGGCCAGACTCAGCAGCAGGATCACTCGACCTCCGGGGTTTCTGGCGGAGGCATCATCGATTGCGTTGCGTGTTCGCGCCACATCGGCCGCACGTCGCCTATATAGGCGCCATGATCCCGCTCTCCGTTCTCGACCTTTCGCCCATCGTGCAGGGCGGCAGCCCCGGCCAATCGCTCCGCGCCAGCCGCGACCTGGCGCGCGCGGCCGAGCGGCTGGGCTTCCAGCGCTACTGGCTGGCCGAGCATCACAACATGACCGGCATCGCCAGCGCCGCGACGGCGGTGGCGCTGGCCTATGTGGGCGACGGCACCTCGACGATCCGGCTGGGGGCCGGCGGCGTCATGCTGCCCAACCACGCGCCGCTGATCATCGCCGAGCAGTTCGGCACGCTGGACGCGCTGTATCCTGGCCGCATCGACCTGGGCGTCGGCCGCGCGCCGGGGACGGACCAGCTCACCGCCCGGGCGCTGCGCCGCAACCTGGCCGGCGGCGTCGACAATTTCCCGCAGGATGTGCTGGAGCTGATGGCCTTCCTGGACGACCCGCAGCCGAACCAGGCGATCCGTGCGGTGCCTGGCTATGGCTCCAAGGTGCCGGTGTGGATCCTGGGCTCCAGCCTGTACGGCGCCCAGCTGGCCGCGGCGCTGGGCCTGCCGTTCGCCTTCGCCTCGCACTTCGCGCCGGCGATGCTGGACCAGGCCGTCCAGATCTACCGCGATCAGTTCACGCCCTCGCGCTATGGCGAGCGGCCGCACGTGATGCTGGGGCTGAACCTGGTGGCGGGCGAGACGGACGCCGAGGCGCGGTTCCTGTTCACCTCGCTGCAGCAGGCGTTCGTGAACCTTCATCGCGGCCAGCCCGGCCCGCTGCCGCCGCCGATCGACGACGCGGACGGCCATCTGGCCGGGACCGTCGGGCCGGGCTCGCCGCTCTCCAAGGCGGTGGTCGGGGGGCCTGAGACGGTGCGCGCCGGCCTCGAACGCTTCGTGGCCGAGCATCGCCCGGACGAGATCATCCTGACGGCGCAGATCTTCGACCAGGCCAAGCGCATCCGATCGTTGGAGATCGCGAGCGCCGCCCGCGACGCCCTGGAGCAGGCCGCTTAGGGCCCGGGCTTCATCGGCCGCGGGGAGCCGCCGAGGGCGGCGCGACGCCGACGATCGTCAGCACCTGCTCGCCGCCCACCCGATCCCGCCAGCGGATCGATTGCCCGACCTGCAGGCCGAGAAGCGCCGCGCCGATCGAGCTGAGGACCGACGTGTCCTGCGCATCGTCGACGACCTGGTCGGGGCCGACCAGTCGGGTGGTTTGCGGCCGGCCGTCCGCGCCCTCGCGGAACGTGACGCGCGCGCCCAGCCGGACGATATCCGGGTCTAGGTCCTCGTCGGCGACGACGCGTGCGCGGCGCAGTTCGTCCAGGAGGCCGCCGGCCACGCGCGGGGCCCGCAGCAGGCTCTCGATCGCCGCCCGCTCCAGGAGGGTGCGGTCGGAACGCGAGAGCACGATGGGCGGACGCTCCGGAGCGTCGGCGGACATGGGACCGTCACGCGGGCTCATGCCTGGCCTCCACGTCCACGACGACCAGCACGTGCGAGCGGCCGTCCTCGGTCTTGAGGCCGATGGTCTCGCCGGCCGGCAGGCCGATCAGGGCGGCGCCGACCGGGGTCAGGACCGACAGGCGGTTGTGGTCGATATCGGCTTCGTGCGGCGACACGACTTCGACCGTGCGGGTGCGCCCGGTCATCAGGTCGCGGAATTCGACCCGGGAGTTGAGCTGCACGAAGCGCCGCCCGACGTCGCCCTCGGCGACCACGACGGCGCGTTCGAGCTCCTCGGCGAGGAGGCGGGCGCCGCGGGTCTCGCTGGTCTTGGCCAGGTTCTCCAGGCGCTCGTAGTCGAGCGCGGTCACATAGACGGGAGGCTGGCGGTATTGGTGTCCACGCAGGGACATGTCGTTTCCTTTCAGATGTCGCCCGGGCCGCCGCGGGGGCGGGCGGGGCGATGGGGATGTCGGTTGGATGCGGGACGGACCGGCAGACGTGGCGCGCCGTCCGCGCGCCTCCCGCGCACAGGTCTCCTCGCCGCCGGAGTTCATCGGGCCAGGGCAAAGGTTTGTCCGCGTTGGACAAGACCTCACCGCGTCCAGGCGCCTATGCGCCGGACTGCGAGAAAGTTGTTTTGGGCGTGGGAGGGGTGACCCCGAGCTCTAAGCTTATCGCTTACCTGAGCCCGGGGGGACTAGCCTGCGACGACGCGGCCAGCGTGATGGTGTCGGCGCTCGAAGGAAGCGGACTTACTCATGATGTCTGGAAGATGGGGAGGGTCGTGCTGAAAGTCAAATCGACCTAGTCAACGTCGTGACGAGACTTCGCGCCCCTTCCTCCTCGATGGAGGAAGGGTAGGGATGGTGGTGTACGCAGTGCGCCGAGGCGAAGGGCGCGCGTCGGAGCCGACTTAGGATGCTGCGCAGCCTCACAGGCCACACCACCACCCCTTCCCCTCCTCCATCGAGGAGGAGGGACGCCATGTCCTGAGCGCCAGCTGAATTTGGAATCGACCTAGGCCGCCGGGGCGCGCAGGATTTTCTCCATCGCCTTGCCCTTGGCGAGTTCGTCGATGAGTTTGTCGAGGTAGCGGATCTCGCGCATCAGCGGCTCCTCGATCTGCTCGATGCGGACGCCGCAGATGACGCCGGTGATGCCGGCGCGGGCGGGGTTGAGCCGCGGCGCCTGGGCGAAGAAGGTCTCGAAGTCGGTCCGCTCGGCGATCTGGGCGGCGAGGCCGGCGGGCGTGAAGCCGGTGAGCCAGAGGATGACCTGGTCGACCTCGGCGCGGGTGCGGCCCTTGCGCTCCACCTTGGCGACGTAGAGCGGATACACGCTGGCGAAACTGGTCGTGTAGATGCGGTGTTTCGTCGTCGTCGCCATCGGGTCCGCCCTGGGTTGCGCGTGGCCCAAGGATTGGCGCCTTCCGCGCCCGGTCAAGGGCTTCCCGCCTTGGCGGGGACCACTGATTGCAGTATGCAAGCGGTATCAACCGCGCGCAGGAGAGGATCGGCCCATGATCACCGTGTTCGGAGGCTCGACGTCGCGGTCGCTGCGGGTCGTCTGGGTGGCGGAGGAGATGGGCCTGGCCTACCGCGTGCGGCCGGTGGACATGCTGTCCGACGAGCCGGACGCCGAGTTCCTGGCGGTCAATCCTGCCGAGTACATCCCGGTGATGCTGGACGGCGACGTGACCATGGTCGAGTCGGTGGCGATCATGGAGTACCTGATGGGCCGCTACGGGCCGACGCCGCTGGCGCCCGCGCCAAGCGACCCGGCGTTTCCGGACTACCAGCAGTTCCTGCACATGGGCGAGGCGGGCCTGGCGACCCTGATGATGCCGGTGGTGGTGAGCGGGTTCCTCGCGCCGGAGGCGGAGCGGGACAACTGGGGCGCCAGGTGGGCGGCGAAGTGCGTCGAGAAGCGGCTGAAGCTGGTGCGGCGGCAGCTGGCGCGGGCGCCTTACATGGCGGGCGAACGGTTCACGGCGGCCGACATCTCGGTGACCTACGCGCTGCATCTGGGGAGCCGGCACGGCGGGTTCGTGCTGGGCGACGCCGAGCAGGACTACCTGGCGCGCACCACGGGGCGCGACGCCTACAAGCGCGCGCTGGAACGCTCGATGGCGGCGATGGAGGGGGCGTAGGTCGCCGCCGCGATCCTCCACACTTGATCGTCATCCCCCGGCTTGTCCGGGGGACCCATTCACACCGAGGTCGTCGGAAAGGCCCGCGAGCGTCGACGCTGCGGGCCGTCGCGGTCTCACGTGCAGGCGGAAGCATGGGTCCCCCGGACAAGCCGGGTGATGACGGTTTCGATGTGTGATTGGGTTTACTACCGGCCGCCGGTGACCGGGGTGGTCTTGCCCTGTGCCGCGCGGCGTTCCTCCTCGCGGGCGCCGGAGAGGATGCCGGGCAGCGCGTAGTTGCCCTCGTGGCAGGCGTATTCGAACACCTGGCCCTTCAGCGCGTGGAACTCGTACTCGCCGCCCCACGGCTGGTCCCAGACGGTGGGGTCGGAGACGGTGAACTGGTAGAGCAGGCGGTCGGCGGCCACGCGGGTGAAGCGCTCGGTCACCTTCAGGTTTTGCCAGGCGCCGTAGTAGGCCTGGGCCCGCGGGATGTGGTCGGTCTCGACGACCAGGGTGTCGCCGTCCCACCAGCCGATGCTGTCGCCGAAGTAGGGGCGGACCTGGTCCGTGCGGTGCGTCGCGTTCAGGCGGATGTGGCGCACGTCGTGGACCATCTCGATGATGACGGCGACCTCGGTGGGGGACTGCGCGAGCAGGTAGTTGTTGTTGTACCAGCCGTTGGGGAACATCGGCGGGCCGGCGCTACGGCCGAAGCCCAGGATGCAGCGTTCGCCCAGGGAGCGGTTCTCCGGGTTGTCGTAGGAGGCGGCGCGGGCTGCGGCCTCGCTGCCCTGGCCTTCGAAGATGTCGACGGCGGCGGCCTGCTGCACCGCCTTCAGCCCGGCGTCGCGCGAGCCGGCGTCGGCGGACGGGATGCGTTTCGGGGAGCCCTTGGCCGGCGGCGGCTGGCCGTCGCCGGTGGTGATCAGCGAGGTGCGAGGCTCGCCGTGCACGCGCATGACCAGGGCGCCGTTGTCGATCCAGGTGCGGTCGTAGGCGCCGACGTTGTCGGCGGGCTTTGGGTCTGACGCAGCGGCTCCGACATCGGTGGCGACCGGCTTGCGGCCGGCGGCGTCCTTCGCCGCATTGGCATTTTCGAGGAGGCGGACCTCCTCCGGCGTCTGCACGCGGCGGGTCCCGTAGAGGGGCGAGCGCACCTGGGGCGTCAGGGTGGCGTTGGACCAGCCGGCGCCCAGGTCGGGCTGGCCGAAGCCGTTGCGCGGCGCGTGGTAGTCGCCGGCCTGGCCCGGACCGGAGAGCAAGAGCCCGCCGGCGAGGCCGGCCAGGCCGCAGACGATGGCGCGGTTCATGCCGCTGCTCCTCCCATATCCTGGTATCTGAATCGGCCCTGCCGCGGGGTCCGTCAACCAGGGAGGTCGGCAGATGCGATCCGTCCAAATTGATCGTCATCCCCCGGCTTCTCCGGGGGACCCATTCACACCGAAGCGGTCGGAAGGGCCCGCGAGCGTCGACACTGCGGTTAATCCCGGTTTCACGTGCAAGCGGAGGCATGGGTCCCCCGGACAAGCCGGGGGATGACGGATCTTTTTGGATTGCGTGGTGATCGACCTACCGCGCCGGGTAGGCGATCCAGCAGTTCACCTCGGCCTGGAAGTGGAGGGTGGCCGGCAGCGTCGCGCCGCCGGGGGCGCGGAGGGTGACAGGGGCGCCGGCCTGCAGCGCCGGGCCCATGGCGTCGAGGTCGGCCACCGAGCGGGGGTGGTGCAGCCAGTAGTCGTGGCGGGTGAGGTCGTCGGTGGGGATGTAGATGTCGGGCATGGGCCTGCGGCGTGCTCAGGCCAGTGCGAAGCGCTTGTGGACGCGGTCGACCAGGGTTCCGTCGGCGAGGGGGACGGACGCGGTGACGCTGTGGTCGGCGAAGCCCATGCGGCCATAGAAGGCGAGGCCGCCCACGTTGTCGGCGCGGATGGTGGCGTTGAGCGCGGCGAGGCCTTGGCGGCGGGCCTCGGCCTGGGTGGCGGCGAACAGCGCGGTTCCGACGCCGCGCTGGACGCCGCCGACGCGGGTGAAAGTGCCGATGTCGCCGACGTCGTCGGGCAGGCCGGGATAGCGGCCCAGGGTCTGGAAGCCGAGCCGTTGGCCGGCCGCGTCGGTCGCGACGAAGCAGCAGATCACGTCGGGGCCGGTGAGGTAGGCTTCGTCGAGACGCTGGGCGGTGAAGGGCTGCTGCAGGGCGGTGGTGCCGCCGCGGGCGATGATGGCGTTCAGGAGCTCGGCCAGGTCCTGGGCGTCGGCGTTGGTCACGGGCCGTACGGTCAGGTCCATCGTTCGCTCCCTCGCTGGTGGGCAGGCTTCCTCGCGTAGACGATGCGCGGCGTCAACGTCGCCGCCGTTCGCAGAGACGCAACGCCGTTTGCAGATCAGCGTACGAGGCGGCGTTGCGGCCGGGCGGGTCGTGGGGGCAGACTACAGTTGTCATCGCGCTTGGTCCGGAGCCCGTCCATGAAGCCTGCCGCCGCCGCCGTTCTGGTCCTGTTGGCCCTGGCCACGCCCGCGTTGGCCGCCGCGCCTGCCTATGTCGCCAAGGCGCTGGCCGACGCCTCGCGGCCGAAGGCGGACACCGACGCCGACGCCATCCGCGATCCGGCCGACACCCTGGCGTTCGCGGGCGTGAAGCCGGGGATGACGGTGGTGGAGCTGTTCCCGGGCGGTGGCTATTTCACGCGGCCGCTGAGCGACATCGTCGGGCCGAAGGGCAGGATCGTCGCCGTCGAGAACGCCGGCTGGAAGGGCGCGGCGGAGGCCGACCGCAAGATGATGGCGGCGCTGCCGGTCAAGAACGTCGAGCTGCAGGTGAAGCCGTTCGGGCAGATGGACCTGGCGCCCGGCGCGACCGACGTGTTCTGGATCACCCAGAACTACCACGACCTGAAGATCGCCGAGTACGGGGCGGTCGACATGGCGGCGTTCAACAAGGCGGTGTTCGCGTCGCTGAAGCCGGGCGGTACCTATTTCGTCCTGGACCACCAGGCCAACCCGGGGATCACGACCGCCGAGATCGCCAAGCTGCACCGGGTGGAGAAGGCGACGGTGATCGCCGAGGTGACCGCGGCCGGGTTCAGGCTGGCGGGCGAGGGCAAGTTCCTGAACCGGCCGGGCGACGACCACACGCTGTCGATCTTCGACAAGGCGATCCAGGGCAAGACCGACCAGTACGCGCTGAAGTTCGTGAAGCCGGGGCGGTAGGGCTCCCCACGGGGCCGTCATCCCGCGGCTTGTCCGCGGGACCCCTGCAGAACACTGCGCAAGCGGATCGAGGGGTCCCGCGGACAAGCCGCGGGATGACGAGCTTTGGTTGGCTGGGCGCCCGATCTAGGATCGTGGCAGCAAACGGAGGCGGTGATGAGTGACGTGCGTGAGGGCGGGTGTCGGTGCGGGCGGCTGCGGTTCAGGGTGACGGCGCCGCCGATGCTGACGATGGCCTGCCATTGCGTGGGCTGTCAGAGGATGACCGGCGGGCCCTATTCGGTGAGTGAGATCATCCCCGGCGGCGGCTTCGAGGTGACGGCGGGCGAGCCGGTGATCGGCGGGCTGCACGGGGAGATCGAGCACTATCACTGCGGCTGGTGCATGAGCTGGGTGTTCACCAGGCCGCCGACCCCGATGCCGATGGTCAATGTGCGCGCGACGATGATGGACGACGCGTCGGGCTTCGAGCCCTACGTGGAGATGTGCGCCGACGAGATGCTGCCGTGGGCGAAGATCTCGATCGCCGCGA
>CBHTUE010000172.1:0-11069 GCA_966096115.1 uncultured Phenylobacterium sp.
CATCCGGTCGAGTTGCTCGGTCGCGCGGGTCATGGGGGTGGACTCAGCCCAGCGCCTTCCGCTCCCGCCGCCGGCGCGTCAGCACGTGCTCGGTGTAGCCGTTGGGCTGGGCGCGGCCTTCGAACACCAGCTCCAGCGCCGCCTGGTAGGCCGGCCCCTGCTCGTTGCCGGCCATCGGCGTGTAGAGCGGGTCGTCGGCGTTCTGGCCGTCCACCACCTTGGCCATCCGCGCCATGGTCTCGCGCACCTGGGCCTCGGTGCAGACGCCGTGGTGCAGCCAATTGGCGATGTGCTGGCTGGAGATGCGCAGGGTGGCGCGGTCTTCCATCAGGCCCACGTCGTGGATGTCCGGCACCTTCGAGCAGCCGACGCCCTGGTCGATCCAGCGGACCACGTAGCCCAGGATGCCCTGGGCGTTGTTGTCCAGCTCCTGCTGCACGTCGGCGGGGCTCCAGTTGGACTTCGCCAGCGGCGGGGTCAGCAGCTCGGTCAGGCCGGTCTTCGCGCCCGACGCGGCCATCTCGGCCTGCAGCGAGGGCACATCGACCTCGTGGTAGTGCAGCGCGTGCAGCACGGCCGCGGTGGGCGAGGGCACCCAGGCGGTGTTGGCCCCGGCCTTGGGGTGGCCGACCTTGGTGGCCAGCATCGAGGCCATCAGGTCCGGCGCCGCCCACATGCCCTTGCCGATCTGGGCGCGGCCCGGGAACCCGGTCGCCAGGCCGATCTCGACATTGCGCTTCTCGTAGGCCGGCAGCCACGGCTCGGCCTTGATGGCGTCCTTGCGCGCGACCGGGCCGGCCTCCATGGCGGTGTGGATCTCGTCGCCGGTGCGATCCAGGAAGCCGGTGTTGATGAACACCACCCGGTCCTTGGCAGCCTGGATGCAGGCCTTGAGGTTGGCGCTGGTGCGGCGCTCCTCGTCCATGATCCCCAGCTTGACGGTGTTGCGCGCCAGGCCCAGCGCGTCCTCGACCAGGTCGAACAGGCGCACGGCCAGCGCCACCTCGTCCGGCCCGTGCATCTTGGGCTTCACGACGTAGACCGAGCCGGCGGCGCTGTTCTTCCGCGCGCCGTTCAGGTCGTGCAGGGCGGCGGTGACGGTGATCAGGGCGTCGACGGCGGTCTCGTAGACCGGCTGCCCGTTCAGCGTGACCATGTCGGTCAGCATGTGGTGGCCGACGTTGCGCACCAGCATCAGGGAGCGGCCCTTCAGGGTCAGTTCGCCGCCGGCGCGGGCGGTATAGGTGCGGTCCTCGTCCAGTCGGCGCGTCTCGGTCTTGCCGCCCTTGGCGAAGCTGGCCGCGAGGTCGCCCTTCATCAGGCCCAGCCAGTTGCGGTAGACGCCGGTCTTGTCTTCGGCGTCGACGGCGGCGACGGAATCCTCGCAGTCCTGGATGGCGGTGATCGCCGCCTCGACCAGCACGTCGGCCACGCCGGCCGGGTCGTTCTTGCCGATGTTGTGGTGGCGGTCGATCAGGATCTCGAGGTGAAGGCCGTTGTGCTTGAGCAGCACGCCCTCAGGCCCTGCCGGCGAGCCGCGCCAGCCGGCGAACTGGCCGGGGTCGGCCAGCGCGGCTTCCTGGCCGCCCTTCAGGCTGGCCACCAGGTTCTGCCCCAGCACCTCGTAACCGACGGCGTCGGCGTGGCTGCCGTTGGAGAGCGGAGCCACGCGGTCCAGCAGCTGGCGCGAATAGGCGATCACCTTGCCGCCGCGCTCCGGGTCATACCCCTTGCCGCCGGTCGGCGGCTCCAGGGCGTCGGTGCCGTAGAGGGCGTCGTAGAGGCTGCCCCAGCGGGCGTTGGCGGCGTTCAGCGCATAGCGGCCGTTGGACACCGGCACCACCAGCTGCGGCCCGGCGATCTTGGCGATCTCGGGATCGACGCCGCGGGTGCCGATCCTGAAGTCGGCGGGTTCGGGCAGCAGGTAGCCGATCTCGGTGAGGAAAGCGGTCTCCTCGGCCACCTCCACCGGCTTGCCGCGACGCTCGCGCCAGTAGGCGTCGATCTTGGCCTGCAGCTCGTCGCGGCGCGCCAGCAGCGCGGCGTTCTTCGGCGTGAAGTCGGCGAGGATGGCCTCCAGCGCCTGCCAGAAGGCCAGCGGGCCGATCCCCGTCCCGGGCAGCAGCTCCTGCTCGACGAACGCGTGCAGCAGATCGTCGACCGCGACGGCGCCAGAGATGTCCATGCCCAAAACCCGTCCCCGAATATGCAGACAACAGAACGGCCCGGGACCGGAGTCCCGGGCCGCCAAGGCGAACCTATCCCCTTATGCGAACTGGTTCATCGTGTTGTGGACGCCGCCGGCCTTCAGGGCCGCCTCGCCGGCGAAGTATTCCTTGTGGTCGTCGCCGATGTCGGAGCCCGACATGTTCTGGTGCCGGACGCAGGCGATGCCCTGGCGGATCTCCTGGCGCTGGACGTTCTTGACGTAGCCCAGCATGCCCTGCTCGCCGAAGTATTCCCTGGCCAGGTTGTCGGTCGACAGCGCGGCCGTGTGGTAGGTCGGCAGGGTGATCAGGTGGTGGAAGATGCCGGCCCGCTTCGCCGCGTCCGCCTGGAAGGTGCGGATGCGCTCGTCGGCCTCGGCGCCCAGCTCGGTGGCGTCGTACTGCGCGGCCATCAGGCCGTCGCGGTCATAGGCGGAGACGTCCTTGCCGGCGCTCTTCCAGGCGTCATAGACCTGTTGGCGGAAATTGAGCGTCCAGTTGAACGACGGGCTGTTGTTGTAGGCCAGCTTGGCGTTCGGGACGACTTCGCGGATGCGGTCGACCATGCCGGCGATCTGGGCGATGTGCGGCTTCTCGGTCTCGATCCACAGCAGGTCCGCGCCGTTCTGCAGCGAGGTGATGCAGTCCAGGACGCAGCGGTCCTCGCCGGAGCCGGCGCGGAACTGGAACAGGTTGGACGGCAGGCGCTTGGGCCGCAGCAGCTTGCCGCCACGGTTCAGGACGACGTCGCCGTTCTTCATGTCGGCCGGCGAGATCTCCTCGCAGTCCAGGAAGCTGTTGTACTGGTCGCCGATGTCGCCGGGGGCGTGGCTGACCGCGATCTGCTTGGTCAGGCCGGCGCCCAGGCTGTCGGTGCGGGTGACGATGATGCCGTTGTCGACGCCCAGTTCCAGGAAGGCGTAGCGGCAGGCCCGGACCTTCGCCAGGAAGTCGTCGTGCGGGACCGTGACCTTGCCGTCCTGGTGGCCGCACTGCTTCTCGTCGGAAACCTGGTTCTCGATCTGCAGGGCGCAGGCGCCCGCCTCGATCATCTTCTTGGCCAGCAGGTAGGTGGCCTCGGCGTTGCCGAAGCCGGCGTCGATGTCGGCGATGATCGGAACGACGTGGGTCTCGAAGCCGTCGATCGCGTCGAGCAGCTTCTGCTCCTTCTTCTTGTCGCCGGCCTCGCGGGCGGCGTCGAGGTCGCGGAACAGGCCGCCCAGCTCGCGGGCGTCGGCCTGCTTCAGGAAGGTGTAGATCTCTTCGATCAGCGCCGGGACGGAGGTCTTCTCGTGCATCGACTGGTCGGGCAGCGGCCCGAAGTCCGAACGCAGGGCGGCGACCATCCAGCCGGACAGGTAGATGTAGCGGCTCTTGTTGGTCCCGAAGTGCTTCTTGATCGAGATCATCTTCTGCTGGGCCACGAAGCCGTGCCAGCAGCCCAGGCTCTGGGTGTAGTTGGCCGGGTCGGCGTCATAGGCGGCCATGTCGGCGCGCATGATGCCTGCGGTGTACTTGGCGATTTCCAGCCCGGTCTTGAAGCGGTTCTGCAGCCGCATGCGGGCCACGCCCTCGGGATCGATGCCATCCCAGGTCCCGCCCTTTTGCGAGATCAGCGTCTTCATCTCGATGATGTGGTCTTGGTAGGCCATGGCCCAAAAATCCCCGAAAGCCGGTGTGCGATGTCAACGCTGCAGCTATCGGGCCAGCTTCACGCAGGGGAGTCCCGCCGGGGTGTAGCTGTTACGCTTTACAGGATTTCTCTGTAATGTTGTAAAGGCTGACAAGCCTTAACCAATTCAGGGGCCTGAATGCCAGCCGATCGACGCCTCTATGTGGGTCCGAGCCTGCGCCGCCTGCGCCGCGACCTGGGCCTCACGCAGGCCGATATGGCCGCCGACCTCGAGGTTTCGGCCTCCTATATCGCCCTGCTGGAGCGCAACCACCGGCCGCTCAGCGCCGAGGTGCTGCTGAAGCTGGCCCAGACCTACAAGATCGACATGGCCTCGCTGACCGCCGGCGGCGGCGCGGAGGAGGCTGCGCGGCTGCAGGCGGTGCTGCGCGACCCGATGTTCGCCGACATCGACCTGCCGTCGCTGGAGACCACCGACGTCACCACCAACTTCCCAGGCGTGACCGAGGCGCTGATCCGCCTCTACACAGCCTATCGCGAGGAACAGCTGGCCCTGGCCGACAGGGGCGTCGAGGCCGACGTCTCCGGATCGAGCGACACCTCCGATCCGGTCGCGGAGTCGCGGCGGTTCCTGGAGGCCCGACGCAACAGCTTCCCCAGCCTGGACGACGCGGCCGAACGCCTGGCCCAGCAGGTGGCCGCCCACGACGGCCTCGCAGGCTACTTCAAGGCGCGTCACAACCTGCGGGTCCGGCGGCTGCCGCCGGAGGTCATGGTCGGCTCCACCCGCCGACTCGATCGGCATCGGCGCGAGGTGCTGCTCAGCGACGAACTGGACAACGCCAGCCAGACCTTCCAGCTGGCCCTGCAGCTGGCCTATCTGGAACTGGATGCCGACGTCGCGGCCGTGGTCGCCGCCGGCGGCTTCGCCACCGAGAGCGGGGAGCGGCTGACGCGGCGGGCGCTGGCCAGCTACGCGGCCGCGGCCCTGCTGATGCCCTACACCGCCTTCGCCCGCGCCGCGGAACAGCGCCGCTACGACGTGGAGGCGCTCAGCCGCCAGTTCGGCGCCAGCTTCGAACAGGTCGCCCACCGCCTGACGACCCTGCAGAAGCCGGGCGACGAGCGGGTGCCGTTCTTCTTCATCCGCGTCGACGAGGCCGGCAACGTGTCGAAGCGGCTGGACGGCGCCGGCTTCCCCTTCGCCCGCCACGGCGGCGGCTGCCCGCTATGGAGCGTGCACCAGGCGTTCCGCACGCCGCGCCAGATCGTGACGCAGTGGCTGGAGCTGCCCGACGGCCAGCGGTTCTTCTCCATCGCCCGCACGGTGACCGCCGGCGGCGGCGGCTTCGGCAAGCCGCGGGTGGAGCGGGCGATCGCCCTGGGCTGCGCCGCCGAACACGCGCACCGGCTGATCTACACCCACGGCCGGCCGGGGCCGGAGACGGCCACGCCGATCGGCGTCACCTGCCGCATCTGCCACCGCACCGAATGCACCGCCCGTTCCGCGCCGCCGATCGGTCGCCAGATCCTGCCGGACGACATCCGCCGCACCAGCGCGCCGTTCGGGTTTTCCGACAGCTGAATCCGGGCGATTCCATACCCGAATTGAGGATTGCTGACGCAACGTAACGACTTGGCGGAAACCGCCACGCGGGGCACAACAGCATTTCATTGGGGAAACAAGGTTCTCATGGCCCAACGCAGCGGCGCGGCGAAATCCACGGACCGGTTCGAACGCAAGCGAGAGGCCATCCTTGACGCCGCCACGCTGATCCTGAACCGAAAGGGAATCAAAGGTCTGACGCTGGGCGACACCGCCGCGGCGGTGGACCTGTCGACCACCAGCGTCACCTACTATTTCAAGCGCAAGGACGACCTGGCGGCGGCCTGCATCACCCGCGGCATCGAGACCCTGCACGACATCGCCGAGGCGGCGAACCGGGCGCCCAGCCCGCCCGAGCGGCTGCATGCGTTTCTCACCCGCTACCTCGACACGCTGAAGGCCATCGAGGCCGGGACGGCCGCCCCCCTGCCGATCATCTCGGAGCTGCGCGCGCTGTCGTCGCCGCGCCGCGAGGAGGTGGCCCAGGCTTACGGCCGGCTGTTCCGCAAGGCGCGGCAGATGTTCGACCACCCGGACATGCTGTGGATGTCGCGCGGCCGGCGCACGGCGCGCACCCGCATGCTGCTGGAGCAGGTTTTCTGGGGCGGCGCGTGGCTGGCGAAGTACGAGCCCGACGACTATCCGCGGGTGCGCGACCGCATGGTCGACATCCTGCTGAACGGCGTGGCGCCCGAGGGCAGCTCGTGGGAGCCGGCGCCGATCTCGATGACCGCGCTCGCCGAAGGTCCGGAGTTGGCGCGCGAGACGTTTCTGCTGGCCGCCACCCGGCTGATCAACCGGCGCGGCTACCGCGGCGCTTCGGTCGACAAGATCTCGGCGGAGCTGAACGTCACCAAGGGCAGCTTCTACCACCACAACGAGGCCAAGGATGACCTGGTGGTGGCCTGCTTCGAGCGCAGCTTCGAAGTGCTGCGCCGGGCGCAACGGCTTGCCATGGACCTGCCCGGGAGCCAGTGGGACAAGCTGTCGGCCTGCGCCGCCGCGCTGGCCGAATTCCAGCTCTCCGAGCACGGCCCGCTCCTGCGGACGCTGGCGCTCACGGCCCTGCCGGAACAGATGCGCCGGGTGATGATGGAGCACGCCAACCGCGTCTCCGACCGCTTCGCCTCGATGATCTCCGACGGCATCGCCGAGGGCTCGATCCGCCCCGTCGATCCCTTTATCGCCGCCCAGATGCTGAACGCGACGCTGAACGCCTGCGCGGAGCTGGGCTACCTGGTCCCCGACGTCCGGCCGAAGGCGGCGGCGTCGGTGTTCGTGCGCCCGCTGCTGATGGGCATCTTCGAGAAGTAAGCGCGCCGCGAAGCGGCAAGAAAGACAAGAGAACCACGGAAAACACAGAAGGCCGCCTGTGGCGGCCCACACAGAAAGCTGGTGTTGCCCGGCTATCTCGGCTGCCTCCGGGTATTTTGGCGCGGCTTCGCCGCCAGCTCGGCTTTCTGCGTTAGCCGCCGGAGGCGGCGTTCTGCGTTTTCCGTGGTTCCTTTTTCTGTTCTTCGCGCACGAAAAACGCCGCGAAGGTCACCCCTCGCGGCGTCGAAATCGTCGCAGTGAAGCCGGAGCCTACTTCCGCGTGAAGGCGCCGAACTTGGCGTTGAAGCGCGACACGCGGCCGCCGCGGTCCAGCATGTGGTGGCCGCCGCCGGTCCAGGCCGGGTGGGTCTTCGGGTCGATGTCGAGGTTGAGAGTGTCGCCCTCTTTGCCGTAGGTCGACCGGGTCTTGTACGAGGTGCCGTCGGTCATCACCACGGTGATGAAGTGATAGTCGGGATGCGTGTCTTGTTTCATCGAACGGGCGCCTGACGTATTGGAACGGCCGAAGAGGGGCCGGCCGCCGTTGAGGGCGGACGAAAAGGAAGCCGCGCGTATAGAGAAACGCGGCCACGAATGCAAGGTGTGACGGGTATGAGCGACACTGGGTCCGAAGTGGCTGTCGAAGGGCGGCCCACGGCCGGACAGACCCTCGCCCAGAATCTCTCGGAGGCCGCGGCCCGCCGCGATCGCAGCCGCAATATCGGCGTCCTGCGCCGGCTCGCGCCCTATGTGGCCGCCCACTGGGGCGACGCGGCGCTGTCGGGCGTGTTCCTGATCCTTTCGACGGGCGCGACGCTGGGCGTCTCCGGCGCGGTGCGGCTGCTGGTGGATCACCTCACCCACGACAAAGGCGGCGCCGGCTCGGCCGACCGCTGGTTCGGGCTGATGGGCGGCGTGGTGATGCTGCTCGCGGTGGCCACCGGCCTGCGCTACTTCTTCGTCACGAAGCTGGGCGAGCGGGTTGTGGCCGACCTGCGCAAGGCAACCTACGCCCACATCCTGACGCTGGACCCGGCGTTCTTCCTGGCTACCCGCACCGGCGAGGTGCTGTCGCGGCTCACCACCGACATCGCCATCGTCGAGAGCCTGCTGGCGACCTCGGTCTCGGTCGCCCTGCGCAACATCCTGACGCTGATCGGGGCGCTGATCCTGCTGGTGATCGTGAGCCCGAAGCTGACCGGCCTGGTGCTGCTGACCTTCCCCGTCATCCTGGGGCCGCTGTTCCTGTTCGGCCGCCGGGTGCGCAAGCTGACAGCCTCGACCCAGGACCGCTTCGCCAACGCCGTGGGCCATGCCGGCGAAAGCCTGGACGCCCTGGAGACGGTGCAGGCGTTCGGCCGGGAGCGGGCCGCCGCCGACCTGTTCGGCGCCGCGGTGGAGCAGGCGTTCCGCACGTCCCTGTCGCGCATGACCGCCCGGGCGCTGATGACCGGGGTGGTCATCGTGCTGATCTTCGGCGGCATCCTGGGCGTCTTCTCCCTGGGCGTGAACGCCAGCCTGCGGGGCGAGCTCAGCTGGGGCGCGCTGTTCCAGTTTGCTTTCCTGTCGGTGATGGCGGCGGGCTCGGTCGGCGCGCTGGGCGAGACCTGGGGTGACGTGCAGAAGGCGGCCGGGGCCATGGAGCGGGTGGGCGAGTTGCTCGACGCCCGGCCCGGCGTGGCCGCACCGGCCCATGCCGTCCCCCTGCCGCAGCCGCCGCACGGCGAGGTGGCGTTCGAGGGCGTCACCTTCGCCTATCCCGGCCGCCCCGACCTGCCGGCGCTGAAGGGTTTCACCCTCCATGTGCGCCCCGGAGAGCGCGTGGCGCTGGTCGGTCCCTCCGGCGCCGGCAAGAGCACGGTCTTCCGACTGCTGCTGCGCTTCTACGATCCGCAAGTCGGCCGGGTGCGGGTGGATGGGGTGACCCTTACCGACGCCGATCCGCGCGAGGTCCGCGCGCGCATGGCTCTGGTCGCCCAGGAGAGCCCACTGTTCTCCGGCACCGCGGCCGAGAACATCCGTTTCGGTCGCGAGGGGGCCGGTGATCTCGAGGTCCTGTCGGCGGTCCGCGCCGCCCAGGCCGAGGGGTTCCTCAGCGCCCTCCCAGAAGGCCTCGACACCCAGGTCGGCGACCGCGCTCGGGCGCTTTCCGGCGGCCAGCGCCAGCGCCTGGCCATCGCCCGCGCCCTGGTCCGCGAGGCGCCGATCCTGTTGCTCGACGAGGCCACCAGCGCCCTGGACGCCGAGAACGAGCACCTGGTCCAGCGCGCCCTGGACGAGGCCATGAAGGGCCGCACCACGCTGGTCATCGCCCACCGCCTGGCCACCGTGCTCAAGGCCGACCGCATCGTGGTCATGGACGAGGGCCGCGTCGTCGAGGAAGGCACCCACAGCGAGCTGGTGGCGCGCAACGGGCTCTATGCCCGCCTTGCGGCGCTTCAGTTCGAGGCGGCATAGCCTCGATCAGTTCCTCCCCCTTTGGGGGAGGTGTCATGGCGCGTCGCGCCATGACAGAGGGGGTCCGCTCAGAACGCGGGACCGCACGCAGCTCCGACCGTCGTGGAGGACCCCCTCAGTCAGCTTCGCTGACAGCGCCCCCAAAGGGGGAGCGACTGCTGGGTCAGGCTAGCGCGCCCCGTCCCGGCTCCTTGCAGCCAGCGCCGGGAAGTCACTGAACAACCCGTCGATCCCGGTCGCCCACAGCGCCCGGTACACCGCGTCCACGTTCCCATGATCGGCCGGCGAGCCCCCGCGCTGCAGGCTCTTGGGCAGGAAGGCGTTCTCGGCGCGGACGGTCCAGGGATGCACCGCCATCCCGGCGGCATGGGCGTCTCTCACGACAGAAGTGGCCGGCCCCAGCGCGCCATCGACCACCGGCACCACCAGCGGCCACTCCGGCCCCAGCCCTTCGGCGAAGGCGGCGATCGCTTTGATACCCGACGCGGACTTCACGTCCACGGGCGCAGGGCCCTGGCTCACCAGCATCACCCGGCGCGAGCGGCCGCCCAGCTTGTGGAATGTCTTCAGCGGCTCGACCTCGAAGCACTGGACAAACACCGGCGCGCCCGGCGTGTTCAGCCCGTTCTTCTTCAGCGCGTCCAGCAGGCGGCCCTCCAGCGGCAGGCCGATGCTCGCGAAATAGGCCGGGTGCTTCATCTCCGGATAGGTGCCGATGGTGCGGCCCACCCGTTTCGACTCCGCCTTCGCCAGGTCGACCACCTCCTGGTACGTCGGGATCGCCTGCATCCCGTCGAACTTCGCGCTGCCCATCCGCAACTGCGGCAGCCGCTCGCGGGCGCGCAGGGTCTTCAGCTCGGCGAGCGTGAAGTCTTCGGTGAACCAGCCGGTGATGCTCTGGTCATCGACGGTCTTGGTGGTCTTGCGCCCGGCGAACTCGGCGTGGCTCGCGACATCGGTCGTGCCGCCGATCTCGTTCTCGTGGCGGACCACCAGGTGGCCGTCCTTGGTCACCACGCAGTCGGGCTCGATGAAGTCGGCTCCCTCGTCGATGGCCAGCGTGTAGCCCATCAGGGTGTGCTCGGGCCGCTCGCCGCTGGCGCCGCGGTGGGCGATGACCAGGGGCTTCGGCTTCGCCATGACCTTGGCGGGGTCAGCGAAGGCCGGCGTGGCGGCTGCCGCGAGGGCGGAGGCGGCGAGGGTGCGTCGGGTGATCATGCCCCGCACCTTAGCCGCTATTTTGCGGCAGTCAGGCGACTCAGCAGCAGCGGATGAATGTCGAGGTTGCCGGCGCAGACCGAACCCGTGCCCAGCACATCGTCGCCCCCGTCGGCATTGGTGACCTTGCCGCCGGCTTCGGTGACCAGCAGGGTCCCGGCCGCCACGTCCCAGGCGCTGAGGTCGCGCTCCCAGTAGCCGTCGTAGCGGCCCGCCGCCACCCACGCGAGATCCAGCGCCGCCGAGCCGAAGCGGCGCACGCCGGCCACTCGCTGGCTGACCTGATGCAGCTCCTTGAGGAACTTGGCGTGCTGGCCGTGGCCCAGGAACGGGATGCCGGTGGCGATGATGCTCTCGTCCAGCTTCTGCCGCGCCGCCACCCGCAGGCGGTGGTCGTTGACGAAGCAGCCCTTGCCCTTCTCGGCCCAGAACATCTCGTTGGTGATCGGGTTGTAGGTCACCGCGGCCACCACGGCGCCCTCGCGCTGCAGGGCGATGTTGATGGCGAAGTGCGGGATGGCGTGCAGGAAGTTGGTGGTGCCGTCCAGCGGGTCGACGATCCAGGTGTGGGTCTTGTCTGTGCCCTCGATCAGGCCGCGTTCCTCGCCGTGGAAGGAATAGCCTGGCCGCGCCT
>CBHTUE010000173.1:0-11013 GCA_966096115.1 uncultured Phenylobacterium sp.
GACGGCGTCGGGCGCGGCGGTCGGTTCGGCCGGTTGCACGGGCTGGGCCTCCACGGGCGGCAGCGGGGTCAGGGTCTGGCCCGCCTGGTCGGCGGCGGCCAGGGCGCCGGTCTCATCCAGGCCGACGTCCAGGGCGTCGGTGGCCACGCCGTTGCGCTTGGCGCAGTCGGTCAGGCTGAGTTCGCCGACGAACTGGCCCTGCACGAAGCAGCGCAGCGGCTTGCCCGGATCGATCTTCCCCTCGGCCGTGGGGCTGGAGTCGATGACGAGGCCCGCTTCCGAGGCCGGCGGCGCGGCATTGTCGTCCTTGCCGCCGACCAGCACCCAGGCGATCCCCAGGCCCGCCACGAGGGCCAGGGCTGCGCCGACGGCGATCATCGGCAGGCCGCGGCGCGGCCGGGAGGGAGGTTCGGAAGGCGGTCGTTCGGCGGGCGACGGGGGCTCCATCCCGTTTCGCTAGCCCCAGCCGACCGGGCTTACAAGCTCTACTGGCCGCCGGTCAGGCGATCGAGCGCCGCCTGGTAGTTGGCGATCTGGTTGGTCAGGTACTGCGGGACGTGTCCGGTCGCCTTGGCCTTGGCGACCGCGTCCTCGGCGGTCTTCGGTGACGCCGCGGCGACCAGGTCCTTGTAGGCCTTGCGGATCACTCCCTGGGCGGCGGCGATCTCGGCGGCGGAATGGGCGATGGCGTTGCTGTCGCCGAGGTTCAGGTCGCTGGGCAGGCCCAGGCCGTAGATCTGGCCCTTGCCGTCGGCCGGCGCGGTTCCGTTGTCGGTGACGATGGTCGTGCGCACGACGCCTTCCGGAATTCCCAGCATTTCCAAGGCGTTCTTGTCGGTCTTTCCAGCGCCGAACTCGATCACCATGCGGTTGTTCAGCGGCGCGATGGTCAACTTGCGCTTGCCGTCCGACGACCCGATCGTGACCTTGGCCTGGAAGCCGGTGGCGCGGCGGATCTTCTGGGCCAGGGTGTCCAGGGTGTCCTTGGCCTCGATGGTGATGGTCTGCGGGCGGCCGGTCCCGGCGCGCACCGTGAACTGCTCCCCGGCCCGCAGGCTGGTGGCCGCGGTGATCTGCTGGCTGTCGGTCAGGTCGATGGCGCCCTTGGGCAGGCCCAGCTTGTCCAGCGCGCTGGAGCCGGTCGGGTCGACCGCGATCGAGGTGGGCGCGGCGAAGCCGTCCTTGCCGGTGAATCGGCGCGACCAGGTCGGCGTGCCGGTGTTCACGTCCAGCTCGGTCAGGAAGGCGTCCTTCTTGCCGACCGCGGTGGGCGCGCCCGGCAGGTCGGTCCCCGCGGAGCCGGCGATATAGACTTTGCCGTTGGCGACGGAGAGCGCGGTGGCCCGGTCGTCGCCGGCGCCGCCGTAGTAGGCGATGACGTCGGAGCCCGAAACGCTCAGGTCGGACGACAGGCGCGCGGCGAAGGCGTCGCTCCCGCCGGACAGCGCCTTGGTGACCGTGCCGGCGTTGAGCGCGCCGTTGGTGGTGGAGCCGGCGACCACGATCTGGCCGCCGTCCAGCGCCAGCCCGGCGATCTCGCCGCCCTGCAGGTCGCCCAGGTCGCGGGTCGCGGTGAGCACCGGCGTCCCGCCGGAGATGTCGAAGCGGCGGAGCACGCCGCGGCCGTCCTCGACGGCGGCGACCACCAGGTTGGTTCCGTCCAGCACCATGCCCGCCGGGCGGTCGCCGCCGGTGGTGCCGAAGTTCTGGGTGAAGGTGGTCGCGACCTTGCCCTGGGAGTCCGGCGGGGCGAAGGCCTCGATGTAGCTGTCGTAGTCACCCAGGTTGCTGGCGCCCGGCATGGCCGACTTGGAGCGGCCGGCCACATAGACCGTGCCGTCGGCGCCGAAGGTGAGTTGGCTGGCCTCGTCGGCCTGCCGCGCGCCGCGCCGCTGGGTGTAAAGTTCCTCGCCGTCGGCGTTGAAAACCGTGACGAAACTGTCGGCCTGACCGGCGTAGGCGCCGCTTGTGCCGGAGTTCAGCGCGCCTTCCGTGGCCCCGTTCAGGCCGCCGGAGACCGAGCCGGCGATGGCCACCTTGCCGTCCGCGGCGATGGCTAGGCCCAGGCCCGACGCGCTGTCGGACGCGCCCAGGGTGCGGGTGAACACCAGGTTGCCCGCCGGGTCGTATTTGAGCAGCGCGACGTCCTGCGTGCCATTGATGTCCTGGCCGCCGGTCTTCGCGGTGACGTCGGCCAGCATGTAGACCGAGCCGTCGGAGCCCACCTTCGTGGCCCGGACCGTCTTCACCTCGGGACCCAGCGTCTTGGCGAAGGCGCGGCCGTCGACCCAGTTGGGCTCGTTGGCCGGCTGGGTGGGCGCATCGACGCCGACGTTGCTGGTCTGGAACTTCAGGAACTGGGTCTGCAGCACCCCGTCCTTGGTGTCGATCTTGCCGTCCGGGTTGGGATCGCCCACGCCCTGCGCCACGTAGACTGAGGGCGCGGTGGCCGGCGCGCTCAGCGAGACGCTCTCCCCGCCCGGCTTGATGCGCAGCGCCCACTGGTCCGGCCCCGTGCCCAGGGTGATCGTCTTGCCGCCGGCCGTCGTAGTGCGCGGCGCGCCCGGCAGGCGCTGGGTGGCGAAGCGGGTGTCGACCCCCGCGGCCGCCAGCTTGTCGTTGATGAAGTTGACCACATTGGCCATCGAGCGCGTCTGGGGGTCCAGCTGCGACAGGTCGATGTCCACGTTGTGGACCGTCCCGGAGCGCTTCACGCTGATGGTGAAGTTCACGTTGCCCTGGAAGGCGGGCACGCTGTCGGCGCTGCTCCCGGCATAGAGCGGCGCGGTGACATATTCGCTCTTCGCCGCCTGCACGGGCGCCGTGGTCCTGGCCGTCGAGGCGACTTCGCCGGCGGTCAGGCGGATCTTGTCCAGCTCGGCGGTCCCGACGTAGCTCGCGACCTCCTTCATGCCCTTGGTGAAGGTCTCCTGCAGGCGCTTAAGCTCGATGCCAGTGACGCCCTTCTTCTGCGCCTGGGCCGCCAGGTCGCCCAGGGTCGCCAGGCCCTGATAGAGGGCGAAGAGCTTGCGGTAGTCCTGGCTGGCGCTGGGCAGGTCCAGTTGCGCGCTGTTCTCATCCACGAACTTGCGGCCGCCCAGGACCGCCTTCACGGCGTCCGAGGCCTGGGTGGGCGTCTGCTCTTGTCGCCAGGGCGCGGTGGGGGCCACCTTCGCCGTCGTCTGGCCCGACGCAGTGAGGATCGACCCCGGCGCCTGCGGCAGGCGCGAGTTGTAGATGCTCAGCAGCAGGTTCGAGTCGAGTGACGAAACCATGGGCCTCTACGGCGGACAGCTTTTCCGCCACCTGCCAACCTAGGCTCCAGTCGCTTACGGGGCGTTAAGGCGCAGGGTAAAGACCGGCCGCCGCGACCTCGCCGCCGCAACCTCGAACGACCGCGAACAAGGCGCGGCAATACGCTGTAATTCCGCAGCAAAAGGACCCGGGCGACGTTCGCCCAGGCCCCTTCGTTACGCCCCAACGGAAACGGGATGAGGTGTTAACCGCCGCGGAACAGCTGCAGCACGATCTGCGGCGCCTGGTTGGCGATGGAGAGCGCCTGCGCGCCGAGTTGCTGCTGCACCTGCAGGGCCTGCAGTCGCGCGCTTTCCTTGGCGAGGTCGGCGTCCACCAGGTTGCCGACGCCGGTCTCCAGCACGTCGGTCAGCTTGGAGACGAAGCCCAGGTGGGCCTCGATCTGCTTGCCCTGCGAGCCGAGGTTGCCCAGCGCCTGGTTGACGTTGCTGATCGAGGTGTTGAGCTGGGCCAGGATGCCGGTCGCCAGGGTCACCGTGGTGATCGAGGCGGCGTTGGCCACCGTGATCAGCGCGCCGCCCAGCGACATGTTCTGGGTCGACAGCGTGATCTTGTTGGTCGCGTCGGCGTTGGCGAGGAACTGGATGTTGGCCGGGATCGAGCCGTCCAGCAGGTTCGCGCCGTCGAACTGGGCGTTGCCGCTGACCTGCTTGATCTGCCGCAGGATCGACTTGAAGTCGGAGTCGAGCGCGGTGCGCGAGGAGGTGTCGAGCGACGTGTCCATCGCCGCCACGACCTTCTGCTTCAGCTCGACGAGCAGGTCGGAAATGGTCTCGCCGGCCGTGGCGGACACTTCGGAGATCGACTGGGCCCGCTGCAGGCTCATCTTGACCGCGCCCAGCGCGCCAATGTCCGCCCGCTGTCCCTGGGCGATGGCCCAGACCGCGGCGTTGTCCTTGGCGTTGGCGATCATCAGGCCGGTGTTCACCCGGTTCTGAACATTGCTCAGGTCGTCGTTGGTCTTGTTGAGGTTCTGAAGCGCGGTCAGCGCAGACTTGTTCGTGTGGACGCCGATCGTCATCACGCTCTCCTAGCGGGGCCATCCTGGCCGCGACTCGCAACCGAGCCGTGTCCTGAACCTAGGTAGTCGTGGTGAGCAGATGGTTAACATGCTTAACGAACAGCGCCGCCGCCGGAGATATCCGGGGCGGTTGGGACATTTTGTCCTAAGACTCGCTAGGCGCGAGCCGTCGGTTCTGGATCAGGCCTCGGTCTTGATGACCGATCCGGCGGCGTATTGAGCTTGCGACCGCAGCTTCAGGACCTCGGCCCTGGGGAACTGCTGGACGACTTCGCCGGTCAGGCGGTTGATCGTCTTGTAGACGAACGATCCGCTGGCTTGATCTTCTTCAATGACCAGTCGCATGTCGACCGGATCCGGCCCCGTGGCGACTGCCGGCTCGCGTGCGTGCGCGGGCGGTGCGGTCTGGACGGTGCTGACGGGATCTGGCGCGGGTGCGATGGCCGCGACTCTCGGTTCCATTTCTCCTTGCGCGTTTTGCGCCCTCTCTCGCTAAAGCGACCGGCGGACGGGACAATCCCGCCCGACGACGCGAGTGGATCCACCGCGGCGCCGCGAACGGCGCCCCGGCGTGCGTGGCCTATCGGAAGAGGCCCAGCAGGATCGAGGAAGACTGGTTGGCGATCGAGAGCGCCTGGACACCCAGCTGCTGCTTGGTTTGCAGAGCCTGGAGCTTGGCGCTTTCCTTCGCCAGATCGGCGTCGACGAGGTTGCCCACGCCGATGTCGATCGAGTCTTGCAGCTTGTTGATGAAGTTCTGGTGCGAAGCCAGAGCCTTCGAGCCGGTGCCGAGCTTGCTCAGCGCCGTCGAGACGTTGGCGATCGAGGTGTTCACCGTGGCGATCATGGAGGTCGCCACGCCGATGGTCCCGATCGAGCCCGCCGCCGCGACGGTCACGATGCCGCCGCCCAGAGACAGGTTCTGGGCCAGCACCGTGATCTTCGCGGTGGCGTCCGCGTTCGCCAGGGAGGCGATCGAGGCGCCGCCGGACTTGACCATGTTGACGCCGTTGAAGTCGGCGGTCGACACGGCCTTGGCCAGCTGGTCGCGAAGGGCGATGAAGTCCGCGTTCAGCGCCTGGCGGGACGTGGTGTCCAGCGAAGCGTCGGCGGCGGCCAGGGACTTTTCCTTCATCTGCAGCAGCAGGTCGGAAACGGTTTCGCCGGCCGAAATGGCCACGTCCACCGTCGATTGACCGCGTTGCAGGGATTCACGCACCGCATCGAGCGCGCGGGACGTCGCACGCTGGTTCTGGGCGATGGCCCAGACAGCGCCGTTGTCCTTGGCGTTGTTGATGCGCTTGCCGGTGTTGATCCGGCCTTGCGTGACCTGAAGCTCAGAGTTGGTCTGGTTCAGGTTCTGGAGCGCGACAAGCGCGCCCACATTGGTGTTGACGGAGTTCGCCATCGTAGAGTCCTTGTTCAAAGGAACCGGCGTCCGTTCTGGAGCCGGAGGACGTTTTGTCCTGCACGTCAGGCAGCAAGCCCCGGGCCATTCGGGCCGGTAGGGATTTCAGGCCTAAGTCTCTGGAATAATGACGTTATTGGGTGATTAAGGTTGCTTTCGCCCGGCAGGAATTGCCGGGTGCGAAGGCGAGTGGGCAAAAGTTGCCGCGCCCGCTCGGCGAAAATTGCCGGGGCGTCAAAGGACACCCGGGCGGGACGAACCCGCCCGGGCTTCAAGACCTATCGGAACAGAGCCAGGAGGACCTGCGGCGACTGGTTGGCGATCGAGAGCGCCTGAACGCCCAGCTGCTGCTTGGTCTGCAGCGACTGGAGTTTCGCACTTTCCTTCGCCAGGTCGGCGTCGACGAGGTTGCCGATGCCGATGTCGATCGAGTCCTGCAGCTTGTTGATGAAGTTCTGGTGCGAAGCCAGAGCCTTCGATCCCGTGCCGAACTTGCTCAGCGCCGTCGAGACGTTGGAGATCGAGGTGTTCACCGTGGCGATCATGGAGGTCGCCACGCCGATGGTCCCGATCGAGCCGGCCGCGGCGACGGTCACGATACCACCGCCCAGAGACAGGTTCTGGGCCAGCACCGTGATCTTCGACGTAGCGTCGGCATTGGCCAACGACGCGATCGACGCACCGCCGGACTTGACCATGTTGACGCCGTTGAAGTCGGCGGTGGACACGGCCTTGGCCAGTTGGTCCCGCAGGGCGATGAAGTCAGCGTTCAGCGCTTGGCGGGAGGTGGTGTCGAGCGAAGCATCGGCAGCGGCCAGGGCCTTTTCCTTCATCTGAAGGAGCAGATCCGAGACGGTTTCGCCGGCCGAAATGGCCACGTCCACCGTCGATTGACCGCGCTGCAGCGACTCACGCACCGCGTCCAGGGCCTTGGAGGTCGCGCGCTGGTTCTGGGCGATGGCCCAGATGGCGCCGTTGTCCTTGGCGTTGGAGATGCGCTTGCCGGTGTTGATCCTCGTCTGGGTGGTGAACAGCTCCGCGTTGGTCTGGTTGAGGTTTTGCAGCGCCGTAAGAGCACTGGAGTTGGTATTGACCGAATTGCTCGGCATGGTGGTTATCCTTCCATTCTGGAGGGGTGATCCGGCTTTTGCCGGTAAGCGATTTTTCGCTCACGGATTCCCACGCAAGCCGCAGGCCAGGAATTAACCCTGTCGCGGACTGCCTATAATACTGTTTTTATGGAATAATTCTTGTACCGACGGTATCCATCGGCATGGGTGGCGTTAGCCAAAACCTGCCGCCCGGCAGGACCTGCCGATGCGCACGCGCACGCCCCGGGCGGACATGCAAAGGGCCGCGGAGGTCCGCGGCCCGATGTCGATCAGACGATGCCGCCGGCGATCAGGCCGCGGCGGCGGAGCCCTGGCTGGCGAGGCCCTGCATGATCATGCGGTTGATCTCGATCAGCGGCTCGATCTCTTCCTTGTTCCGGATCGCCAGGCTGGTGTGTTTGTCCACGAAGATCGCCAGCGAGATGAACGACGCGCGCAGCGGCTTGGGCAACTGGTTGCCGGGGTCGGAACAGTCGGCGCCCAGCGTCGCCCACAGGCGGCGGTTCCAGTCCAGCGCGTCCGCGCGCTGACCGATTTCGGACTTGTCGAGGGCGGCGGCTTCCATCAGCGCGCGCGTGACCTGCGCGAACAGACGGTATTCCAAGTCGCGGGGATTCTCAGCCCGCGTCGCCGCCTGCTGATAGGCCTGAAGGGACATTCCCCAACCTTTCGTCTTCGTATTCGATGAGCTTCCGGCAGGCCATCAGGGCCTTGTAGTACTCGCGCGCCATGCAGTGCTTCGAGATGTTCACGCACTCGGCCAGGATGGCCGGGTTCGCGATCACGCCCATGAACTCGGTCAGGCGGCGCACGAACTCGTCGTAGAACTTCTCGGCGTTGTCCTCGTCCAGGTACATCATCATGACCGGGAAATAGATCCGGCGCGCCGGCGACTGCACGTCGTCGGGTTGCAGGATGTCCTTCTCGCGAAGGACCGAGGCCTTGTTCTGCAGGACCAGGACCGCCCGGCGATCGCCGTTCTGAACGACAGCGCCGTTCAGGACGAACTTCTCCCCAGGCTTCAGCGACAGCTTCAGCGGCAAGGTCCGCCTCCTGATCTTCGAGCCCGCGAACCGGCGAAGCGATTCGAATGAACCATTGTCGCCCTCCCGTGGCTCGAACGCACGCAAGGGTTAGCGGCGACCCGTTAACGCACGATTGCCGGGCCCCGGCGGCCGCCGGATGGGCAACCTTTAAGCGGGGATTAAGCATAATCTGATCAATGGAGGCGGACTGTCCGGAGCATCCCCGATCCATGTCCGCCAAGGCCCCCAAAAGCGCCGCCTCCGCCCTCGCCATCGACACGGCCGCGCGACCCACGCCCGCGGGCATGGTCAGCGGGACCGTCGGCGAGGCCGGGTCCAAGCAGGCCCTGGCGCAATTGGCCGCAGCCATGGCCGAACTGAAGGCCGTGGCCGTCCAGCCCCTGCTGCAGCGCGCGACCGACGCCCTGCGCGCCGACGACCACGTCACGGGCGAGAAGTGGGCCCGGCAGGCCGTCGACCGCGACCCGACCAGCGGCTTCGGCTGGTACCTGCTGGGCATCGCCTATGAGCGCGCGGGCCAGTGGAACGGCTCGATCGCCGCCTACGAAAAGGCCCTCGCCCTGCTGCCGGACCAGGCCGAGGTCGCCAACGACCTGGGCCGCCTCGCCTTCCGGCTGGGCATGAAGCCGCAGGCCGAGAAGCTGTTCCGCCACTTCCTGGTCCGCCACCCGGGCCACATTGAGGGCGTCAACAACCTGGCCTGCGCGATCCGTGACCAGCAGCGCTACGAAGAGGCCATCGAGGAGCTGCGACCGGCCATCCAGGCCAACCCCACCTCGTCGATGCTTTGGAACACCATGGGCACGGTGGTCGCCGAGCAGGGCGACTACGTGAACGCCCAGATCTTCTTCCAGGAGGCGCTGCGCCTCGAGCCGGACTTTCCCAAGGCCCGCTACAACCTGGGCAACGCCCACCTGATCCTGGGCGACGCGGACGCCGCGCTGAAGGACTGCGAGGCGGCGCTGGAGGACATCACCGTCG
Organism: uncultured Phenylobacterium sp.; assembly: GCA_966096115.1. Taxonomy (GTDB): domain Bacteria; phylum Pseudomonadota; class Alphaproteobacteria; order Caulobacterales; family Caulobacteraceae; genus Phenylobacterium. Next base: position 8,884 of record CBHTUE010000173.1, read on the forward strand.
AGAGCGACCGGCAGATGATGCGCCTGTCGCGCTCCACGATCCTGATCAACCTGGGCCGGCTCGGCGAGGGCTGGGACGAGTACGAGGCCCGCCTGCACCCGCAGTTCGCCGAGGTGATGCACTTCCTCTGCGACAAGCAGCCCTGGTCGCCCGGCTACGACCTCAAGGGGCGCAACATGCTGGTGTTCGCCGAGCAGGGGCTGGGCGACGAGGTGCTGTTCGCCAACCTGCTGCCCGACCTGCTCGAGTCGCTGGGTCCCGACGGCCACCTGGCGCTGGCCGTCGAGCCGCGCCTGGTCAGCCTGTTTCAGCGCAGCTTCCCGACCGTCGAGGTCGGCGAGCACAAGACGCACATGATCCAGGGCTACAACGTCCGCCACGCCCAGTTCCTCAAGGACCCGGACGCGATCGAGGTCTATGCGCCGCTGGGCTCGCTCTTGTGCGAGTACCGCCGCACGCTGGACAACTTCCCGTCCCGCTCGAACTTCCTGACCGCCGACCCGGAGCGCGTGGTCTACTGGGCCAAGGTGCTGGACGAACAGGCGCCGCAGGGCCCGAAGATCGGCCTCCTCTGGAAGAGCCTTTCGACGCGCGACGCCCGCCACCGCTTCTTCTCGCCGTTCAGCCAGTGGGCGCCGGTGCTGACCGCGCGCGGCGCCAGCTTCGTCAACATGCAGTACGGCGACTGCTCGGCCGAGCTGGAGCAGGCGCGCCGCGAGTTGGGCGTGAAGATCTGGCAGCCGCCGGGCATCGACCTGAAGAAGGACCTGGACGACATCGCCGCCCTCTGCTGCGCGCTCGACCTGACGATCGGCTTCTCCAACGCCACCCTGAACATCGGCGCCGCCTGCGGCGCGCCCTCGTGGCTGATCTCCACGCCGGGCGCCTGGCCGCGCCTGGGGACCGCCCGCTACCCCTGGTACCCCCAGGTGCGCACCTTCACGCCCCAGGCGTTCGGCGAGTGGGATCCGGTGATGGAGACCGTCGGCGAGGCGCTGACCGGGTTCATCGCGGAACGCTGAGGCGGCCGCCTCAAAGCGCGTCATCCCCCGGCTTGTCCGGGGGACCCATGCTTCCGCCCCACGTGCTGACTAGCCCCAAAGTCGACGCCTAGAACGTCTAACCTCTCAGGTGTGAGCTGGACCATGGATCCCCCGGACAAGCCGGGGGATGACGATCATTGGAGGTCGAACCCCCGCTCGCGCAGGCGCTCCAGGCTGACCGGCCGGCGCTGGGCCCAGTCGGCGGCTAGCAGGCCCAGGCCAACCACGTCCGCCGGCTCGCCGTTCTTCAGCACGTGCGCGCGGAACAGCGCCTCGCGCACGAAGCCGAACGACTCGTGCAGCTTCCACACCGGCTCGTTGGCGACCAGCACCTCGCACCACAGCTTGTTCAGGCCCAGGTCCTTGAACACGTGCTCGATCACCCAGAACTCGACGAAGGCCCCGACCCCTTTGCCGCGCAGCGACGGGTCGGCCAGGTAGTAGGCCCAGGCGCATTTCCGGTGCGCCGGGGCGATATCGTAGAGGTTGGCCAGGCCGACCGGATCGCCGTCCACCTGGATGATCCAGTACTTGCGCGCCGGGTCGGCCATCGCCGCGGCGAACCAGCGGGCGTGCTCGTCGGCCGTGATGCGGTGGTCGCTGTACATCCATGCCGATATCTCCGGCAGGTTGCGCCAGGTGCGCAGGCGGTCGCGGTCGCCGGGCTCGACGGCGCGGAGCTCGATGTGGGCGGCGCTCATGGCTTGGCTCCTGAGCTGTTGCGGCTGAGGGCGACGACGTCGTCGGTCGTGAAGGCCGGGTTGGCAGGATAGAGGCGCTCGTAGACATGACGCACGAAGTCCAGGTCTTCCGGTAGGTCGACCGTCCAGCGCAGGTGCGCCAGCGAGGGTGCGCGCGACAGGTAGGCGATGCGGAACCGCTCGGGCCGCCGATAGATGAACGCGGTGACGTGCTCGCGCTCGTAGGGGTCGGTCGCCTCCGCCCAGGCGGCCTCCAGCACCTCGCGGCGCATCACCTCGGTGTCCAGGCCGTGGGGATAGGTGCGCACGGCGGGCGTGTTGCTGGCGTAGTCGGCGCCCGTCTCGGCCAGGCGGTCGATCACCGCGTCGATGACGGTCGGGTCGGC
>CBHTUE010000174.1:0-10920 GCA_966096115.1 uncultured Phenylobacterium sp.
GGAACCGCCCGGGGCGCCAGCGCCCTAACCCTCCATGTCCAGTCAACAACGTCCCATCGCGCCCCCTGAAGCTGAGGGGGCCGTCGGCTCGATCGGCCACGACGCGCCCGCGGCCGCGGCCGCGGAACAGTCCGTCATCGAGGACGGGGAGGTCCCGCCGAAGGCGGACGGCGCCACCCACGCCCGCGGCTCGCGGAGGGTGCGACCACCGGCGCCCGCGTTCGAAGGCGTCGGCTATCTCCGCGGACCCGGTTTCGGCGGCGAGGTCCGCTATGCGATCCGTGGCGACCCCACGGCCCTGCGCCGCGACCGCCCGGCGCTTCGCGCAGGCCTGTTCGGCGCTCCGGATCTGGTGGAGCAGGCGTTTCGGGCCGGGTCGGGAACGCTGACCCTGGAAGGCGGCGCCGAGCTCCGGCTGAAGATGCTCGGGCACACCACCGAGGGCCATGAGGTCTTCGTGGAGGTCTACGTCTAGCGCGGGACTCGCTCCCGGCCCGTCTGGTCACGACGGCAGGTCGACGGCCCATCCGTCAGGACTGCCTCCCGCCCCTAAGTCCGATGATTGATTGCGAGCCTGCCGGTGAAGTCCATCCACGGGTTTCAGGACGAGGTGTGGGCAGGCGGCAAACCCTCGCCTACTCCCCCAACTCCGCCTCGACCGCGCCCAGCACCTCCTCCGTGTGCTCCCCCATCTTCGGCGGGTGCCGGCGGATGTTCGACGGCGTCTTCGAGAACTTCACCGGGGGGCGCATCTGCGTGTACGGCCCCAGCTCGGGGTGCAGGTAGGTCTGGAAGAGTTCGACGGCGGCCAGGTGGGGGTCGGTGAAGAGGTCGTCGAGGCGGTTGGTGCGGACCACCGGGATCGAGAGGGGCTTCAGCAGGTCCAGCCACTCCTGGGTGGTCTTGGTGGCGGCGGCCTGTTCGACCAGGCCGTAGAGCTCGGCGATGTGGCGGGCGCGGGTGAAGTAGTCGGCGAAGCGGGGGTCCTTGGCGATGGCGTCGCCCATGCCGGCGACCTCGAAGAACTGGTCCCACTGCTTGTCGGTGTAGGGGAGCAAGCCGATGTAGCCGTCCTTGGTGGCGAAGGGCTTGCGGTTGGGGTTGACCACGCGGGTGTAGCCGAGTTGCCCGGTGGGCGGGTCGAAGACGTGGCCGTAGAGATGCTCGACCATGGTGAAGCTGGTGATGCACTCCAGCATCGGCACTTCGATGAACTGGCCCTCGCCGGTGCGGGCGCGGTGGAACAGGGCCGCGGTGATCGCCTGGCTGAGGAAGAGGCCCGAGACCTTGTCGGCGATGAGGGTGGGCAGGATGCGCGGGGTCGGGTTGCCGTCGACGCGGGGCAGCAGGTCGGCGAGGCCCGAGGCCGACTGGATCAGGTCGTCGTAGGCCGGCTCGCCCGCATAGGGGCCGTCCGAGCCGTAGCCGGCGGCGTGGGCGTAGATGATGTCGGGCTTGATCGAGGCCACGTCCTCGTAGGCGAGTCCCAGGCGCTTCAGGCCCTCGTAGCGGACCGAGGCGGCGAAGACGTCGCAGGACTTGATCAGGCGGGCGACCAGTTTGCGGGCCTTCTCCTGGCGCATGTCGACGACGATGGAGCGCTTGTTGCGGTTGATGGTGACGAAGATCGGCCCCATGCCCTTGGGCGCGCCCTCGGGCGGGTGGCCGCCCCAGCGCATGATGTCGCCGCCCTCGCCGCGGTGGCCGCCGGGGTCTTCCAGCTTGATCACGTCGGCGCCCTGGTCGGCGAGGATCTGGGTGCCGTAGGCGCCGTTGACCACGCTGGTCAGGTCCAGGATGCGGACGCCGCTGAGCGGGCCGGTGGGCTTGTCGGCCAGCGTCTTGGGGGTCTTCGCGGTCATGCGGCGTTCCTCAACTTTGGTGCTCCAGAAGCTTACACTTCCAGACGGGCGATCATGGCCTTCAGGTCGGCCACGATGGCGTCGCGGTTGTCTTCCAGGGCCGGCACGCGGCCGGCGACGCCGACCGCGAAGGTGCGGCCGAACGGCCCCTTCGGCAGGGCGGCGCCGATGATGCCGATGCCGGGCGAGATGGTGTTGCGCGAGAAGGCGTAGCCGCGGGCGCGCACCTCGTTGACCCGGCCCATCAGCTCCTCCCGCGTCTGGGCGATGTCGTCGCCCGAGGCGTTGATCCGCCGGCGCAGGCGCTCCACCTCCGCATCGCTCTTGGCCGACAGTAGCACCAGTCCCATGCCGGAGCGCGCCAGGGGTCGCAGCGTGCCGGGCGGGGCGCGCAGCTGCAGCGGCTCGGGCGACGGGAGGACGTGGACATACTGGGCGTGCAGATCGGACTGGACGGCCAGCACGATGGTCTCGCCGGTGGCGCGGTGCAGGCCCTCGAGCTCGGAGAGCAGCGGACCGTCGCCGAACAGCACGCCGGGCACCCAGGCGCCCAGGACGGTGATCCGCATGGTCGGGAAGTAGGTGCGCCGCTCCCGGTCGTAGTCGAGGTAGCCGAGGGCTACGAGGCTCTTCATCAGGGCGGAGCCGGAGGATGTGGGGTAACCCAACTCGTCCAGCACCTCCTTGAGGGCCAGGGGGCGCTTGTGGCGGCCGAAGACCTCGAGGATCTCCAGCGCCCGGCGCGCGGATTTTACGGCCCCGTCCGCCAATGTGAAGGTCCCGACCTCATTTGTGGACGCTGACGACACATATGTGGAAATTCGATCCACATATGGGCGAGTGCGCCCAGGCCTAGTATCCCGGCGTCCGGCCCTGTTCAATGGCCGCAACAAAGACTGAGGGAACGCCATGCACTTCGAAATCTCCGAAGAGCACCGCATGCTGAAGGACCTGGTGGCGCGGTTCATCAAGGATGAGCTGATGCCGCTGGAAGCCGGCGTCATGCAGCGGGAGGCCGAGGGCAAGGGCCTGGGCATCGGCCCGGCCGAGCACGCGCGGCTGGACAAGGTGGCCGGGGAGCTGGGGCTGTTCGGCCTGGACGCGCCCGAGGACGTGGGCGGCTCGGACCTGCCGATGATGGCGATGGTCGGGGTCGAGGAAGAGTTCGGCAAGTGCGTCACGCCCTACACCCTGCCGCCGGACAGCCCGAACCTGCGCATGCTGATGCAGACGGTGAACGAGCGGCAGCGGGCGGCCTATCTCGCGCCCTATGTGGCCGGCGAGAAGACCTCGGCGATCGGGATTTCCGAACCGGGCGCGGGGTCGGACCCGGCGGGGATGACCACCAAGGCGGTGCGCGACGGCGACGACTGGGTGATCAACGGCCGGAAGATCTGGATCTCTCGAGCGGCGGACGCCGACTTCACCATCCTGATGGCGGTGACCGACACCGAGAAGCGGGCGCGCGGCGGCATTTCGGCTTTCCTGGTGGACAAGGGGACGCCCGGCTTCAACGTACTGCGCAAGATCCCGATGATCGCCGGCGCCTTCACCTACGAGGTGGCGCTGGAGGATTGCCGGGTCGAGGGATGGAAACTCCTGGGCCAGGAGGGCGCGGGGTTCGCGCCCATGCAGACCCGGCTGGGCACGCGGCGGATCCAGATGGCGGCGTGGTCGGTGGGCATGGCGCAGCGGGCGCTGGACATGATCATCGAGTACGCCCCGCAGCGGAAGACGTTCGGCCTGCCGCTCAGCGAGCGCCAGGCGATCCAGTTCTGGGTGGCCGAGGCGGCGACCAAGATCCACGCCACCCGGCTGATGACCTACGACTGCGCCTGGAAGCTGGACAACGGCCGTGACGTCCGCTCCGAGATCAGCATGATCAAGTGGTTCGCCACCGAGATGGCCTATGAGACGGTGGACCGCGCCATGCAGACGTTCGGCGCGATGGGGATGACCAAGGAGATACCCCTGCAGCTGATGCAGGCGAAGCTGCGCACGATGCGGATTTATGACGGGCCCACCGAAGTGCATAAGTGGGTCGTGGCGAGAAACATGCTGGGGACGAGACGATGAAGGCGATGTCGTGGGGGCAGTTCATCACCTCGAAGGTCGAGGGCCACGTGCTGGTGGTCACCATCGACAAGCCGCCGTTCAACCACGTGTCGGTCGACCTGATGAGCGACCTGGCGGACTGCCTGGAGGCCGGTGACAAGGAGCCGCGCATCCGGGCCAGCGTGGTGCAGTCGGACGGCAAGGCGTTCTGCGCCGGCGCCGACTTCGCCAGCCCCACCGACGCCGTCGGCTCGGGCATGGCCGGAATCAACGCGTTGTACGTCCAGGCGGTGCGGCTGTTCTCGATCGAGAAGCCGATCGTGGCGGCGGTGCAGGGCGCGGCGGTGGGCGCAGGCCTGGGGCTGGCCATGGTGGCCGACTTCCGCGTGGCGGCGCCCGAGGCGCGGTTCGCGGCCAACTTCGTGAAGCTGGCGTTCCACCCGGGCTTCGGCCTGACCCACACCCTGCCCCGCGCCATCGGCGAGCACCGGGCAAACCTGATGTTCCTGACGGGGCGGCGGGTGAAGGCCGAGGACGGGCTGGGCTGGGGGCTGGTGGACGAGATCGCGCCGCTGGACGGGCTGCGGGCCGCGGCGCTGAACCTGGCCAACGAGATCGCCGAGAACGCGCCGCTGGCGGTGGTGGCGACGCGCAAGACCCTGCGCGGGGATCTCGCGGCGGCGGTCAAGGAACAGACCGACCACGAGCACATCCAGCAGACCGCGCTTCGGGCCACCGAGGACTTCCAGGAGGGCGTGCGCGCCGTCGCCGAACGGCGGGCCGGCAACTTCCAGGGTCGCTAGGGTGAAGCTCGCCGCCGCTGCGCTGCTCCTGGCCGCCGCGGCGGGCGGGACGGCCATCCAGACCCGCACGCGGGCGGATGCGGTGGGCGACGTCTACCGCTACCGCAGCGAGACCCGTTACGCCGAGAAGAGCCGCGACGACATGTCGGCGCAGGTGAACACCCAGGTGTTCGAACTGGAGGTGCTGGGCGTCAGCCCCGAGGGCCTGCGCCTGCGCTACACCCTGAAGGAGGCCACGGTCTCCGACACCTCCGGGCCGGCCATGAAAGCGCCGCTGCAGGCGACGGTGGGCGTCCCGCTGGAGTTCCGGGTCGACCGGGCGGGGATGCTGACCGGGCTCGACAACTGGCCGGACTTCCATGCGCGGATGCTGGCCAACATCGACAAAGCCCTGCCGGCCGGGGACGAGGTGCGCAACATCGTCCACCAGCGCATGGACCAGACCCCCACCAACGCGGCCCAGGACATGGTGCTGGGCGACCTGGCGCTGATGCGCGGGGTGGAACTGCGCGGCGCCGTGACCCCCGGCAAGGTCGCCTCCCTCGACACCCGCCGACGGCCGCCCTCGGAGGTGATGACCGACACCACGGTGAAGACCCCGGGCTGCGTGATCCACATCAACCGGGTGACCACCGGCACCACGGTGGGGGCCAACCAGAAGACCGTCGCCGACGCCGACGTGTCGGTGAAGGACGGCCGGGTCATCAGCCTGACCCAGAACCGGGTGGAGCGGGTCGGCGGCACGGTGGTGGACGAGCGGCTGAAGATCACTCGGCTGAGCGCGGCGCCGACGTGCTGAATTCCCGGTTGGGAATATAGCTACTGAAGCATCTATACCCCGAAGCGGGAGCCCCTACCCCTCGGCGAACCGCGTCCCGGCGGCGCGTTCGCACTCGGCGGCGAGTTCGCGGAACAGCAGCGACAGGATCACCAGCGCCCGCCCCTCCACGTCCGCCGCCTCCGCGCCGGGATGCCAGTCGACGGCCATGTCGAAGGCCAGTTCCGGGATCAGGGCGTTGCGGGCGAGGACGCTGACGACGGCGGAGCCGGGGGCGCCCGGCTGCCCCTTGGCGGCCAGCAGCCAGCGCAGGTGTTCCGGGACCTCGGTCAAAGCCGCTCCAACTGCTCCAGCTGGCGCGCGGCGCCGACGATGGCCGGATAGGGGTGCAGGACCAGATAGGTGGGGATGGCGCGGACGTAGTCCGAGAGGCGGCCCTTGTCCTCGAAGCGGGTGCGGAACATGCCCGACGCCAGCCGCTCGGCCATGCGCGGGGCGATGCCGCCGGAGACATAGACCCCGCCGCGGGCGCCGAAGGTGAGCGCCAGGTCGCCGGCCACCGCGCCCAGGATCGCGCCGAACCTGTGCAGCGCCGTCGCGGCCAGCGGGTCGCCCACCAGCCCCTCCTTGGTCACCGCCATCTCGTCCGGCAGGGCCGGGGCGACATTCTGCATCTCGGCCAGCGCGCAGTAGGTCTCGTAGAGCCCGGGGCCGGACAGCAGGCGTTCGATCGAGACCCGGCCGTGGCGCGCGTGCAGCCGCCGCCAGATGGCGTATTCCATCTCGTCGGAGGGGGCGAAGGCGGCGTGGCCGCCCTCGGTGGAGATGGCGATGTCGCCGCGGTCGCTGCGGGCCAGGGCCGCGACGCCGAAGCCGGTGCCGGCCCCCAGCGCCACGATCGGGCACTCGTGCGAGCCGCGCCCGACGTCGGGTCCGAGGCGGCGCAGGTCCGGCCCCTCCAGCAGCGGGCAGGCCAGCGCCTGGGCGGCGAAGTCGTTGATCAGCTCGACCGCCTCGAACTCGAACTGGGAGAGCAGGTCGCCCTCCGACACCGTCCAGTGCAGGTTGGTGAACTCGATCTCGCCGTCGACCACCGGGCCGGCCACCGCGATCACCGCCTTGGGCGGGCGCTTCTTGCCGGCGGTGGTGTCGATGTATTCGGCGATGATGTCCGCCAGGCTCGCGTAGTCCTTGCAGGGGAACATGCGCGGATTGCGGATGTGCCCGGCGCTGTCGATCAGGGCGAAGCGGGCGTTTGTACCGCCGACGTCGCCCACCAGGCCGACCCATTGCGATTTCATCAGGCGGCCTCGAACAGGGCGCAGGCGCCGGTGTCGGCCGGGCCGGCGGCGTGGCGCATCCAGCCGAACAGCTCGCGGCCGTAGCCGTGGCCATGATCGGCCTTGGGCCGTTGGGCGCGCGGCCGGTCCATCAGCTCACGATCGTCGACGAAGATCTCCAGCGATCCGGAATTGGCGTCGAGGCGGATGATGTCGCCGGTCTTCACATAGGCCAGGGGCCCACCCGCGGCGGCCTCCGGGGTCATGTGGATGGCGGCCGGCACCTTGCCGCTAGCGCCCGACATCCGCCCGTCGGTGACCAGGGCCACCTTGCGGCCGCGGTCCAGCAGGACGCCCAGCGTCGGCGTCAGCGAGTGCAGCTCGGGCATGCCGTTGGCCTTGGGGCCCTGGAAGCGGACGACGGCGATGAAGTCGCGGTCCAGCTCGCCGCGCTTGTGGGCGGCCAGCAGCTCGTCCTGGTCCTCGAAGACGATCGCCGGGGCCTCGACGACGCGGTGCTCGGGCTTCACCGCCGAGGTCTTGATGACGCCGCGGCCCAGGCCGCCGGTCAGCACCCGCATGCCGCCCTCGGCCTCGAACGGATCGTCGGCAGGACGCAGGATGTCGCGGTTGAGGCTCTCCGTCGGCCCGTCGCGCCACACCAGGCGGCCGTCGTCGAGGAACGGCTCCTGCACATAGCGCGAGAGGCCCTTACCGGCGACCGTGACCACGTCCTCGTGGACCAGGCCGTGCGCCAGCAGGGTGCGGGTGACGAAGCTCATCCCGCCGGCGGCATGGAAGGCGTTCACGTCCTCGCTGCCGTTCGGATAGACCCGCGCGATCAGCGGGGTCACGTGGCTGAGGTCGTGGAAATCCTCCCAGGTGATCAGCACCCCGGCCGCCCGCGCCATGGCCAGGATATGCAGGGTGTGGTTGGTCGAGCCGCCCGTGGCCAGGAGGCCGGCGATGGCGTTGACCAGCGACTTCTCGTCCACCACCGCCAAGAACGGCGTGTAGTCGTTGCCGCCGTCGCGGATCTCGACCGCGCGTTTCGGCGCGTAGGCGGTGAGCGCGTCGCGCAGCGGCGTGTTGGGATGGATGAACGCGGCGCCGGGCAGATGGAGCCCCGTCATCTCCATCATCATCTGGTTGGAATTCGCTGTGCCGTAGAAGGTGCAGGTGCCGGGGCCGTGGTAGCTCCTCATCTCGCTGTCGAGCAGCTCGTCGCGGGTGGCCTTGCCTTCGGCGTAGAGGGCGCGGACACGAGCCTTCTCGCCATTGGAGATGCCGGAGGTCATCGGGCCGCCGGGCACGAAGATGGTCGGCAGGTGGCCAAAGGACGCCGCGCCGATGAACAGGCCGGGCACGATCTTGTCGCAGATGCCCAGCATCAGCGCCGCGTCGAAGGCGTCGTGGGTGAGCGCGATGGCCGTCGACATGGCGATCACGTCGCGGCTGAACAGGCTCAGCTCCATGCCGGGGCGGCCTTGCGTGACGCCGTCGCACATGGCGGGCACGCCGCCGGCGTACTGGGCTGTGGCGCCGACCTCATGGGCGGCTTTGCGGATGATGTCGGGGAACCGCTCGTAGGGCTGATGCGCCGAGAGCATGTCGTTGTAGGCGCTGACGATGGCGATGTTGGGCGCGGTCGGGTCGCGCAGCCGCTGCTTGTCGCCGTCGGGTTGAGCGGCGAAGGCGTGCGCCCAGTTGGCGCAGGAGAGCTTGCCGCGGCCGGGGCCGGCCTGGCGGGCTTCCTCCATGCGGGCGAGGTAGTCGGCCCTGGTGTCGCGGCTGCGGGCGACGATGCGCTGGGTGACCTCGGCGGTGACGGGATGCAGGTCGGGCATGGAACTAGACTCCGGGCTCCCAGAAGATGCGCACCGGCGCCTTCGATTGCGAGATCAGCCGGCCCACCGGCAGGTCCTCGCCCGCCTGCGCGCGCCGGATCACCTCGCGCTTAGCCGCCCCCGCGATCAAGAGGAAGATGGCGCGCGCATTGAGGATCGCGCCGAGGGTCAGCGTGACGCGCGGCAGTGGCGGTTTTCCGAGCCCCGCGGGGACGTCGCGCAGCAGGTCGGGCGTGGTCATCGCGTCCTCGAGGCCGGGGTCGCCCGGGATCAGCGAGGCGATGTGGCCGTCCTCGCCCATGCCCAGCATGACGGCGTCGAAGGGCTGGAGCGCGATCAGGGCGGCGGGGTCCGGCTTGGGCCAGAGCGGCAGGACGTGAGCGTTGGCCGCGGCGCCCTGGAGCAGGCGGTCATGGAGCAGCTTCTGGTTGGAGTCCGGGTCGTCCGGGGGGACGCAGCGATCGTCGCTCAGGGTGACGGCGATGCGGCTCCAGTCCAGGTCGGCGGCGCGCAGCCGGTCGTAGACCGCCCCGGGCGAGCGGCCGCCCGTACCCACCAGCGAGGCATGACCCCGCTCGCGCAGCGCTTCCGCCAGCCGCGCGGTGATCGCCGTCACGGCGGCCTCGGCCAGGGCGTCGGCGTGGGGGTAGGTGTCGATCATGCGCGGTCATAACGCGCTTACACGCCGGACGGCGCCCCACCGTTTGGCGCCTGGACGCATCGTCGTCCCGGCGGATCGATCCCCAGGATGATGGAACGGCTAGTGAGGTTGAGCGTGCGACGGCCCAGCGGCGCCGCTAGGTTGCCCGGCATGCCCGCGCCTCTGCAGACCGCCATCATCCGATCCGAGCCCGACGCGTTCGACATGACCGAGAAGGAACTCGTCGGACGCCGCGCCGCCGGGCACGGCTTCCTGCGAGCGGCGGTGGCCGCGCGGGGGGACGGACCGATCTACGGCCACAGCCCGACGCAGGCCAGCGGCGGGGCGTTCGCACGGCTGGTGCGCGAGATCGACCCGCAGGCGCGGGTGGAATTCATCCCCGGCGATCACCTGCATCGGCTCGCCGACCCGGGCGTGCTCTACCTGGGCGACGCGATCCTGCCGCCCTTCGCGCGCCTGCGCCTGCGGCAGGGCCCGGCCGCCTACTCCCTCTGTGGGGTGTCGCACACCACGGCGACGACCAGCACCATGGACGCGATCTGCGACTACCTGAGCGCGCCCGTCGCGCCCTGGGACGCCTTCATCTGCACCTCGGCGGCGGTGCTCGAAACGGTGCGCCGCCTCCACGAGGCGGAGGCCGACTACCTGCGCTGGCGGCTCGGGGACGGCGTGCGCATCGAAGGGCCGCAGCTTCCGGTGATCCCGCTGGGAGTGCACTGCGACGACTTCGTATTCAGCGACGCCCAGCGCGCGGGGGCCCGGAGTGCGCTGGGATTGGAAGCCGACGAGATCGTGGCCCTCTACGTCGGCAGGTTCGTCTTCCACGGCAAGGCGCACCCTTTGCCGATGTACCGCGCGCTGGAAGAGGCCGCGGCCCGCACCGGTCGTCGCGTGGCCCTGGTCCAGTGTGGATGGGCGCCCGGCAAGTTCATCCAGGACGCGTTCGAGCGCGGGGCGGCCGACTTCGCGCCCAGCGTGCGGACGATCTTCGTCGATGGCCGGATCCCCGCGGGCCGGGAACGGGCCTGGGCCAGCGCGGACCTGTTCGTCTCCCTGGTCGATGGGATCCAGGAGAGTTTCGGCCTTACGCCCATCGAGGCCAAGGCCGCGGGTCTGCCGGTGATCGTCACCGACTGGGACGGCTACCGCGACACCGTGCGCGAGGGGGTGGACGGGTTCCGGATCGCGACCTGGGCGCCCGGCGAGGGGGCCGGGCAACCCCTGGCCCGCGCCTTCGAGGCTGGGACGCTCGACTACGGACGCTACTGCTGGTCGGCGGCGGCGAGCACGTCGATCGACATGGGTCAGCTGTTCGACCGCATGACCGAGCTGGTGGACGATCCGGGTCTACGGCGCCGGATGGGCGAGGCCGGGCGGCAGGACGCGCGGGCGAACTATGATTGGGCCGTGGTCTATCGCCAGTACCAGGAGCTGTGGGGCGAGCTGACAGGGCGGCGGCTGGCGGCGGCGGCCGAGCCGGGCGCCGCCGCGCGCCTGGCCGCCGCGCCGCAGGTGTCGCCGCGACGACTGGATCCGTTCGTGGCCGTCGGCCCGTACCCCACCACAGGCCAAGGGCCCACGACGATGCACACCCCCGCACCCGACACCACCCCCGGCACATTGCGCGCGCGCCA
>CBHTUE010000175.1:0-10738 GCA_966096115.1 uncultured Phenylobacterium sp.
GCAGATGGCGTGGGTCGGGCCGGATGTCAAGGTTGTGACAGGCCGAAAACCGCCAAGCGCGGACCCGGCCACCCCGCCTCCCCCAAGCTCCGCTCATCCCGGCGAACGCCGGGACCCAGATGGAATGACGCGGCGGTCCGCCCTGCAGCCCAGGCGCCGATCCCGTCAGCATCGGCCTCGCCGGACGGGCAATGATCGCCGAACACCTACCGGCCCAGCGCCGTCGCCGCGCCGGCCCGCGCTCCCCCCACGGGCGATGAACGTCGACCAGGCCCATCGCAGATGGAGACCGGGGCATAATTCCCACGGGAGATGCGAGCCTGCCTGGTGAAGTCAGTCAAGGATCGCGCCTGCGGCGCGACCGCTCCGCGGCGCGCCCTGCGGGCTCGTCGTTGAGTGACTTCCCCTGGCAGGCACACTCGCAACCGTGAGATTTAAGCCCCGAGCCGGCCACTGCGCGGGCCGTCGTCATCGAGGGCGTCCGAAGGATCAGGCTGCTCCCACCTCCGCGACCAGCCGCGCCTCGGCCGGAACGTAGCGATACCCGGTGATCGAACCGTCGCGGATCCGCTCGATCGCCTCTTCGATCACCGGAAGCGGTACGACGAACCATTCCCGCGGCTGCACCTCGTTGCCGAACCGGTCGGGAACCGCCAGGTCCAGCCGCGCCGCCGCGAACACGCGATGCAGCAGCTTCTCCAGCTTCGTCCGGTTGATGTTGAACAGCTTGAACGTCTCCACGACCTCGACCCCGGCCAGCAGGAACGTCGCGTCGGTCGCCGCCTGCCCGATCCGCGCGTCCACGTCGCCGCCGGTCACCCCGATCTTGTGCAGCAGCTGCCGGTGTTCCGCGACGAACGGGTCGTCGGACCTGCTGCGCAGCACATAGATCGTGCCGCTCTCGAGGTCCTGATCGTCCGCCTCGCTCCCGAACAGCGGCCCTGCGTCCGGCTCGGTGATCCGCCGTCCCGTCTCGTCCTTGTAGAGCGCGCGGACGAACGAGCGCAGCAGGTTATCCCCCTCGGTCCCGTTGTCGTAGATGACCCGCAGGCGCCCCTGGGCATGGCCGTGCTCGGTCACCCCCAGGTCCTCGGGAACCTGGGCCACATAGGCCACCTGCCCGCCCAGGATGAAGAACTCCCCCTGACGGATGGCGGCGTCCTCGCGGAACCGGCGCGACTGCCGCACGCCCGCCTTCAGGTCGCGCCGCACCGCCTCGAACAGCGGCGCGAAGCGGTCGAAGTCGCGGCAAGGCCTGCGCTGCGCCACCTCCTCGGCGGCATTGATCTCGGCCCGCGGCCGCACGTGCTTCAGCGTCGAGATGTCGTCGCCCGCCCCGCCCTCGCCGCCGCCCAGCTCGGCCAGCAGCTGGTCGTCGGTCATGAAATCGGCGCCCTCCTCGCCCACCGCGCCGGGCGCCGCGTCCAGCAGGTGATGCCGGTCCAGCGGCGCGACCAGCACCCGGCAGTCGTCCTGCGCGCGGATGCGGTCCAGCCGCACGGCGTAGAGGCGTTCGAAGATGTCGCGGTCCTCGCCGTGGCGCGGCGGACGGCCATGCTCGTCCACGAAACGCAGGATGTCCTCAAAGCCGGCGATCACCCGCTCCTCGCGGGGCGAACGCGAGGCCGTCTTCTGCGGCGCGGCGAAGTCCGCGAGCTCGGCGCGCAGCTCGTCGAGGTCGGGGTCAGCCATAGCGTCCCTCGTCCTTGAACCGCACGAACGCCGCGGCGCCTTCCGCGAGATGCTTCTCGAACGGGTCCTGCGCGGTGATCGACGGCACGCGCCCCCGCTCCCGCTTGAACTGCACGGCCCGCACGGCGATCTCCTTCGCCTCCTCCGGCGACAGCGCCGTGCGCTTCGCCGTGATCACGGTCTGGATCTGCCGCAGTCGCTCCTCGCTCATCGCCTTGGCCAGGATCGCATAGGCTTCCCCGAACGGGTTGATGCGGTCGATCAGGTCGATGTCCAGTTCGCGGACGTCCATGGCGATCTGCTTCACACCGTCGACGAAGGCGGTGTTGGCGCTCTCTTCGCCGCCGCCACCGCCCGTCGCGATCTGCTTGGCCCGCTGGGTCAGGTTCAGCGCCGCGATCGCATGCTGGCGAACCGCCTCCTGGTCCTCGTCGTCCAGCGACGGGAACCGCTCGCGGACGATCTTGCCCATGCGGACCTGGGTAAGCTCCTCCGGGACCAGTTCGAGGTCGAAGATGCCGCGCTCGATGGCGGTCTTGTCCTGCACGAAGGCGGCGATCACCTCGTTGAGGTCCTGGCGGCAGATGCGCGTGGCCTCCGGGCTCTTCGGCGCGGCCAGGCCCTTGATCTCGAACTGGAACGTCCCGCTCCTGCCGTCGAAGCCGACGTTGCAGCGGTCGGCATCATAGCCGCCGGGGCCGTAGTCGAACCCGGGCTCCGGGCCCAGGGCCTTGGTCTTGGGCCGGAACTCGAACCGCGGCGCCAGCACCTGCTCCATCAGCAGGCTCGCGGCGATCGCCTTCAGGGTGTCGTTCACCGCCTCCGAGACCGCCTCCGGGCTGGCGTCGGGCTCGGCGATCAGGTTGGTGAACCGTGCGTGGTCCTTGCCCGGCGCGTCGCGGGTGGCGCGCCCGATGATCTGCACCACCTCGGTCAGGCTGGAGCGATAGCCCACCGTCAACGCGTGCTCGCACCAGATCCAGTCGAACCCCTCCTTGGCCATGCCCAGCGCGATGATGATGTCCACGTGGTCGCGATTGTTCTTCTGCGCCGGGTCCCTCAGCGCGGCGGACACCAGGTTGCGGCCCGCCTGGTCGTCCACCAGGTCGGCCACCTTCAGCACCCGCCCGTCGGGCCGCTCGATCAGCTGGAAGCCCGTCTTGGGATCGGCCCCCCGCCACTCGCCCAGCGCCGTCAGGATGGCCTCCATCTCGTCCAGCTTCTTCTTGGTGCTCTCCCGCGCGTTCACGTTCGGGATGTGGACGATGGTCTTCTCGTTCGGGTCCAGCACCTTCAGGATGTCGTCCAGGTAGGGGCCGGAATAGAAGTAGTAGCCGATATCCAGGCGCTTCAGGTGGTCATAGCCGTTGAGCTGTTCGTAGTAGGTATAGGTCACCTCCTCGAACTTCTCCTCGTCCTGCGGCGACAGCACCGCCTCGGCGTCGCCGCGGAAGTACGACCCGGTCATCGCCACGATGTGCACCCGGTCCCGCGTCATGAACTCGGCCAGGTGCAGGCCCAGCTTGTTGTCCGGGTTGGTCGAGACGTGGTGGAACTCGTCCACCGCGATCAGCCGGTCGTCGAAGGCGTCCACCCCGAACCGGTCCACCGCGAAGCGGAACGTGGCGTGCGTGCAGATCAGGATCCTGTCCTCGCTCGCGAGGAATTCGCCCACCGCATTCACCTTGCCGCCGTCGGTTCCCGGCGCGTTGCACAGGTTCCACCGCGGCGCGACCGTCCAGTCGGCCCAGAACCCATAGCGGCTCAGCGGCTCGTCGTTGAAGCTGGCGCCGATCGACCGCTCGGGCACCACCACGATGGCCTGCTTCAGGCCCTGGTTCGCCAGCTTGTCCAGGGCGATGAACATCAGCGCCCGGCTCTTGCCCGAGGCCGGCGGCGACTTGATCAGCAGGTATTGCTCGCCGCGCTTCTCATAGGCGCGCTCCTGCATCACCCGCATGCCCAGCTCGTTGGCCTTGGTCGAGACGCCCGTCCGGGCATAGGCCATGCTGACGGTGGGAATGGCGCCGCGCCCGCCGGCAGCCGGCGCGCCGCCCTTCCGCACGACGCGCCCGCGGGCGAAGTCGGCCTCGGTCGCCTCGGGGATGTCGGACGTGTCGATGTCGGCGTCGCGGATGGCCATGATTTCGGCGAGGCGCTTATCGGATATGGGCATCGTAGAACCGTCGCTCGCTGGCAGTCGCCTTTCGGGCGCTGATGATACGGGTCACGCCGTCCCGGTCGGTATGCACGACGCAGAGCACCAGGACGCCCCGGATCACGCCAAACGTCTTCTCCCGCACCCCGTCGTCCACGCCCATATCTTCGATGGATATGTGGTCGCCGTCAAAGACGCCCGCGGCTTCCGCGAAGCCGATGCCGTGTTTGGCGCGGTTCAGCCGGTCCTTCTCCGGATCCCACTCGAACGCCGCCATGGGCCCCCCGCCTATGGACTCAGGATTGCGCTGTCCGCAGTCACACTCAATAGCCGCGGAGCCCCCACAGGAACATTCCAAATCAGCCCGAACGACCGTGATCCCCCGAAGCAAAGCAAAGCCCGCCATCCCCGAAGCAAAGCAAAGCCCGTCATCCCGAAGCAAGGCAAAGCCCGTCATCCCCCGGCTTGTCCGGGGGACCCATTCACACCTTCGGCGCAGGAGGCTCGCGACGGCGCCGCTGCGGATCGCTCTGCAACGGCGGGGTCAATGGCTCCCCCGGACAAGCCGGGGGATGACGGGTTTGGGGTGGCGCCGCCCTAGAGGGTCCGGACTCAATTGCCTGGCCACAAAATCCCCGTCATCCCGGCCCCCGGGTCCGTGCCGACCCGGCCCGGGGCAGGCTCCGGGCCGCTTGCGGGCCGCAGAGCCGGGACCCAGGAAGTTCAAGCGCTGAGCCCAGTCCTCCTGGGTCCCGGCTCTCCCCCCGGCCTTCGCCGGGGTTCGACCGGGATGACGGAGCTATATGTCTGAAGCTCCGTGGCTTCGGCGGCAGCGCAATTGAGTCCGGACCCTAGCCGGCTCGCGCCTTGGGCGCGACCATCTTGCTGTACAGCTCGAACAGCTTTTCCAGCCGCTCGGTGTCGTTCCTGAACCGCCGGCCGATGTAGATCCGCTCCAGCACCTCGTCGTTGCGCTCGTGCGCCGCGCGCAGGTCGGCGGGCATGTCGTCGGGGTCGTAGAGGTCGGCGATGGTGGCGGGGAAATGCGCCTCCCGAGCCAGCAGGATGTCCTCAGCGCAGCGGGTGAGGTCGGCCTTGTTCTTCTCGGTCAGGGTCGGGACGGGGAAGGTGTTCCAGCCGAGGGTGTTTGAGTAGGAGAAATCCGTCCTCATTCTTCGGCACACCGTGCCAATCCAAACCCAATGCAATTTTGAGCACACAATCGCCATTGACCAAAGAGGTGCGTCAAATATTGCGTACGCCTGGAAAGAAATTATGGAAATGGCGTCCAATATTGCAACGGGTAAAAATAGTCTTCGCTCTGAGGACACCTGCGGCACAACTATCATTCGATCTCTAGCCGTGAATTGATCTCTGAACCTGTATGGCTTTTGAACCAACACTTTTGCTGTGTGGTCTGTTGTCTTTTCGGCTCGAGCGCTCGAAATCCTATTAAATCTCTCACTCAATTCCGGTATTGTTGCGGCCTCAAGCGCATCTTTATCTTCAATCCAGATGCAATACCGGCTTACTCCATTAATTATTTCCGACGATCCGAGATACGGCCGGATGAATTTGTCTATTCTCGGATCAATTCTACGTACACGATCCGCCTCCAATTTATCCAAGATCAACTCCGACGCATAGTAGGGATGATTTCCAAGCGTCATCTCAGGCAATATGGACAGTGGGGTTCGATGCGGAATTACAATTGCATCCGAATCCGGAACTAAATAGGGACCTATACTTCCCGCCTTTCGTTGAATAACTGTCCCATCGGCTTCGTCGAACAAAATAGCGCCGGGCGTATGCTGACACTGAAGACCTATTGCAATCACCGTTATTCCGGCATTTCGCGCGGCTAAGTTCGACCACTGAAACGAGGTCCTTGCAAAGAATATCCGCTGTCCTGCAGAAAATATTGCAGGCCATAGAATGGCCACCTGAGAACCTTGGCAAATGGAATTGGTGGCAACGAAGGCGCTCTTAGATCCGACGACTTGGTTATACCAAGCCGCTTTCGCAAACCAACATGCAACATAGTCTAGGTTTCCAAACTTTGGAATCCTTCCCTCGAATACAGACGCAATATCTTCCTTTTGCGAGATTGTTTGGCGATTGTAGCCTGTGTACGGCGGATTGCCGCAGATGTACGTTTCACCCCCTTCATTCTCGAAGTCGATTTCCGGCTGCTGTAATGCCGTCGAAAACAGGTCGTCTGAGAGAAACTTCACCCCCAAACCCGTCGGCGGACAAACGGTGAGCCAATCAAGCCGCAGCGCATTCCCGCACGTGATCCAGTTCTCCGCATCCAGCGGCAGAAAGTCCGCCAGCGCCTCCTGCTGCCCCCGGTACAGGACGTCGCACTGGTACTCGGCGATGATCAGCGCCAGGCGGGCGATCTCGGCGGGGAAGTCGCGCAGTTCGATGCCGCGGAAGTTGGTCAGCGGGATCTCGGAGCGCCGGTCGGGCTCGCCCCGGCGGCGATTGATCTCCGCCTCGATCGCCCGCATCTCCTTGTAGGCGATGACCAGGAAGTTGCCCGAACCGCAGGCCGGGTCGAACACCCGGATGCGCGCCATGCGCCGGCGCAGGTTCAGGAGGGTGCGGCCATTGTCGCCCGCCTCGTCCAGCTTCTCCCGCAGGTCGTCCAGGAACAGGGGGTTCAGCACCTTCAGGATATTGGGCACGCTGGTGTAGTGCATGCCCAGAGCGCCGCGCTCCTCGTCGTCGGCCACCGCCTGGATCATCGAACCGAAGATGTCCGGGTTGATCTTCGTCCAGTCCAGGCCGCCGATGTGCAGGAAGTACGACCGCGCGATCCGGCTGAACCTGGGCGCGTCCGAGGCGCCGGAGAACAGCCCGCCGTTCACATACGGGAAGTCGTCCGCCCAGCGGGGGATGCCCGCACCGGCGCGTTCCTCGCGCTTCGTGTTCATCGCGCGGAAGATCTCGCCCAGCACCTCGTGGGTGTTGGACGAGTCCCGCGCCGCCATCGTGTCGACCGTGCCCGTGAACTTGCGCGTGCCGCCGAAGATGTCGGTGTCCTCGGCGAAGAAGCAGAAGATCAGCCGCGCCATGAAGTGGTTCATGTCCGGCCGCCGCTCGGCCGTGGCCCAGTCGGGATTGTCCTTCAGGAGCTCGACGTACAGCTTGTTCAGGCGGCTGGTCGCGCGGATGTCGAACGCGCTCTCGCGGATCTGTTTGACCGTGGTGATACCGGCCAGCGGCAGGAAGAAGCCGAAGTGGTTGGGGAAGTCGGCCCAGGCGCACACCACCGGCGCCTCGTCGGAGGTGAGGTCCTCCGCCTCCAGGGTCTGGCCGTCGGTGGCCAGGATGAACTTCGCCTTCTCCGAGGCGGTGCGCGGGCTGGCCCGCAACGCCGCCAGGGTCTCGGCGACCCGGCCGGCCTCGCAGGTGGCGATGTGGATGTCGTCCCGCTTCAACACCCCGCCCGGAACGTCGGATTTGTTGGTCGCCCCCGCCCGCAGGCGCTTCAGCGTCGCGCCCTTCTTGCCGAACGCCTCCAGGAACGCGAACGGGAACTCGGCCGCGTCGAACGGCTGCTCGGCCAGCTGGGAAACGGCCTGTTCGATCTCGACGGCGTTCATGCCCGCAGTCTTAGCGGAGTCGCGCGGCTAGGTGCGAGGGGACCTGCCGCGGCCGAGCCACCCGCCTTCAACTTTGCCCCCGCGACCGCGCGCATGGTACAGTCAGGAAAACGTTCTTTCTCATTTGAATCAATTGCTTATGATCCGCACACGGACCCCCGTCCACCGCGGCGCCCAGCGCGCCCACATGTCGCCGCCGCCCAGCGGGAAGACGGTCAATGCGGCAGCACCACCTCATCCCCGCCGTGGGCCCAGTCGCTGTTGAGCAGCTTGCGGAGCTGGTCGCGCTCGGCCTTCAGGGTGTTGAGGGTGTGGGAGTCGCGGTCGCGCTCCAGGTCCTGGGCGGCGGCGGCGACGGCGCGTTCCAGGCTCTCCAGCTGCAGCATCAGGTCGAAGGCCTGGCGCCACAGGACCCGGGCGCGCTCGCCGGTCTCCTGCAGGAACGGGGCGGCGACGCCGGCGCGGCGCGCGTCGGCCTCCAGGCGGGCGAAGTCGGCGTCGGCGAAGCCCTTGGCGCGCAGGCGGCGCATCTGGGCCTCGGCCTCCAGGTGCTCGGCCTCGTAGCGCAGGGCGACCAGCTCGTGGGCCAGGCCGTCGAGGCGCGCGTCGCCGAAGCCGTGGCTGCCGACCCTCTCGATGGCGTCGTCGATGACGCCGGGGTCGCGCACCGCCGCCATGGCCAGGGCCGCCGACAGGGCCTTGGGCGCGCTGCGCAGGCGCTCGGTGGCGTCGACCGTCTGCTGGGTGGCGCGTGTCGGGGCCGGGCGGCGCTTGTCCCAGCGGGCGCGAGACAGCTCGCGGCCGGCGGCGCCCACGGTGTAGACCGGCTGGCGGGTCGGCCACAGGGCCTCGAAGCGGGCGAGCAGGTCCTCCTTGTAGGCGCCGGCCAGGTCCGGGTCGGCGATGGTGGCCGCCAGCTTGCGCAGGCGGACCTTGAGCGCGGTCTTGCGCTCCGGCGTGTCCAGCGGCTCGGCGTCGCGCTCGCGGGCGAACAGGGCCTCGGCGAAGGGGGTGGTTCGGGCGAGCTGGGCCTTGAGGACCGCGGCGCCCTGTTCGCGCAGCACGTCGTCGGGGTCCTTGCCGCCCTCGACGATGGCGAACTGCAGGGACTTGCCGGGCTTCAGCAGCGGCAGGGCGCGGTCGATCAGGCGGGCGGCGGCGGCGCGGCCGGCGCGGTCGCCGTCGAGGCAGATGGTGGGCTCCGGGTGGTGGCGCCACAGCACCTCCATCTGGTCCTCGCCCAGCGCCGTGCCCATGGCCGCCACCGCCGCCACGCCGGCCCGCTGGCAGGCGATAACGTCCATGTAGCCTTCGACGACCACGAGGGAGGTGGGCTCGTCGGCCTTAGCGGCGGCGATGATCTTGCGGGCTTCGGAGAGGCCGTAGAGCTGGTGGCCCTTGTGGAAGACCACGGTCTCGGGGCCGTTCAGGTACTTGGCGCGGGCCTGCGGGTCCATCGCCCGGCCGCCGAAGCTGATCACCCGGCCGCGGACGTCGAGGATCGGGAAGATGATCCGGTCGCGGAAGCGGTCGTAGGGGGCGCCGCCGTCCTCCGGGGCGATCAGCAGGCCGGCCTCGATCAGCTCGCCGGGCCGGGCGCCCTTGGCGATCAGGTAGTCCTTGAGCGCCGTGCGGCCATTGGGCGAGAAGCCGATGCGGAAGCGGCCCCACTCGCTGTCGGGCAGGCCGCGGCGTTCGAGGTAGGCGCGGGCGTCGCGGCCGGGCGGGCGCTTCAGCTCGGCCTCGAACCACTGGGCGGCCAGCTCCAGCCACTCGGCCAGGCCCTGGCGCACCTTCTCCTGTTCGGCGCCGCGCGGGTCGACGGCCGGCAGCGCCAGTCCCGCCTCGCCCGCCAGCCGCTCGACCGCCTCGGCGAACGTCAGCCGCTCGGTCTCCTGCAGGTAAGTGATCAGGTCGCCGGTCTTGCCCGACGAGAAGTCGAAGAACATGCCCTTGTCGTCGTTCACGTAGAACGAGGGGGTCTTCTCCTTGTTGAACGGCGACAGGCCGACGTACTCGCGCCCCTGCTTGCGCAGCTTCACGGTGCGGCCGATCACGTCGGACGGCCGAAGCCGCGACTTGATCTCCTCCAGGAAGTGCTCGTCGAACCGACCGACCATCAGGCACCGGTAGCATCGGAGGCTGTGCACAGGCTGTGCATGCCTCGCTCTAGCCTGTGGGTGCTTTGCCCCGAGTCCGCGACAAATGCGGACGTCTTACTTCGCCGCGTCCATCAGGCCGGCGAAGCGTTCGAACAGGTAGAGGCTGTCGGTCGGGCCGGGGGAGGCTTCCGGGTGGTGCTGCACCGAGAAGACCGGGCGATCCTTCAGGGCCAGGCCGGCGTTGGTGCCGTCGAAGAGGGAGACGTGGGTCTCGGTCAGGGGCTCGGGCAGGCTGTCGCGATCGACGGTGAAGCCGTGGTTCATCGAGACGATCTCGACCTTGCCGGTGGTCAGGTCCTTCACCGGGTGGTTCGCCCCGTGGTGGCCCTGGTCCATCTTCACGGTCTTCGCGCCCAGCGCCAGCGACAGCATCTGGTGGCCCAGGCAGATGCCGAACACGGGCTTGCCGCTCTCCACGAGCTTCCGGATCTCGGGCACCGCATATTCGCCGGTCGCCGCCGGGTCGCCGGGGCCGTTGGACAGCAGCACCCCGTCCGGATTGCGCGCCAGGATCTCCTCGGCCGTGGTCTTGGCCGGCACCACGGTCACCCGGGCGCCCACCGACACCAGGCTGCGCAGGATGTTGCGCTTCACGCCGTAGTCGACGACCACCACTTCGTATTTGGGGCCGGCCGGCTTGGCGTAGCCCTCGGGCCAGCTCCACAGCCCC
This sequence comes from uncultured Phenylobacterium sp., assembly GCA_966096115.1. Classification (GTDB taxonomy): domain Bacteria; phylum Pseudomonadota; class Alphaproteobacteria; order Caulobacterales; family Caulobacteraceae; genus Phenylobacterium. Next base: position 10,294 of record CBHTUE010000175.1, read on the forward strand.
TCGTCATAGGTGAACGGCTGCAGGCACGAGGCGTCCTTCGCCAGGTCCAGGCCCTCCAGCCCCGACCAGGCCCGCGCCTTCGCCGTCAGGTCGGCGAGGTCGAACTTGCCCTCGGGATTGTGCGCGATCATGGCGTGCGGCATGCCCTTCTCGCGGATCGCCCGGGTCAGCGCCCGGGTGTCGACGCCCGACAGGCCGATGACGCCGCGCCGGGTCATCCAGGTCGCCAGGTCGCTGTCGGCCCGCCAGTTGGCCGGCGCGGTCGGCAGGTCGCGGAAGATCGCGCCCCGGGCCGCTGTCTCGGCCGAGCCCGACATCTGCTCCAGGTCGTCGACGTTGGTGCCCACATTGCCCACGTGCGGGAAGGTGAAGGCCACGATCTGGGCCATGTAGGAGGGGTCGGTCAGGATCTCCTGGTAGCCGGTCATGGCGGTGTTGAAGCACA
>CBHTUE010000176.1:0-10671 GCA_966096115.1 uncultured Phenylobacterium sp.
GGCGGTCCCCCTTTCCCGCCGGCGGGAAAGGCAAGGCGCTAGCGGCGGAGGCTCACGCCTCCTTCAGCACCTCGGCCAGCAACCGCCCTTCGGCGCGGCGGTTGGAGCCGGCGCGCCAGGCGACGACGATCTCGCGGGCCGGGTTTTCGGCGTCGATGGGGCGGACGGCGACGTCGGCGGCCTTGGCCAGGCCGGCGTTCACCGCCATGCGCGGCAGGAAGGTGACGCCCAGGCCGGAGCCCACCATCTGCACCACCGTCGGCAGCGAGGTGGCGGTGAACGGCTCTTCGCCGTTGGCGGCGCGCGGCGGGTTGAGGCGGCAGGCCGACAGGGCGTGCTCGCGCAGGCAGTGGCCGTCCTCCAGCAGGATCAGGTTCTCGAGCTCCAGCGCCTCCGGCGTGGCCGACTTCAGCTTCGCCAGCGGGTGGTCGGCCGGCACGGCGGCGAGGAGTTCGTCATCAGCCACATGCGCCCACTCCAGCCCCGCCATGTCGAACGGCAGGGCGATGAGCGCCGCGTCCAGCCGCCCGGCCTTGAGCTGGGCGATCAGCCGCTGGGTCAGGTCCTCGCGCAGGAACAGCTTCAGCTTCGGGAAGCGCTGGCGCAGCAGGGGCAGCACGCCCGGCAGCAGGAACGGCGCGATGGTCGGGATCACGCCCAGGCGGAAGCGGCCGGTCAGCGGCTGGCCGGCGTTCTTGGCCGCCTCGACCATCTCCTCAGCCTCGTTGAGGATCACGGTCGCCCGGCGCAGCGCCTCCTCGCCGACCGGCGTCAGGATCACGCCCGAGCGGGCGCGATCCACCACCGGCGCCCCCAGGGTCCGCTCCAGCTCCTGGATGCCGGCCGACAGCGTGGGCTGGGTGACGTGCGCCGCCTCGGCCGCCTTGCCGAACGCGCCCTGCTCGGCGAGCAGCTTCAGGTACTGGAGTTGGCGGATGGTGGGGAGCATGACGCCAGCATAGGCGCGCTCTATCCAAATCGCAAAAACTATCGATTGGGATTATCACGCCCGCGTGCCTATCTCCCCTTCAACGGCGGCCGGCTCCCCCTGGCCGCCCGCGAAATCAAGGAGATGAGTGACATGCTGGGTGTTGGCCAGACACTGCCGGACTTCAAGATCGTGGGCGTGAAGCCCGGGTTCATGCGCCATGAGGAAGGCGGCCAGAGCGCCTTCGAGACACTGACCAAGGAGAGCTTCCCCGGGCAGTGGAAGGTCATCTTCTTCTATCCGAAGGACTTCACCTTCGTCTGCCCGACCGAGATCGCCGAGTTCGCCAAGCTGAACCCGCAGTTCGCCGAGCGCGACGCGGTGGTGCTGGGCGGTTCGACCGACAACGAGCACGCCAAGCTGGGCTGGCGACGCGAGCATCCGGACCTGCACAACCTGCCGATCTGGAACTTCGCCGACAACGGGGCGAACTTCGCCCGCGACCTGGGCGTGTTCAACGAGGAGGAAGGCGCGGCGCTCCGCGCCACCTACATCGTCGATCCCGACAACGTGGTGCAGCACGTCTACGTCACGAACCTCAACGTGGGCCGCAACCCGGCCGACACGCTCCGCGTTCTCGACGCCCTGCAGACCGACGAGCTTTGCCCGTGCAACCGCTCGGTCGGCGGGGAGACCCTGAAGGCCGCGTAACGCACACACCGCGCGACAACCTTCAGCCCTGGCCCGGACGGCGGCGTCCCCTCCCCCCAGCCGCCGTCCGGGTCTTTCTCTTTCAGTCCCGGAGATTGCCATGCCCCTCGACGCTTTGCGCGAGCGCCTGCCCGCCTATGCCAAGGACATCAGCCTGAACCTCTCGAGCCTGGCGGCCGAGACCCTGCTCAGCGACCAGCAGAAGTGGGGCGCCTTCGTCGCCTCGGCCCATGCGGTCGGCCAGCCCGACGTGATCCGCGCCGTGGAAGCCGCGGCGACCGGCGCCGGGCTCTCGCCCGAAGCCCTGACGGCGGCCAAGGCGGCCGCAGCTATCATGGGGATGAACAACGTCTACTACCGCTCGCTGCACCTGCTCTCGAACGGCGAATACAAGACGCTCCCCGCCCGCCTGCGGATGAACGGCCTGGCCAACCCCGGCGTCGACAAGGCCGACTTCGAGCTGTGGGCCACCGCCGTCTCCGCCGCCAACGGCTGCGGCATGTGCCTGGACGCCCACGAGGCGGAGCTGAAGGCGCACGGCGTTTCGGCTCAGCAGATCCAGGCCACCCTGCGCATCGCCGCGGTGGTCAACGCCGCCAGCCGCATCCTGGCGGCGGAAGGCGCGCTGGCGGCTTAGGCGCACACCCTCTCCGCTCGTCATCCCCCGGCTTGTCCGGGGGACCCATTTTGCGCGTGCGTCGGAGATGGCCCGCGGCGGCCACGCTGCGGACTACGACCTGCTGTCGGTCTGAATGGGTCCCCCGGACAAGCCGGGGGATGACGATCTTCTTTTGAGGTGTTCTTAGGCCCCCAGCGCTGCCGCGAGCCGCGCCACGCCAGCGTCCATGGCGTTGGCCGGGAAGCCGGTGAAGCCGAGCAGGAGCCCGCTGCGCGCCGCGACGTCGTGGTGCAGCGGGCTGATCGCGCGCGCCGTCACCCCCCGCGCCAGGGCCTGCGCCTCGGCCTCGACGTCGGAGCGGCCGTCGCGGAAATAGGCGATCAGGTGCATGCCCTGGTCCGGCACGTCCGCCTCCAGAATGTCGCCCAGCCGTCGCGCCAGGGCCGCGGTCAGGGCGTCCCGCTGCGCCTTGTAGGCCAGCCGCCGGCGGCGGATGTGGGCGACGAACTGGCCGCTCTCCATGAAGTCCAGCGTGATCGCCTGGGTCAGGGTCGGCGGCTGGCGGTCGACCAGCCAGCGCTGCGCCCGGAACCGGTCGATCAGTTCGCGCGGCGCCACCAGATAGCCCAGGCGAAGGCCCGGAAAGAGCGCCTTGTTCAACGTGCCGACGTAGATCACCCGTTCGCCGCCATCCAGCCCCTGCAACGACGGCAGCGGGGCGCCCGCATAGCGGAACTCGGTGGCGTAGTCGTCCTCGACCACCCAGGCGCCGGCCTCCCGCGCCCAGGCCACCAGCTCCAGCCGCCGGCCCATGCTCATCGCGACGCCGGTCGGGTATTGGTGCGAGGGCGTGACGAAGGCGATCCGCGCGTCCGGCGCCGCGGCGATCCCCCCCGACACCACCAGCCCCGCGCGGTCCACCGGCACGGCCACCGTGCGCGCGCCGGCCGCCTCAGCCGCCTGCCAGGTCGAGGCGTAGCCCGGGTCCTCCAGCCACACCCGGTCGCCGGGCGTGAGCAGGACGCGCAGGGTCAGCTCCTGCGCATGCTGCGCGCCGGACGTGATCAGCACCTGGTCGGGATCGCAGACCACGGCGCGCGCAGCGCGCAGGTACTCGGCGACGCTGGTGCGCAGCCGCAGGTCGCCGGCCGGCTCCGAGTAGCCGAAGTGGTGGGCGTCGAGCGTGCGCAGCGCGCGGCGGGTGGACTTCGACCAGGCGTCCAGCGCGCGCGCGTCCATCAGGGTGCGGCCGTTGGAGAAGGTCTGGGCCTGGGGCGGGAACAGGGTCGACAGCCGCGCCGCCTGCGCGTTCGGCGCCGCCGCAGCCGAAGCCGCTTCGTCGGAGCCCGCGCGGATGTCGATCACGCCCGATAGGTCGCTCGACACATAGGTGCCCGACCCCGCGCGACCCTCGGCATAGCCTTCCGCGAGCAGCTGGTCGTAGGCCGCGACCACCGACGCACGCGCCACGCCCAGGCGCGCGGCGAGGTCGCGGCTGGAGGGCAATCGGCCGCCCGGGCGCAGCGCGCCCTGGTGGATCGCGCTCCGAACTTGCTCATAGACCTGACGGATCACCGGCCCGCCGGGCTGCGGGGCGTGCCAGGGGTAGACCTCGGCCCAGCTCATCGACCCTCCAAGTGGTCTGTCCAGTGTCGCCGAACTGGACCTATCGGCCAGACCACCGATTGTCTAGGTACCCGCCTCGGAAAGGAGGCCCAGCATGTCGAACCCTAACGCGTCCCCCCACAACGCGTCCCCCCAGTCCCCAGTCACTGGCGGCGTGCTGGGTCGCCTGACCATCACCGTCCTGGCCTGGCTGGCGGCCGGTGTCGTCGTCGCCTCGAGCCTGCCGACGATCCTGACCCCGCTGCCGGTCGCGCGCCTGTTGCCGCCCGCGCCGCACGTCGTCGCGCGCACGCCCGTTACCCTGGAGGGCCACTCATGAACGCCTTCACGCCCACCGCGCGCTCGAAAGCGCGCCGGCGTCCGCAGCGCGCGGCCTACGACGAACAGGCGGTGTTCGAGATCCTCGACGCCGGCGTCATGGCCCACGTCGGCTACACGATCGATGGCCAGCCGTTCGTGACCCCCACCGCCTACTGGCGCGAGGGCCGCAAGCTCTATTGGCACGGCGCGGCGGCCAGCCGGATGCTGACCACCGTCGGCCGGGGCGCGCCCGTCTGCGTGACGGTGAGCTTCCTGGACGGCTTCGTGGTCGGGCGCTCCGGCTTCATCCACTCGCTGAACTACCGCTCGGTGATGGCCTTTGGCCGGGCCCGGCTGATCCATGATCTCGGCGCCAAGCGGGCCGCCATGGACGCGTTCATCGACCGCCTCTACGCCGGCCGCTCAGCCAAGCTGCGCCCGGCCACCGAAAGCGAGCTGAAGCAGATCGCGCTGGTGGAGATGGAGATCGAGGAGGCCTCGGCGAAGGTTCGCGACGGCGGGGTCACCGACCTGGCGCAGGACGCCGGCTGGACCCCCTGGTCGGGCGTCTTCCCGGTGGAGACCCGCATCGGCTCACCGCGACCGGAACTCACCCAGGGCGCCGGCGTGCTCACCGCCGACCTCGCCCCCTATGCGGAAGGTGCGCGCCTGGACACGGCGCTGACCGAGTCGGCGAAGGGTCTCCTCTCCCCCGCGTAGCGAGATGGAGAGGGTGGGGAGGGGGCCGGCGCAGGACGCGCCAGATCCACTGTGCCTTCAGCCATGACCAACCCGCGGCCGGCTGATGCTGGCTGCGAACAGAGCGATCGTGACGAACCGCGGAGCCGCCCTCTCCCTACCCTCTCCCTCTCTTCGCGCCTGCGGCGCTCGGGGGAGAGGAGGCTATTTCGGCTTGCCGGTCTCGGCGTAGGTTTTCAGGCGCATCAGGCCCTCGTCCAGCACGGCCTCGATGTTCGGCGCGGCCGAGGTGATGAAGTCGCGGGCGCCTCCGACATTGTAGGTCATGGTGACCTCGGTCCCGCCGTCCTTGGGCTTCAGGTTCAGGGTGTAGGCGGCGCTGACGCCTTCGTCCTGCAGGGGCCCGAAGGCGGCGTCCAGGCGCAGTGTCCGGTTCGGGATCACCAGCTCCGCCACGCCGTGGCGGACGCTGCCGCCGTTCGGTAGGGCCTCGCAGAGACAGCCGTTGGCCGTCAGCGCCAGGGTGATGTTGGCCGCCTTGCCGGAATAGGTGTGCTCGTCGCTCCACCAGTGGCCCCACTCGCCGATCGCCTTCCAGACCGTCTCCGGCGGGGCGGCGACCTGCTGCACGGTCTTGATGCGGAAGCCGTAGGCCCCCTTGTCGACGACGGCGGCGTGACCGGCGCCGGCGAAGCTGAGCGCCGCGACAGCTGTCAGGATGCGAAGCTTCATCTCTAACCCCCTAGGCAGGCTCGAAGCTTAGCGGCGCGCCCCAGAACGTCTCAACCAGACTGTGCTGTGCGCCGGGGCGCCCGGTCGTCAAAAAGCGACGAACGGCGCCGCTGCCGCAATCGAACTCCGGGTGCCGCGCGAAGTACCGTTCGAGAGCGTCGGCGGTGGCGTCGGGCTGGCGGATCAGCGGCGTGCCCGCCGGCAGGGCCGCCTGGAACAGGTCGGCCACGATCTCGTAGTGGGTGCAGCCCAGTATCGCGCGGTCCGGGTGGCGGCCGATCCGGGTCTTCAGCGCCTGGACGTGGCCGGCGATCACCGCGGCCAACTCGTCGCGCGGGGCGCCCGCCTCGATCATCCGCGCCAGCTCCGGGCACGGCTCGGAGAACACGGCCACGTCCTGCCGCCGCTTGTCGATCTCGATCTCGTAGACGCGGCTCCTGGCGGTGGCGGGCGTCGAGAAGACGCCGAGAATCTCCAGCTTCTCCGCCTTCTCCTCGCGCCACTGGGCCTCGTGCTCCCAGGGCAGGCCGGTCGCCGCCTCTATGGTCGGCACCACGATCCCCAGCACGTTCACCGGTCGCCCCAGCTCGCGCCGGTAGCCCGGCAGCCAGGTCTGCTGCAACCGGCGCAGCGCCACGCTGGCGGCGGTGTTGCAGGCCAGGACCACCACGTCGCAGCCTTCCGCGAACAGCCGCACGCAGCCGGCCTTGGTCAGCTCGACGATCTCCTCGCCGGGCCGCCCGCCGTAGGGGGCGTTGGCCTGGTCGGCCAGGTAGATGAAATCGGCCTTCGGGAACCGATCCACCAGCCGGTGGTGAACGGTCAGTCCTCCGACCCCGGAATCGAACACGCCAATGGCCATCGCCCGGTGTTAGCGGGCGTCGCCGGGGCTGTCGACGCCAAGGGGGCAACGTCAGGCGAAGGTGGCTTCGAGCTCAGCGTAGGAGCGTTGCCCCGGCTCGGGGCCGAAGCGGTTCTCGCCGGGCGTGCCGGGCAGCAGAGTGAAGACGAGCAGCACCAGGGCGCCGACCAGGGGGATGGCGGCGATGAACAGCCACCAGGCGCTGCGATTGGTGTCGTGCAGGCGTCGGAAGCTGAGCGACAGGTTCGGGATCAGGTTGGCGAAGGTGCAGAACAGCGCGCACGGCCCGAACAGGGTGGGCTTGCCGCCGCTGAGCGCCACGTCGGCGACCCCGGCGATGGCCCCCAGGATCACGCACCAGAGGAAGAACAGCCAGTATTCCGAGCGGGCAGCGCGCCCGTGGAAATCCCAGTAGTGCTTGTAGGCGGTGAACATTGGCCCGGCCCCGGGTATGCGAGGTGCAACGTGCGCAACCTCAACCCTGGAGCGTTAAGGCCGCGTTCGGCGGAAGGGTTAAGACCCCGCCGCCCCTTGCCCGCTCGCCGGTTTTCCGCGCCTATCCGCCGATGTCCGCGCCGTTCGTCAAACAGCTCAAGACCCGCCACGGCCCCATGCTGGCCCTGCCCGGCGACCGCTACATCACCCGCGCGCTGGAGGTGTACGGCGAGTTCAGTCCCGACGAAGGCCGGGTCCTGACCCAGATCATCAAGCCCGGCATGACCGTGGTCGAGGTGGGGGCCAACATAGGGGCCCACACCGTGGCCATGGCGCGCGCCTGCCGGCCCGGCACGCTCTATGCGTTCGAGCCCCAGCGCCGGATCTTCCAGATCCTCTGTGCGAACCTGGTGCTGAACGCGATCGACAACGTCGTGGCCCTGGACGAGGCCTGCGGGATGGAGGCGGGCCAGGCGACCATCCCGCCCCTGGACTACGCGCTGGAGGACAATTTCGGCGGCGTGTCGCTGGCGCCGGCCGGGCAGGCGGGGGAGACCGTGCGCGTGGTGCGGCTCGACGACCTGAACCTGGCATCGCTGGGTCTGCTCAAGATCGACGTGGAGGGCCTGGAGATCGACGTGCTGGGCGGCGCGGTCGAGACGATCGCGCGAACGCGGCCGATCCTCTATGTCGAGAACGACCGGGCCCAGAACCAGCGCACCCTGATCATGCTGATCCACAACCTGGGCTACCAGATGTACTGGCATACGCCGGCGCTGTGCGAGACGCAGAACTTCAACGGCGCGGCCGAGCAGGTGTTCGAGGGCAACATCGTGTCGCTGAACATGCTGTGCCTGCCGGCCGAGCGGGGCACGCGGGTCAACGCCGAGACGATCGACCCCGCCGATCCGCGCCTGCCGTCGTCATTGGATCCGGCGCGCGGCCCGGTTGGCGGATGACGCGGGCGTCGCTACGCTTCCCGCCAATTCCCTGATTTTTCCCAGTTCCTAGACCTCTCCCGGAGATCCGATGCGCCGGCGCACCTTCCTCGCGGCTTCCGCCGCCACGGCCGCGGCCAACCTGCTGCCGGTGACCGGCGACGCCCAGGCCCTGCAAGGCGGTGGGACCCCCAACCCGCTGCTGGCCGACTGGACCGGCCCCTACGGTGGCGTCCCGCCCTTCGACAAGGTGAAGGTGGCGGATTTCGCCCCGGCCATCGAAGCCGGCATGGCCGAGGAGCTGGCGCAGATCGAGGCCATCGCCAACAACCCCGCCCCGCCGACCTTCGAGAACACCATCGCCGCGATGGAGAAGACGGGCGAGGCCGGCAACCGGGTGGGGACGATCTACGCGATCTGGAGCGGCACGCTCTCCACCTTCGAGCTGCGCGGCATCGACCGCAGCCTGCAGCCGAAGATCGCCGCCCACAGCGACCGGATCCTGCAGAACGCGGCGCTCTTCAAGCGCGTCGACGCGGTCTACCAGGCCCGCGAGACCTCCGGCCTGACGCCGGAGCAGAAGCGGCTCACCTTCATCCGCTGGAACAGCTTCGTGCGGAACGGCGCCAAGCTCGCGCCCGAGGCCAAGGCCCGGGTCGCCGCGATCAACACCGAGCTGGCCTCGGCCTTCACCGCCTTCAACCAGAACCTGCTGCACGACGAGAACGACTACGACCTGTTCCTGACCGAGGGCGACCTAGCGGGCGTGCCCGCCGACGTGCGCGCCGCCATGGCCGCCGACGCCAAGACCAAGGGCAAGGCCGGCTCGTTCGTGATCGTCAACACGCGCTCGTCGGTCGACCCGTTCCTGACCTACGCCGAACGGCGGGACCTGCGCGAGAAGGTATGGAAGACCTTCTACAACCGCGGCGACAACGCAGACGCCTACGACAACAACGCCATCATCCGGAAGATCCTGAAGCTGCGCGCCGAGCGGGCGAAACTGTACGGCTACCCCACCCACGCCCATTGGCGGCTGGCCAACAACTCGATGGCCGAAACTCCGGACGCGGCCATGGACCTGATGATGCGCGTCTGGCCCTCGGCCATCGCCCGGGTTCACGAGGAAGTGGCCGAGATGCAGGCCATTGCCGACAAGGAGGGGGCCGACAAGGAGAAGGCGGGGATCAGGATCGCGCCGTGGGACTACCGCTTCTACGCCGAGAAGGTGCGCGCCGCCCGCTACGACCTCGACCTCAACGCGGTGAAACCCTACCTGCAGCTCGACAAGCTGCGCGACGGCATGCACTGGGCCGCCGGCCAGCTGTACGGCTTCCGCTTCACCCAGGTGACCGACGTGCCGGTGCAGCACCCCGACGTCACCGTCTACCGGGTGGACCGCGGCCGCGAGCTGATCGGCCTCTGGTACTTCGACCCCTACGCCCGCACCGGCAAGCGCTCCGGCGCCTGGATGAACGCCTATCGGGCGCAGCAGACCTACGGCGGCAAGGTCACCACCATCGTCTCCAACAACGCCAACTTCGTGAAGGCCGCCCCGGGCGAGCCGCTGCTGGTCTCGCTGGACGACGCCAAGACCATGTTCCACGAGTTCGGCCACGCGTTGCACGGCCTGAACTCGGCGGTGACCTATCCGACGCTGTCGGGCACGCGGGTGTTCCGCGACTATGTCGAGTTCCCCAGCCAGGTGAACGAGCACTGGCTGACCACGCCGCAGGTGCTCAAGCAGTTCGTCGTGCACTACAAGACCGGCCAGCCGCTGCCGCAGGCGATGATCGACAAGATCAACAAGGCCCACACCTTCCGGCAGGGCTTCGACGTCACCGAGTACCTGTCCTCGGCGCTGATCGACATGAAGCTGCATCTGGCCGGCGACGCCGACATCGAGCCCGACGCGTTCGAGCGCGACGAGCTGGCCAAGCTGGGCATGCCGGCCGAGCTGCCGATGCGCCACCGCACGCCGCAGTTCCAGCACGTGTTCGCCTCGGACGGCTATTCGGCGGGCTACTACTCCTACCTCTGGGCCGAGGTGATCGCCCTCGACGCCGTCGAGGCGTTCGAGCAGGCGCCGGGCAAGCTCTACGACAAGCCCACCGCCAAGCGGCTGCACGACCACGTCATGATGGTGGGCAACACGGTCGACCCGCGCATCGCCTACCGCCAGTTCCGTGGGCGCGATCCGGACGTGAAAGCCTATCTGCGCGACAAGGGCTTCCCGACCTAACGCGACCGGACCTGCGCAGCTTCCCCCGAATCTCGCCGGCCGCTAGGTGTGGCAGACCGGCGGAGGCGGCTTCCATGACCATGCTCCATACGCTCAATCGTCGTGGCCTGGTGACCGGCCTGGCCGGCGGCGGGCTGCTGGGTCTGGGCGGTTGCGCGACGGCGCTCACGCCGGCCCGCCCGCTCGCCGCGCCGGCCTCGCCCACCTCCATGGTCCCCTACGCCGAGCGCCGCCCGCCGATCGCGCCGCTGCACGCGCGGATGGACCGGATCTTCGACGTCACCGTCTGCCTGCGCCCGTTCCGCGCCGCCGGTCCGCGTATCGAGGCCGAGACGGTCGGGGACGCGCTGGTGGTGCACAACTACGGCCACGGCGGCTCCGGCTGGTCGCTGTCCTGGGGTTCCGGAACGTTCGCACTGCGCAAAGCCATGGTGGGCAGCCCGGCCAGCATCGCCGTCGTCGGCTGCGGCGCGCTCGGCCTCACCGCCGCCATCCTGGCGCAGGAGGCGGGGGCCAAGGTGACGATCTACGCCAAGGACCTGCTGCCCGACGCGCGCTCGGCGCGGGCGACCGGCAGCT
>CBHTUE010000177.1:0-10668 GCA_966096115.1 uncultured Phenylobacterium sp.
GGGCAAGGAGATGGAGGGCAACCGCGGCGAGGTGAAGGAAGAGGGGGCGGAATAGGATGGGCAGATTCGCCGCCCTGCTGGCCGGCCTCGCGGCGCTGGCGATCCCGGCCCTCGGCGTGGCGGCTACGAAGTACGCCTGCCCTGACGGCTATCAGGTGAAGGATGGTCTCAACGTCGACTTCCCGCACAAGGGCGAGAAGCGCGCCTTCGTCGTCGTGCCGCCGAAGGACCTGAGAAAGCCCCTGCCCGTCTGGGTCCCGCTGACCGGGACCGTGGAGTCCACCAACGCCAACCTGAACGTCCCGCGCAGCGGCGCGAACGCCAGGCTGGCCGACGCCGGGTTCCTGGTGATCGGGCCGGTGCGCAAATGCTCCGAGCAGGATCCCAACGGCTCCGGCCCGGTCTGCAACGGCCCGGGCAGCGACGGCTGGAACTGGAAGCCCTGGCGCGAAGGCCGGCAGGGCGGACCGGCCCGCGAAAAGTGGAAGCAGGACGAGGGGCCGGACGTGAGCTTCCTGGTCGCGGTGGTGCAGTGCGTGGGCACCAAGTACCGGCTGGACGACCGGCGCTTCTACGTGGGCGGCATCTCCTCCGGCGGCACGCTGACCAACCGGGCCCTGCTGTTCCGCTCGAACTTCTGGGCCGGCGGAATGCCGATCTCCGGCGAGTGGTACACGTCGAAGGACGACGGGACGTTCCTGAGCTTCGACGCCGCGCGCCAGGCGGTGATCGACGCGCCGAGCAAGATCCACCAGGGCCGCGTCGGGCCCTACCCGCTGCCGACGTCGGTGGGGCCGATGATCGTGATCACGGTGTGGGGCGGCGAGAAGGACCTGTGGCGTTGCGACGGGGTGCTGTGTTCCGACTACCGGCCGACCACCCAGGCGGGCTCGAACTATTTCAGCGCCCAGAAGAACGTGGTGCACGTCGCCTGCACGGCGAGCCACGGCCACATGTGGCCGCAGGTGAACACCGACGCCTTCAACCGCTGGGCGCTGACCACGCTGGCGTCGTTCCCGAAGGGCTCGAAGCCGTCGGCCTTCAAGCTGAAGCCGCCGCCGGAAGGCTATGCCTGCAAGCTCGGCCCCTTCACCGATCACTACCCGCAGCCGGCGGCGGATTAAGGGACCTTCTCCCTTGCGGGAGAAGGTGGGCCGCGAAGCGGGTCGGATGAAGGGTCGCGCCAACATTGCAGCCGTGATGGCGCGTCAGCGCCGCCAAGATTCAAGCCACTGAAAACACTGAAGACAAAAAGCCGTTGAACTGGGGTGGCTTGTTCGAGCGCCTTCAGTGTTTTCAGTGGCCAAAGAGAGCGGAGCCTGCGGCGCGCTCCTCTAGGATGACTTGGCGCGACCCCACAACCGGCCGCCGTCGGCGGCCCCCTTCTCCCACCAGGGGGGGGAGGAGCGGATGAGCCTCGATCTCGGCGACCGGCGCGGCGGCGCCGAGAGCCGCGGCTTGGGCGCCCATGGCGTCGGCCTCCGCTTCCAGGCCCGGGTCGTCGTTGACCGGGGTGCCGGTCTTCATCTGCATCGTCGGCTGCACGCGGCCCTCGGCCTGTTGGACCAGGTGCCACGCCTCGTGGGGCAGGTGCTGTTCCTGGCCGGCGGCCAGGTGGATGTCGCTGCCCTGGGCGTAGGCAAGGGCGTTGAGCTGGGCCGGGGCGGTGGAGTTGTAGTGAACCTTCACGCCCTCCATCGACACCCCGGACAGGGCCTCGACCCCGGTGCGCAGGGGGGCCGGCAGGCCGCCGTCGGCCGGCTGGGTCGCGTCTTCCCGGCGCTGCACGGGCGCGCCGGCGCGCTTCATCTGCAGCTCATCCTCTTCGCCAACCCGCTGGGCGGGGGCGAGCTTCATCTGCAGCTCGTCTTCCTCGCCGACGCGCTGGGCGACCTTCATCTGCAGTTCGTCCTCGGGGCCGGCGCGTTGCGCGACGCCGAACGCCGCATCCAGCGCCCGGCGCTGTGCGGCCATGGCGGGGCCTGAGCGGACGGCGGCGATCATGGCCCGCTGGGCGGTGGCGGCCGGGCGGTGATCGGTCAGCGTGGCGGCGGCGGACGCCCGTTCAGCCGGTGCGAGCGCGGCGCGGGTGCGCTGGGAATTGGCCGAAATCCGATCCGCCCGATCCATCTGACGACTCCCGATGCGCGGTTGCAGTTGTATTCTGATCCGCAACCTCTGAATGTAGAGCTAGCACAGTTTGAAGCCAGATCGAACTGACGAGGGTGGGCGATGTCGAGGAAGCTGCTGACCCTGCTGAGCGTCCTGACCGTGGCCCTGGGCGGCTGCGCGCTGAACCCGCTGAAACTGTTGCCGCAAAAGGACATGAAGGAGCGTCCGGCCGAGGCGAAACGGCCGCCCCGCCCGCCGCGCAAGGAGGACGATCCGGCCTTCTGGCGCGCCGACGGCCAGGCCATCTTGGCCCAGGCGCAGAAGCCCGCCGACGGCCGCATCCACGCGCGCAACGTGATCCTGTTCATCGGCGAGGGCATGGGCGTCTCCACCGTCACCGCCGCGCGCATCCTGGCCGGCCAGAGCGGCGAGCCGCCGAAGGGCCAGAAGCCGCCGCCGAACGGCGAGGAGGCCGAGCTGGCGTTCGAGCGCTTCCCGGCCACGGCCCTGGCCAAGACCTACAACACCGACCTGCAGACCCCGGACTCGGCGGGGGCGATGTCGGCCATCCTGACCGGCGTGAAGACCCGCGGCTCGTCGCTGGCCCTCGACCCCGTGCCCAGCAAGGGCCAGTGCGCCGAGGCCGCCGAGCACGAGACCGCAACCTTGCTGGAACAGGCCAAGGCCGTCGGCCTGTCTACCGGCCTGGTGACCACAGCGCGTGTCACTTATCCGGCCGCCGCGGCGACCTATGCCCACCTCAGCGATCCCGACTGGGAGGTGGACGCGGTGATCCCCGACACGCCGACGCGGCAGGGCTGCCGCGACATCGCCCGCCAGCTGGCCGACCAGCGGCGCGGGCTGGACATCGTGCTGGGCGGCGGCCGCCTGGCTTTCCTGCCCAACACCAAGACCGACCCCTACGACAGCGGCCGGCGCGGCGTGCGTCGCAGCGAGGAGGACCTGGTCGCGGTCTGGCTGAAGAACAACAACGGCCGCTACCTGACCAACGCCAGCCAGCTGAAAAACGTGAACTGGAAGGTCGACCGGATGCCGATCCTCGGCCTCTTCGCGCCCGACCACATGCACTACGAGGCCGAGCGCGCCGCCTCGGGCGCGGACGAGCCCAGCCTCACCGAGATGACCGTGGCGGCGATCAAGGCGCTGCAGCGGAACCCGCGCGGCTATGTGCTGGTGGTAGACGCCGCCGGCATCGGCCGCGCCCACCGCGACGGCAATGCCTACAACGCGCTGAACGAGACGCGGGAGCTGTCGCGGGCAGTGGACGCCGCGGCCGAGCTGACGGGCGCCTTCGACACCCTGATCCTGGTCACCGCCGAACACGGCGACACCCTGACCATCGGCGGCCCCGCGAAGCGTGGCAACCCGATCCTGAGCACGGTGTCGGGGGTCGACGGCGAGCAGGTCGACGCCCAGGGCCGGCCCTATACGACGCTGGTCTACGGCGCCGGGCCGGCGCGCAAGGCCTCGGGCGAGCGGCTGACGCCGGAGGTCGCCGAGGCCCCGGACTATCGCCAGGCGGCCGGCGTGACCCTGGCCCAGGACGGCGTCGGCGGCGGCGAAGATGTCCCGGTCTACGCCCGCGGGCCGGGCTCGCAGTGGGTGCGGGGCAGCCTGGACCAGCACGCGCTGTACTGGGTGATGCGCGCCGCGGTGCTGGGCCAGCCGCCGGCGCCGAAGAAGAAGGGCCTGCTGCCGAAGGTCCCGAACCTCAACCCCTTCGCCAAGAAGAAGCCCGAGGGCGAGTAGGCGCCGGGGCGCCGCCAAACCTGGCCACGAAAGGCACGAAAGAGCAGGCGGTCCGCCCGCCATCGCCAAGCCGGACCCCTTCGTATCCTTTCGTGACTTTCGTGGTTCCAGATCCGGCGGCCGCGGCTCACTACGGCCGCGGGATCTTGGGCTTGAGGAGGTTCCAGAGGGCGAAGGCGCCCAGGAGGACCAGCACGACGATGAAGGGCCAGTTGCCCGACCGGACCGCCACCAGGGCCGGGTCGACCTTCATCAGGAACAGCCACCAGCCCGCCGTCACCGCGGCGAGCCCGTAGAGGCACAGGCGGAACACCCAGGCCCGGCCGCTCACCTGACCCCAAAGGAAGTAGGCGATGACCGCGAGCGCCAGGCCGATCGCCAGGAACTGGCCCAGCAACCGGAAACCCAGGTTGCAGATCGAGACGTCGCCCAGGCCGGGGATCGGCGGGTACCAGATCCGGTCGATGTCCATGTACGCCTCGCCGCCGGCGCCGACCTCCAGCATCGGCGTCGGCCACAGGGCCGCACCGCCGAAATTCTGGCCCGAGTAGACGAGGTCGTCGTCCAGCTGGCGGGTCTCGTCGAGGCTGCGGCTGGCCGGCGGCTTGCCCTTCTTGCCCACCGGCCCCTCACCGGCTGGGATGTAGAGGACCGGGACGATGCCCTGCAGGATCGCCACGCGGTCGTACCCGCGCACGCCCTTCAGCGTATCGGCGACGCCGCGCAGGGCCTTCTTCCGCGCGCTGGTGTCCCCGGCCAGCGGCGTCAGCAGGTTCACCCGGATGTCGGTGGTCCCTTCGAACACTTTTGACTCGTCGACCGTGGCGCCTTCATGGGCGCTCCGCGGCTCGGCCTGCTTCTTGTAGGCCAGCAGGCTGATCATCCCGTCGGCGTCGTCGCTCGGGTATTCCGAGGCCACCAGGTTCAGCACATAGGACCGCCCGTGGTCCTGCATGCTGCGGATCAGCTGGCGGACGAAGACCTCCCGGAACCGCAGGAACTGCGCCCGCTCGGGCGCGCCGGGCGGCGGGTAGTCGAACATCACCGTGACCCCGTCGAAGACGTGCTTCGGCCGGCCCCAGGAGCCGATCAGCAGCGCGTTCAGGAACCGGTCGAGGAACCTGCCCCGCAGCTTGGTGTCGGCCAGCTCGACGGCGCCGCGGGCGGCGGCTTCGGCGCGCGCCTCCAGCTCGCCCGGCTGCAGCGGTCCGTTCAGGAAACTCCAGTCGTTGCGCTGGACGACCAGGTCGAGGTGCGCGCCATGGCCGTGGGCGATGCGCGCCGCGTCGCTGGTCGAATCCCACCACGGGCGGCGGGCCTGCTGGCCCCCCGTGGGGACGAGCCAGTCGCCGCTGTTGCCCAGCTGAACGCCGACGAAGCCGATGCGGGTGACGCGGCTGAACCGGATCGCCGGCCCCGGGACGGCGGAGCTCCAGAAAGGGAAGAAGCCATAGACCGTCTGGGTCTCCGGGGTCCGCGGCGGCGCGCAGGCGCAGCCCGGCTCCTTCGCCCAGTTCAGCTCGGGGGCGCCGGCGAGCTGGTGGCGCTCGGCCGCCACGGCCACGGCGATGCGCTGCTCCTCCGCCGTCAGCGGGGCCTGCCGCTCGGCGGGCGTGAGGCCGGCCGCTTGCTTGCGGTAGGTGAGCGCCTGGAGGAACAGGCCGCGGCTCGGGTATTCCACGTTGATCAGCGGCTGAGCGACTGCGGCCAGTTCGGGCGTCAGCGCCTTGGGCTCGTCCGCCGCCAGCACCATGGGCGCTGGCTGGGCCTGCGCCGCGTCGGCCCCGACGTTGCGGCCGCCGGCGGTCAACGCGCGCAGCGGCGCGCGGGCGGCCGGCGGAACCGTCGTGGCCTGGCGCAGGCGCTGGTTGACGGCCCGCAGCGGGGCGGTCGCCGCGCGGACCGGGGCGGTGGAGCGCAGAACCGACTGGGCCGGCAGATTGCCGATCGACCGCGCGGCCGAGGCCGGCGGCGCGGCCTGGGGCGCGGGCGGTGGCGGGGGCGGCGGAGGAACCGCGGCCTTGCCCGGCGGCGGCAGATCTGAGGCGCGCAGCACATAGACCGTGAACTGCCCGTCCACGTGACGCTCGGCCGACGGGCCGGGCTCCGGCGGCGGTGGCGGCGGCGGGATCGGGCCCGGCGTGGGAATGGGTCTCGGTTCGGGCCGGGGGCGCGGGCGCACCACGCGCAGGAAGTAGGACTGGGTCACCTTCTGCGGCGGCGTGGCGCTGTCGGACCAGGTGAGGGTGAACTCGTAGTCGCCCGCGATCTGCGGCACCCCGATCAGGGCGCCGGTCGAGCTGACCTGCAGGCCGCGCGGGAAGTCGCCGCCGTCGTACTTCGCCCGGTAGTCGGCCGTGCCGCCGACCACCAGCCCGACCTTGTAGCCCTGGCCGACCAGGGCGTTGGGCAGCCGCGAGATGGCCAGCACGGGCCGGAAGTCGCCGGGCGTCATGGGCGGCTGCGTCGGGAGCCGGCGCTTGCGGAAGGCGTCCAAGGCGTCGTCGCGGCAGGACGCCGGGGAGGAGTCTGGCTGGCCGGGCTCGCAGCTGCGCTGCTGTTCCAGGTCGACGCCCGGCCGCGGCTGGGCCCGGCCAGGAACCTGGACGACCAGCAGGCTGAGGACCACGGCCAGCGCGCCGGCCAGCAGGCCGCGCCCGGCCGGGCGGCGGGGCCAACGGGAGCGTGTGGGCTCTAGGGACAAGGTCGGTTCTCCCCTCATGCCGTTCGGCCCTCCTTGCGGAGCTCCTTGATCACCCCCTGGGCCAGGTCGGCCGCGCGGATGGCGGCGCGGCCCTGCTGCAGGGCGTGGATGGCGGCGAAGCGCACGACGTTGGCGATGGCCCCGCCGGCGATCTCCCAGCGCTGGGCCAGCTGGGCGAGGTCGACGTCGTCGGCGAGCGGCGTGGCGGTCCCCAGCGTGCCGCGCCACAGGCGCAGCCGCTCCTCGGCGTCGGGCATCGGGAAGTGGATCAGCGACTGGAAGCGCCGTGCGAACGCCTCGTCGATATTGCCCTTCAGGTTGGTCGCCAGGATCACGTTGCCCGGGAAGCTCTCCACCCGCTGCAGCAGGTAGGAGACCTCCTGGTTGGCGTAGCGGTCGTTGGAGCTGGAGGTCGAGGTCCGCTTGCCGAACAGCGCGTCGGCCTCGTCGAAGAACAGGATCCAGTTGCGATGCGCGGCCTGGTCGAACACCCGCGACAGGTTCTTCTCGGTCTCGCCGATGTACTTCGAAACCACCATCGACAGGTCGATCCGGTAGACGTCGGCCCGGGCCGCCTGGCCGATCAGGGTGGCGGTCAGTGTCTTGCCCGTGCCCGGGGGCCCGAAGAACAGGCTGCGGTAACCGGGCTGCAGGGTGCGGCCCAGGTTCCAGTCCTCCAGGATCTGGCGGCTGTGGCGCATCCAGCCCAGCAGGACGTCGATCTCGGCCATCACGTCGCGGTTCAGGACCAGGTCGTCGCACGTCAGCCGCGTGGTCAGCAGCTTGGCCGGGAACGAGGTCGAGAAGTCCGGCTTGTGCCGCTCGCCGGTGGTGATCCGCGCCAGGGCCTCGGACGAGACGATCAGGGCGCCCGAGTAGAACGGTTCGCCCGGCGCGTCGTGCTCCAGGCGCAGGATGTTCTGGCGCTCGAACGCATGGTCGTCGTCGAACAGCCGCCGCACGGCCGCGCGGCCCAGCATGTCGTCTCCCGCCGCCAGGAAGGCCGCCGTCTCGCCGGTGGGCAGGAAGCCCGCGTGCTGCTTGCCCTTCCAGCCGCCGAACTCGGTGAAGCCCCGGTCGATGTTGGCGTTGCGCATGAACAGCGGGTCGAGCAGCTGCGGCTGCACGTGCGGCGCGAGAGCCAGCATCAGCACCAGCTGCTCAACCCAGCCCAGGTCGTTCTCGCGCACGATCTGGGCCAGATCGGAGGGGTCGCCCTCCACCGGCGGCGGGACGATGTCGGTGGGCGTGGCGCCCGCGCCGGGCTGGCCGAAGTGGGTGGAGAGCCGCGCCTGCAGCACCGCGTCCAGCCACGCCAGGCGCCGTTCCAGGGCGCGCGCGTTGGCGGCGCTCGCCGGCTGGGCCGCGATGGGGTGCTCAGCGCCAGTCGACATAGAGCACCTGCGCCATCCACGGCATTCGCTGGACCGTGAAGCCCCACGGGATCTGGTCGATCAGCATGTCGAAGGCGCGCGGCTCGACCTTGAGCCGCCAGGCCTCCGGTTCGGCGGTGAGCGCGCCCTGCCGATGGAAGAACGACTCGCGCAGGCCCGCCACGGACGTCCGACCGATGATCGACCAGCGCTCGATCATGGCCCCAAGCAGGCTCTCGACCGTCTCGCGCTCATGGTCGGCGACGCGGAATTCGCGTCCGAGCGGCAGCCGGAAATCCAGGCCGCACAGCAGCTTGTTCAGCGCCAGGCGATGCTCGGGCGCCGGGACCTCTTCGCCATCGACCATGAACTGCAGCAGGTGGACGGCGCGCTCGACGGCCGCGTCGTCGACGAAGCGTCCGCCGCGGGTGAACTGCAGGCGCTCGAACAGCATCGGGATGTAGGGCCCGGCCAGCACCATCCCGGCGTTGTCCACATAGATCGCCCCGTCCGCCTCGGGTTCGGACTCCGGACCGGAGGCCTCGGTAGTGGGGGCGAGGTCGGCGGCTTCGGCGCGCAGGGCCTCGGCCAGCACCCGCGGGTCGGGCGGCCGGGCGGCGCGCGGTTCGGCGAGGAGCGGTTGCGGTTCGGCTCGCGCCTCGGCCGTCGGCGCGGTCCGCGCGGCGGTCGCGGGCTCAGTTGGGAGCATCGCCGGGGGCGTCGCGGGCTGGACGGCCACGGCGTCCGGGTCGGCGTCGGACGTCTCGGGGAGCGGCGGGGTCGGGGCGCTCCGGCGCGCGGCGGCGGCCTCGGGTTCGGGCGCGGCGGGCGCGGACGGCTCGGCGGGCGCGGGCCGCGTCGGTCGGCGGCGTGCGCGCCAGCCAGTCCTCGAACCAGCGGGTCGCGAAGCCGTCGGCGGCGAAGCGCCGGTCTTCCTCGAACAGCTCGCGCAGCAGGACCCGCTCGCCGAACCCCGTCCAGCCGCCCGCGGGTTCTGGCAGGCCTGCCGCGCGCGCCGCCGCCGCCAGGGCGTCCAGGGCCGCCAGTGCGCCGGGCGCATCGGCCGGACGCAGGTGGACGAATAGCGCGCGCCGCGCGCCGCCGTCCAAGCCGGCCAGCTGCACGAGCCCGGCCGCGGGCGGAACCAGCAGCGCGGCCGCGGCCCGCCGCACCGCCGCCGCCGGCTGTGGGGGCAAGCGATCGGTCCAGGTCGCGAGCGTGGGGATGGTGGCCGGTGGGCCGGTGCGTCCGCTGGCGGCCGGCGCTTGCGACGCGTCGCGCAGGTAGGCGCGGGCGGCGCGCACCGCTCGCCGGCGGGCGCGGCGGGGCTCCGGATCGGCCGCGCGCAGCAGGCGGCGCAGCAGCGCGGCCGCCTCGATCGGGATCGGTCGGGGGGCCGCTGTCGCCGCCTGTCCGCCCGACGCCGACCACAGCGCCGCGAGCACGTCGGTCCAGAACGCGCGCTCCGCATCCGGACCGTCCGCCGACGCGGGCGAGGCGGCCAGCAACAGGCGCGCCGTCGGTTCCGAGAGCCACGGCTGGACCAGGGCGAACAACAGCGCCGTGGGCAGGTCGCGAACCAGCGCCGCGCGCAAGGCGGCGTCGCCGGCCCACGTGGCCATTTCCGCCGCCAGCCAGGCGCCGTCATTCGCCAGGGCCTCGCGCAGCGCGGACGCGGCCGACCCCAGGGTCCGCGCCGCGAAGGCCTGCTCCAGAGCGGCGCGGGCCGTGTGGCGCTGAGGCGGCGTTGTGGGCTCGGGCGGGGACAGCGGCGCCCTGCCGCCGGCCGACGCCGGGATCTCGCCCAGCTCCGTCTCCAGGGCCTCCAGCAGCCGCGCGCGGTGCTTGGCGGCGGGGCCTCCGGCGGGCCAGGCGTCGATCAGGGATCGCGCGGCCGCCGCGGGGGCGAGGTCGTCGTGGGCGGCGCGGCGGCGAAGCAGGTCCGCCACCACGGCGTCGGCCGCCAGGCGGCCCTGCGCGGGCGCCAGCAGCAGCGCCGCCAGCAGCCATTCGCGCAGGCGCAGCGCCAGCTCGGCCGGGCGCGACGTCGGCGCGGCCTGCGCCCACGCCTCGGCCGTCGTCGCGATCGCCTCGACGAAGGCCGCGTCCGCCGGGTCGAACCACAGGGACAGCAGGTCGGCCAGCCGGGCCGACGTCAGGTCGCGGGCGAGGCTCCGGCGCTGGGCGGCGCTGCGGCCCCGCGCACGCAGCTGCGCCGCGAGGCCGGCGGGCGCCTGGCGAAGGCGCCGCCGCCAGAGCTCGTCACGGGTCGCCTCGGCCCCCGGCGCGGGGGGCTCCAGGTCCAGCCGCCAAAGCGGCAGCGCGGCCGGCGTGGGCGCTAGGTCCTCCGCCGCGCTGTCCAGCGTCGCCCGGCCCGCGACCGGGGCGTCGCCGCCCGCCGCGTCGACACCGAACCGCGCGGCGACCAGCGCGCGCAGCCGCGCGGCCACGTCGCCCGCCCGCCCGCCTGCCGGCCAGCCGGCGGTCAGGGCGCGTGCCACGACAGCCGGGGCCAGGCCCTCGGCGGCGGCGCGCGCTGCGACCAGGGCGGCGACCGCCTCACCCAAGTCCAGCCGCGCGTCCGCCGCCAGCAGCAGGTGGTCGACCAGCGCCGCCGCCAGCTCGTGCCCCACTGCTTCCGCCGACTGCGCGGTCCCAAGCCGCCAGGCCTGCGGCTGGTCGAGGACGCCCTGCAGGAACGCCGCGTCG
>CBHTUE010000178.1:0-10582 GCA_966096115.1 uncultured Phenylobacterium sp.
CTTGGCCATGATGTTGCGCTGGATCTCGTTGGTGCCGGCGTAGATCGAGCCGGCTCGGTCGTTCAGGTATTTGGCCGCCACGGTCCAGCTGTAGTCCGGGCCGACGCCGGCCCCGTCGTTGGGCGGGACGAAACCGGGGACGGGTCCGCCCGGCGCGACCAGGTGCGGCTGGTAGGCCTGGGCGAACAGGCCGGCCGCATCGAGGGCAATCTCGGTCAGCCGCTGGCTGAGCTCGGTGCCGACGGTCTTCTGCAGCGAAGACTCCGCCCCGGGCGCTTCGCCGGCCGACAGCTTGGAGAGCAGGCGCAGCTCCACCGCCTCCAGCGCCTCGATCTCGACCGCCGCAGAGGCCGCCCGGCGCCGCAGGGCCTTCGCCTCCTCCGCCAGGTCGGGCCGCCCGGCCGTCTCCTTGGCGATCATCGCCTCGATCTTCCTGAGCCGCGCGAACAGCCCGGGCGTCGCCACCCCGCCGCCGCGCTCGAACTGCATCAGGTACTTGGCCACCGTCCAGCCCTCGCCGATCCGGCCCACGGCGTTGGCCTTGGGCACGCGCACGTCGGTGAAGAAGACGTGGTTCTGGATGTGCTCGCCGCTCAGCGAGATGATCGGCTGCACCTCCACGCCCGGCGTCCGCATGTCGATCAGCAGGAAGGTGATGCCCTGCTGGCGGATCGGCTCTTTCGCCGTGCGGACCAGGCAGAAGATCCAGTTCGCGAAGTTGGCGTGGGTCGTCCACAGCTTGTGGCCGTTGCAGATGAAGTCGTCGCCGTCCTCCACCGCGCTCATCTGTAGCGAGGCGAGATCCGAGCCGGACTCCGGCTCGGAATAGCCCTGGCACCAGTAGTCGTCGCCGGCCAGCATGCGGGGCAGGAAGTGGGCCTTCTGCTCCGCCGTGCCGTGGCCGATCAGCACCGGGCCGCACATGCCGATGCCCATCGGCGAGACCGGCGGTGTGCCGGCCTTCGACAGCTCGCGCGCGAAGATGTAGCGCTGGCTCACCGACCAGCCGCGGCCGCCGTACTCCACCGGCCAGGCCGGCGCGGCCCAGCCGCGGGCGTGCAGGATCTTCTGCCAAGCCATGCCGACGTCGTAGGTGGCGTAGACGCTGGTCAGCCCCTGGCCCGCGCGGCGCAGTTCGGGCGTCAGCTCGGCGTCCAGGAACGCCAGCACCTCATCGCGGAACCGGCGATCCGCGTCGCTCCAGTCCAGATCCATGGCTCTGCCTCGCGCTCCAGGAAATCACCGGCGCGCAGTCGAACCCGTTGCCCCGGCGTCAGTCGATCCCGACTGTTCCAGTCCTGCAATCAAACGATGATTGAACTAGATAGTACATAAGATCATAGTCATCCCGGAGGCTCGATCACAGAGCCCAGGGGAGAGACGACGATGGGCTTGAGGTTGTCCAATCTGTTGTCGGCCGCGGCGGCCGGCGCGCTACTCGCGACGACGACGCTGGCCAGCGCGGGGCCGATGATCGCCATTCCCGGCGACCCCGTGGCGACCAAGAGCGGCAGGGTCGCGGGCACAAAGCTGGCGTCCGGCGTGAAGGCCTACCTGGGGGTCCCGTTCGCCAAGCCGCCGGTGAACGACCTGCGCTGGAAGCCGCCGCAGCCGATGGGCTGGGACGGGGTCTGGAACGCCGACCGCAAGGGGCCGGAGTGCATCCAGGTGCTGCGCCCGCACGACATCAACCACTACTTCGGCGAGGAGGCCTCCGGCGAGGACTGCTTGACGCTGAACATCTGGACGCCGGCCGAGGCCAAGGCCGGCGACCACCGCCCGGTGATCGTCTTCATCTACGGCGGCGGCGGCACGATCGGCTCGTCCGGCATGGCCAACTACGACGGCGAGAACGCCGCCAAGCGGGGCGCCATCTTCGTCAACCTGAACTATCGTGTCGGCCTGATGGGCTACATGGCCCACCCTGAGCTGACCAAGGAGCAGGGCGGCCACTCCGGCAACTACGGCTACCTCGACCAGAACGCGGCCCTGAAGTGGGTGAGCGACAACATCGCCGCCTTCGGAGGCGATCCGGCCAAGGTGGTGATCAGCGGCCAGTCGGCCGGCGCCGGCGGCGTGGCGGCGCAGATGACCAGCCCGCTCAGCAAGGGCCTGTTCCGCGGCGCCGTGATGATGAGCGCCTGCAACCTCGGCGGCAGCGGCATCATCGCCGGCGGCGCGTCCCTGGCCGACGGCGAGAAGATTGGGCTGGAGGTGCAGAAGCGGCTGGGCGCCAGGGACCTGGCGGCGATGCGCAACGTCCCCGCCGACAAGATCCTGGCGCAGCAGGCGGAGAGCCAGGTGGGCGCCAACGTCCAGGGCGTGCGCGCCCCGGCGGTGATCGACGGCTACTTCTGGACCGGCACCAAGACCGAGGCCTTCGCGTCCGGAGCGGCCAGCGACGTCCCCATCATCGCCAGCTCGAACGGCGACGACATAGACGCCGGCCAGAGCCCGTTCACCAAGACCCACACGGTCGCCGAGTACCAGGCCGCCGCGCGCGCCGCCTACGGCCCCGACGCCGACGCCTTCCTGAAGGCCTTCCCGGTGAAGACCGACGCCGACGTCCAGCCGATGGCGCACGCCGCGGCCATGGAGACCGGCATGCTGGCCAGCTCGCGCGCCTGCGGCGAGACGCTGTCGAAGTACGGCAAGTCGGGCGCCTACATCGACGCCTTCACCCACCGCCACCCCTATGCGCCGGGCCTGACGCTGCCCGACCAGGACGTGGCCACGGTGGGCGCCTACCACACCGCCGACGTACCCTACTGGTTCGACACCCTGGACAAGTACAACACGTTCCGGACCACGCGCGTGCCGACCGCCTGGGACCGGCAGCTGACCGACCAGATGCTGGGCGCGCTGATCGCCATGGCCGAGACCGGCTCGCCCTCGACCAAGGCCATGCCGTGGCCGGCGTGGACAGCCGCCAGCCCGCAGTATCTGGTGCTGGGCGACACGGTCACCACGAAGAAGATGGACCTGAAGCGCATGGACTGGCTGGCGGCCCATCCGATCTCGCGCGCCGCCCAGGCGCCGCCGCGCACCGGCCCGCGCGACTGACAAGAAGATGGGGGAAATCATGAAACTCAGCATCGCCGCCGCGGCCTTCGCCGCCGCATCGCTCGCCGCCGCCGCCCAGGCCGCACCGGTGAAGCCCGCCGTCGCCGAGAAGGTGGTCTCGAGCGACCAGTTCCCGCAGTTGCACGCCAGCTATCCGGGCGGGGTCACCGGCCACCCGGACCTGGTCTATTCGACGATCAACGGCTTCCGGCCGATCACGCTGGACCTCTACACGCCGGCCAAGGGCGGCGCTCCGAAGCCGCTGGTGATCTACATCCACGGCGGCGGCTGGATGAACGGCACGGCGCGCAACGCCGCGGCCTACGCCAACTTCCCCGCCGTGCTGGCCGACCTGGCGTCGCGCGGCTACGTGGTCGCCTCGCTGAACTACCGGCTGGGCGGCGAGGCGAAGTTCCCGGCCGCGACCCAGGACGTCGATGCGGCCATCCGCTGGCTGAAGGCGCATGCCGCCGACTACGGCATCGACAAGACCCGCGTCGCCATCTGGGGCGGATCGGCCGGCGGCCAGCTGGCGGCGCTGGCGGCCACCGACTGCACGCCCAGTGACGGCAAGATCGAGAGCGACTGCGTGCAGGCGGCCGCGATCTGGTACGGCGTGTTCAACATCGCGACCCTGCCGGCCCCCTCCGGCGGTGGCGGTGGCGGTGGCGGACCCGGCGCCTACTTCGGGCCCAACGGCGTCCAGGCCAGCGCGGTGAGTTTCCTCGACGCTAAGGACCCGCCGTTCCTGCTGATCCACGGCGATTCGGACACCACCGTCCCGGTCGCCCAGTCGCGCGAGATGATCGGCAAGCTGAAGGCGCTGGGGATCAGGTCCGAATTCATCGAGCTGCCCGGCATCAACCACAGCTGGATCGGCAAGACCCCGGCGGAGACGACCGCCGCCCACGTGAAGGCGCTGCAGGCCACCTTCGACTTCTTCGACGCGACGGTCGGCAAGAAGTAGCCCGCTTCCCCCGCCTCTGAGAATATGTAGAACTCTAAGCATTCTGGCTTGGAGGCGCTTATGTCGGAGATGCTGCGGGGCACGCCGCTGTGCGTGGTCGACATCCGGCTGGAGGACGGCGCGCCGCTGCCGCTGGGCAAGTCGCCGTTCCGCAACCGCCGCGTCAGCTACATCGCCGGCGGGACCGTCGAGGGCGAGCGCCTGCGGGGCGAGGTGCTGCCGGGCGGGGGCGACTGGTCGGAGCTGGGGGCCGCGGCCGACGGGACGGCGCTGACCTTCATCGACGTCCGCTCGATCTGGAAGACCCACGACGGGGCGATGATCTACGTCACCTACGGCGGACGCCTCGTGATCCCGCAGGCGGTGCTGGGCGCCTTCCGCGATCCCGCCACCGTCGAGCAACTACCGGAGGACAGCTACTACTTCCGCATCCAGCCGACGTTCGAGACCGCCGACCCGCGCTACGACTGGCTGAACGCCCTGGTCGCGGTGGGCGTCGGGCGGCGCACCGCCGCCGGTGTCCGCTACCGGATCACAGGCCTTGAGTAGCGAGCCGGAGGCGCCGTCGCCGGCCTACGCCTGGTACGTCGTCGCGGTCCTGCTGATCGCCTACACGCTGTCGTTCATCGACCGGATGATCCTCAGCCTGCTGGTCGGGCCGATCCGGGCGGACCTGGGCATCTCCGACACCCAGATGAGCCTCTTGATGGGGTTCGCGTTCGCGATCTTCTACAGCGCGCTGGGCATCCCGCTGGGCTGGTTGGCCGACCGGCGCGCGCGCAGGGGCCTGATCGTGGCAGGCATCGCGGCCTGGAGCGTGATGACCGCCGCCTGCGCGCTGGCCCGCGGTTACGCCGGCCTGTTCCTCACCCGCATCGGCGTGGGGGTCGGCGAGGCGACGCTGTCGCCGGCCGCCTATTCGATCCTCGGCGACTATTTCCCGCGCGAGAAGCTGGGCCGGGCGATGGCGGTCTATTCGATCGGCGTGCCGCTGGGCTCGGGTATCGCCCTGGTCGCCGGCTCGCTGGTGGTGAAGTTCGTGACCGAGGGCCCGGCCGTCCACCTGCCGCTGCTGGGCGCGCTGGCCCCCTGGCGGCTCACCTTCCTGTGGATCGGGCTGCCGGGCCTACTGGTCGCGGCGCTGGTGGCCCTGACGGTCCGCGAACCCCGCCGCCTGGGCGCGGTGTCGGAGACGCCCAAGGGGGACTTCACCGCCTTCCTGCGCGAGCATCCCGCGGCAATCGCCAGCCACTTCGCCGGCATGTCGCTGGTGGCCCTGGTGATGTACGGCGCCATGGCCTGGATTCCGCAGTTTCTGCATCGCACCTATGAGATGCCCGTGCCGCAGGCCGGCCTGTGGTTCGGGGTGGCGACGGCGGCCTGCGGGGCCTGCGGCCTGATCACCGGCGGCTGGCTGGCCGACAGCCTCTATCGCCGCGGGTTCAAGGACGCGCACCTGCGGGTGATCCGGCTGAACGCGATCCTCCTGGCGCCGCTGTTCATCGGCATGGCGCTGGCGCCATCGGCGCCGATCGCGCTGGCCCTGATGATCGTCGGCATGCTGGCCGGGACCATCCACGGCGGCGTGGCGGGGGCGGCCCTGCAGCTGATCACCCCCAACCGGCTGCGGGCGCGGATGGTGGCGCTGTATTTCCTGGTGGCGAACCTGGTCGGCCTGGGCCTGGGCCCCACCGTGATCGCGCTGGTGACAGACCTGGGATTCCACGACGACGCGGCGCTGCGCTACGGCCTGGCCATTGTCACGGGCGTAGCGCTGCCGGCCGCCGCGCTGATCCTCACCCTGGGCCTCAAGCCCTTCGCCCGGGCGGTGGAGGCGGCCGAAGCGCGCCCCGCCTAAATACTTAGCATACTATGGAATCTGGTGTAGCCTGTTCGCCGAACCCCGCGCTGATGACGGGGTCCTTCGGGGAGGAAGAGCATGACCAAGCGGCTGGCCCATGGCGTTTCGTTCGCGGCGCTCACCTTGGGACTTCTGGCGTTCGCGGGGAGCGCCGCGGCGGCCGATGCCGCCTCGACTGAGGTGTCCGAACTGGTGGTGACGGCCCAGCGGGTCGAGGAGAATATCCAGAAGGTGCCGATCGCGGTGACCGCCTTCTCCGGCGCCTCGCTGCAGCGCCAGGCGATCGAGAGCCTGCAGGACATCGCGCTGCGCACCCCCGGCTTCAGCGCCGGTGCGGTCGACCCGATCCAGACCAACTTCGCTATCCGCGGCATCGGCTCGGCCTTCGGGATCAGCCAGAACGCCGGCGGCGACGCCTCGGTGGTGGTGTTCGTCGATGGGGTCTACGCCGGCCGCGGCGGCACGCCGGACATCGACGCCCTGAACCTGGAGCGGGTGGAAGTGCTGCGCGGGCCGCAGGGCACCCTGTTCGGCAAGAACGCCGTCGGCGGTCTGATCCAATACGTGAGCAAGAAGCCCTCGGCCGATCCGTCGCTGCGCCTCGAGGCCGGCTGGGGCAACTACAACCGCTTCACGATCAACGCCCGCGGCAACCTGCCGATCAACGACAAGGTCTACCTGGCCGTGGGCGGGTCGCTGAAGACCCACGACGGCTACGAGTTCAACCAGACCACCCAGCACGACGTGAACGACGAGGACCTGCGCACCGCCACCGTCGCGCTGCGGCTGCTGCCCAGCGCCGACCTGGACGTGGTGCTGGCGGCGGACGTCACCGACCAGGACCAGCGGGGCAATCCGCGGCACAACATCTGTAACGCCGCCCTGGCCGGCGGCAGCCACTGCGTGGGCATCAACCCCGACCCGCGGGTGGTGAACGCCTACACAGACGGCTACCTGCGCCGCCTGTTGAACACCTACCGCGGCGAGGTGAACTGGACCTCGCCGTGGGGGACGGTGACCTCGATCACCGCCTTCCGGCAGGCGACGCTGAACTTCCGCACGCCGTTCTTCTCCAACCCGATCAACCCGCCGGCGCAGATCGAAAGCACCGAGACCGACCACGAGAAGAACAAGCAGTTCAGCCAGGAGGTGCGGCTGGCCTTCGACGCCATGGACAGCCGCCTGAAGGGCCAGGTGGGCGCCTACTACCTGCACGAGGACAACAACCGCACCGAGGACCTGCGCCAGGATTTCCCCGCGCCGGCCCAGACCGGGGTCGCCACCTATCCGCAGATGGTCAAGGCCCGCAGCGTCGCCCTGTTCGGCCAGCTCTCCTACGCGATCACCGACCAGATCACCGCCACGGCGGGCCTGCGCCAGACCTGGGAGCACAAGAGCGGCCACTTCATCGGCCGCAAGGTGTCGGGCCCCGGCACGCCGCCGCCACTTGCCGCCAACTACGACGTGCGCGGGTCGAAGTCGTGGAACGCGCTGACGCCGCGCTTCGCGGTCGACTGGCAGGCGACCCCGGACGCGCTGGTCTATGTGTCGGCCACCCGCGGCTTCAAGAGCGGCGGCTTCCAGGGCATCGCCGGCTCGGCGCTCAGCCAGTCGACGCCCTACGATCCCGAGTACGCCTGGAGCTACGAGGGCGGCGCCAAGACCCAGTTCCTGGACGGCCGCGTGCGCCTGAACGCCTCGATCTACCGCACCGACTACAAGGACCTGCAGGTCTCGTCCCTGGTGCCGCTGTGCTGCGTGGTGGTCGGCAACGCCGCTACCGCCCGGATCAAGGGCGGCGAGATCGAGGGCGTGTTCACCCCCGTCGAGGGCCTGCAGCTGGAGGCCGGCTATGCGCGCCTGCACGCCCGGTTCCGCAGCTTCGCCAACGGCGCCACGGCCAACTTCACCGGCAACGACCTGCCGCGCGCTCCGCGCGACAAGCTGCACCTGGGCGCGCAGTACGACTTCGACGTCCAGGGCTGGGACGTGCTGGGCCGGGTCGACTATTCGAACCAGTCGCACATGTACTTCGACGCCAACAACCTGCCGGTCCAGAAGCAGGAGGGCTACATCAACGTCGACGCCCGCGTGTCGGTGACCTCGCCGGACAAGCGCTGGGAACTGGCGGTGTGGGGCAAGAACCTCACCGACGAACTGGTGGCCAGCTACGTCACGGCCTTCGCCCCGTTCGGCCAGCAGCTGGTGCCCTATACGCCGCCGAAGACCTACGGCGTGACGCTGATCTGGAAGATGATGTAGCCGGGGGCGCGCTCCCACGGAACGTCGTGGCCGGGCCTGTCCCGGCCACCCAGACACGCCGGCGTCGCTGGACGCGCGTCGGGTTCGCGGCGACCGACCTTCCGCGCCCGTGCTTCTGGGTCCCCGGGACAAGCCCCGGGGATGACGTGCTTCGGGTTGGGGCGGACCCTACAGGTTCTCGAGGATCAGGTGGCCCACCGCCGTGTTGGAGGCGGGCACGTGATAGAAGCGGTGGACGACCGTCACCCGGTCGGACAGCGCGCCGCGCATGATCAGCCACATGACCAGCTCGATCCCCTCCGAGCCGGCCTCGCGGACGTACTCCAGGTGCGGGACCATGGCCTGGCCGGCGGGGTCGTCGATCAGGCGGTCGAGGAACGCGGTGTCGAACTCGCGGTTGATCAGGCCGGCGCGCGGGCCCTGCAGCTGGTGGCTCATACCGCCTGTACCCCAGACCTGGACGTTGAGGTCCTCGGGGAAGCTCTCCACGGCGCGGCGGATCGCCCGGCCCAGGTTGTAGCAGCGGTTGCCGGTGGGGGGCGGATACTGGACCACGTTGACCGCCAGCGGGATCACCGGGCAGGGCCAGGCGTCGGGCTGGCCGAACATCAGCGACAGCGGCACGGTCAGGCCGTGGTCGACGTCCATCCGGTTGACGATGGTCATGTCGAATTCGTCGAGGATCAGCTTCTCGGCCAGGTGCCAGGCCAGCCGCGGATGGCCGACGACCGTGGGCACGGGGCGCGGGCCCCAGCCCTCGTCCGCCGGGGCGAACTGGTCGGCGCAGCCGATCGCGAAGGTGGGGATCAGCTCCAGCGAGAACGCGGAGGCGTGGTCGTTGTAGACCAGGATGATCACGTCCGGCTTCTCGGCCGCGATCCAGGCCTTGGAGGCCTCGTAGCCGGCGAACACGGGCGTCCAGTAGTCGTCGCCGGCCTTGCCGTTGTCGAGCGCGGCGCCGATGGCCGGCACGTGGCTGGTGGCGACGCCGGCGGTGATGCGGGCCACTAGCGGGCCTCCTTCCCAGGGTTTTCGCGTTTGGAGCGGTTGCCTTCGATGGAGCGGCCGCCGTCCAGCATCATCTGGGCGTATTCCGGCTCGCTGACCCCGCTCATGATCGCCGCGATCTGGCGAAACGAGAGGCCGTCCGTGGCGGCGATCTTGGACGTGAAGTAGATGTTGCCGCCCAGCGCCAGCATGCCGTTCCAGTCGCGGTCCAGCACCGAGCGCTTCTGCGCCTCGGTCATGGGCCAGCGGTCCAGGTAGGCCCGCTCGTCGGCCTTGAACGCCTCGCGGTTGGCCGCCTGCATCAGCGACATGCAGAACTGGTTGAGGTGGTAGCCCAGCCGCGATTGCTCGGCGTCGAACAGGATGGTGCCGGGGATGTCGTGGTACGGCTTCTCGGTCATGTTTCCTCCGGCCAGTAGAGCCGCATCGGGTTGTCGACGAGCAGCTTCTTCTGCAGCTCCGCGGTCGCCGCGAACTTGGGGATCTGGTCGACCAGCACGCCGTCGTCGGCCATGTGGCCCTTGAGGTTCGGATGCGGCCAGTCGGTGCCCCACAGCACGCGGTCGGGGAACCGCTCGACGATCAGCCGCTGGAAGGGAACCACGTCGTCGTAGGGCGGGCCCGCCACGCTGAGGCGCTCGGGGCAGGAGACCTTCGACCAGACGTCCTCGTCCTCGTCCATCCATCGGACGAAGGCCTGGAATTGCGGGTGGTCGACGCCGAGGTTCACGTCCGGGCGGCCCATGTGGTCGACCACCACCTTCGTCGGCAGCGAGGTGAAGAGGGGGCGCAGCTCAGCCAGGTCCGGGGCCTCGAAATAGACCACCACGTGCCAGCCCAGCGGGGCCACCTTGTCGGCGATGCGGCGCAGCACGTCGTACGGGGTGAAGTCGGCCAGCCGGCGCAGGAAGTTGAACCGCACGCCGCGCACGCCGGCGCGGTGCAGGTCCTCGAGCTCCATCTCGCTGATGCTCTCGCCGACGGTGGCGACGCCGCGCGCGCGGTGGCCGGCGGCGCGCAGGGCGTCGACCATGGCCCGGTTGTCCTTGCCGTGGCAGGTGGCCTGGACGACGACGTTGCGCTCGAAGCCCAGGAAGTCGCGCAGCTTGAACAGTTCGCGCCGGCCGGCGTCGCAGGGCGTGTACTTGCGCTCCGGGGCGAAGGGGAACTCGGCCGCGGGGCCGAACACGTGGCAGTGGGCGTCGACGGCGCCGGGCGGCGGCCGGAACCCGGGCTTCGTCGGATCGGGATCGTAGACCAGCCAGTCGGGGTCCATCCCCTGGCGCCGGTCCTGGCCGTTCATCGGGCCTCTCATGCGGCCACCGCTTTTGGTCGGCCCAGGCCGACCCGTTCGTTGAGCAGGGTGAGATCCACGGCGCGCTCCCATCGGCAGACGACGATGGTCGCCAGGGTATTCCCAA
>CBHTUE010000179.1:0-10572 GCA_966096115.1 uncultured Phenylobacterium sp.
GGTGGAGGACCCCCTCAGTCGGCTTTGCCGACAGCTCCCCCAACGGGGGAGCGACTTGCTCCGCCCGACCTCAGCAGCTCTTTTCTTTGCCGTTCCCGGCTTTGGCCGGGATCGTGTGGACGTAGGTGGCCAGGGCGTTGACATCGTCGGGGCTGAGCTTGCTGGTGCTGGCGATGACGTTGCGCATGCCTTCGGGCTCGTTGAAGCACTTGTCCGTGCCCGAGCTCAGCAGGCTGGCGATGTCCTCGGCGCTCCAGTCGCCAATGCCGTCCTTCGGGTGGCTGGTGATGTTGGTGGCGAAGCGGCCGCCCTTCTCCAGGTTCGGCGCGCCCGCGTAGAGCTCGTCCTCCTCCGGCCCGCCCAGGCTGCCGCGCGGGGTGTGGCACTCGGCGCAGTGGGCCGGGCCCTCGGCCAGGTAGCGGCCGCGGTTCCAGGTCGCCGACTGCTTCGGATCGGCGACGAAGTCCTTGGGGTGGAAGTAGAGGAACTTCCAGCCGCCGACCGCCAGCCGCACGTTGTAGGGGAAGCTCAGGTCATGCGGCGCTGTCGGCTTGGCGATCGCCGGCAGCGTCTTCAGATAGGCGAACAGGTCGCGCGCGTCGGCCGTCGTCATCAGGCTGTAGGCCGTGTACGGGAACGCCGGATAGAGGTGCTCGCCGTGGCGGCCCACGCCGCGCTTCAAGGCGTTGACGAACTCCGCCTCGCTCCAGGCGCCGAGGCCGTACTTGGGGTCCGGGGAGATGTTCGGCGCCACGAAGGTCCCGAACGGCGACTTCAGCTTCAGGCCGCCGGCCAGCTGGGTGCGGTCGTCCTGGCCCTGGGTTTGGTGGCAGGCCGAGCAGTTGCCGGCCGTGAACATCGCCTCGCCGTTGGCCAGGTTGGGCGTGTGGGCGGCGGCAAGCTCCGAGGCCGGCAGCTTGCGCGGCGCCGTGATCAGCAGGCCGGCGATCACGCCGACCACGATCAGCAGGCCCACGACGATCAGTACGCGCGTCAGCATCGCGTCAGTCCCCTAACTTCAACCGTCATCCCGCGGCTTGTCCGCGGGACCCATCCATACGCTTGCGCCGCGGTCGGCATGGATCCCGCGGACGAGCCGCGGGATGACGGCGCTTAGGTCTTCTTCTTCATGCGGTAGAGGTCGTGGCAGCCCTTGCAGGTGGCGCCGACCTTCTGGAAGGCGGGGCGGAAGGCTTCCTGCGTCGTGGCCTTGCCGGCCGCGGCGGCCAGGGTGTTGAGCTCGGCCAGGCGCTTGTCGAAGTCGGCCTTGTTGGCCCAGATCTTCGGGTCGGCCTCGGTCTTGGCGTCCTTGTCGCTGCCGGCCGGGAACAGGCCCTTGGCCTTCTTGGCGTTGGCGGCGACGGCGTCCATCGAGGCCTTGGCCTTGGCCGCGTCCCACGTGCCGCCGACGACGCTGGAGGCGTCCTTCATGCCCTGGCCGACGGCCTTCATGGCGGCCTGGCGGTCGGCGACCGCATTGCCCGCGGCCGAGGCGCCGACGGCGGTGACGGCCAGCGCCAGGGCCGAGCCCGCGGCGGCCCAAAGAACGTGCGAACGCTTCATCCAACTCTCCGGAATGCGCCGCTCGGGCGCGCAGGTTATGAGGTCCCCGCCCGAGGTACCCCGGCCGTCCGCATGGAACAAGAGGTACGGCTCCCGGCGCGCCGATCTCAGACGATCTGCGTCTTTACGAGCTGCGCCAGCACCACCAGGGGCATGCTGCCGGCCTTCAGCACCTCGTGGAACTGCCGGATGTCGAAGCGGTCGCCCAGCCGCGCCCGGGCGTCCTCGCGCACCCGCACCCACTCGTTGTGGCCCACCTTGTAGCTGCACGCCTGGCCCGGCCAGACGCAGTAGCGGTCGACTTCCCGCTGCATGCCGCCGCGCGGGCGGCCCGTGGCCTGGACCATGTAGTCGGTGGCCTTCTCCCGCGACCAGCGCTTGGCGTGCATCCCGGTGTCGACGACCAGCCGCACCGCGCGGAACAGCAGCGACTGCAGGTAGCCGATGCGGCCCAGCGGGTCGTTGTCGTAGACGCCGAGCTCGTCGGCCAGCTGTTCGGCATAGAGGCCCCAGCCCTCGCCGAAGGCGGCGAACCCCATGCCCTGGCGGCGCACCATCGGGATGTTGGTGGAGCTGCGGGTGATGGCGCCCTGCCACTGATGGCCCGGATAGGCCTCGTGGTAGGCCAGGGTCGGCAGCGAGAACCTCGGCCACTCGGCCGTGTCCTTCAGGTTGATGTAGAAGCGCCCCGGCCGTTTGCCGTCCAGCGACGGCGGTTGCGCATAGCCGTTGGCGGCGCCGTCCTCGATCGACGGCGGCACGCGCACGATCTCCATCGGTGCGGCCGGCAGCGTGGCAAACACCTTGGGTAGCCGCTCGCGGACGTCGGCCACCCGGCCGTTGAGGTAGGCCAGGATCTCGGCGCGGCCGGCGTCGGTGTTGGCATAAACTTGGTCGGGGCGCTTGTTGAGGGCGACCAGCCGCTCGGTCACCGAGCCGGAGGTGAGGCCCTGGGCGCGGAGCAGGGCGTCGATCCGCGCGGTCAGCTCCTTCACCTGGTCCAGGCCCAGCTGATGCACCTCCTCGGGCTTGAGGGTGGTGGTGGTCTGGAAGGCCAGCGCGCCGGCGTAATAGGCCTCGCCGTCGGGCAGTTTCCAGACGCCGGCGTCGTGTTTCGCGCCCTTGCGCAGGGCGTCGACGGCCGCCTGCTGGCGGGCCACCGACGGGCGCACGGCGCGGGTGAGGACGTCCTGGGCGCGGGACTGCCAGTCGCCGGCGATCCCGGCCGCGGCAGCCTTCCGGGCGAACGCAGTGGCCAGGCTGTCGGAGGCGGCGAGCTTGGCCAGTTGCACGCTGGCCTGCTCCAGCAGGAAGTCGGGGGCCAGCACGCCGCCGGCGGCCTCGGCCTTCAGCGAGTCGGTGGAGTCGTCGATGGCCACCGCCAGCAGGCGCAGGCGGTTGAGATAGGCGTCGCAGTCGGCCGCGCTCTCGATAGGATGGCGGCCCTCCAGGAAGTCGGGCAGCGCCTGGTAGGGGCCGCTCAGTTGGCTGACCACGTAGGGCGAGTAGGGGGCGTAGGAGAAGCCCGCCGAGGCGCCTTCGCCGAACCGGAACCGCTCGGCCCCCTCGACGGCGCGACCGTAGCTGTAGGTCACGACGTCGTAGTCGATCTGCGAGGCGGGCGAGAGTTGGGTGCGGTCGATGGTGCGCAGCCGGGCGAGGCGGCCCTTGGTGCGCAGGAACATCGCCGCGCGCCCGGCCTGCGAATAGTTGCTGAGCTGGCTGCGCTCCACGGCGCGCGGGCCGACATCGACGCCCAGGCCGGTGGCGGCCTCCGGGCTCTCGTCCAGGGTCTCCTCCCAGAACGTCGCCAGCAGGGCGCGCAGGCGCGCGTCCTCGCCGGCGGGCTGGGCGAGGGCGGGCGTGGCAAGCACCGCGGCGGCGGCGGTCTGCAGGAAAACGCGACGATCCATGGAAACCCCGACTCTATTCGGGGCCAGCCTAGCGCAATCTGAGAAAGGCCGCCGCGTGGGGCGACAGGCCCACCGATTCCCCGCGCAGGTCCGCCTCGCCCGAGCGCAGCGGCAGCAGCTCGGCGCCGTCGAGGGCGGGGGCGGCCAGCACCTGCGGGTCGGGGCTGAGGTTGAAGATGCAGGCGATCGAGGTGTCGCCATACCGCCGCACGAAGGCGATCAGCGGCGCGTCGGTCTCCAGGAACTCGATGCCGCCCAGCGTGAGGGCCGGCTCGGCGCGGCGCAGCGCGATCGCCGCCTTGGAGAAGTTCAGCACCGAGTCCGGGTCGTGGGTCTGCGCCTCCACCGATCGGCCGCGGTGCTCGGCGGCCAGGGGCAGCCAGGGCTGGCCGGTGGTGAAGCCCATCTGCAGGCCCTCGGTCCAGGGCATCGGCGTGCGGCAGCCGTCGCGGCCGCCGTCGTAGGGGTAATAGAGGTCGCCCACCGGGTCGCGCAGCAGGTGGCGCGGCAGGGCGGCCTGGGGCAGGCCCAGCTCCTCGCCCTGGTAGATCAGGGTCGTGCCCTTCAGCATCACCAGGAGCGCGAACAGCATCTTCGCCAGCTCCGGCGGGGCGTTCGGGCCGCCGAACCGGCTGACCGTGCGCGGCACGTCGTGGTTGGAGAAGCTGATCGTCGGCCAGTGGTCGGGGAAGCGCGACAGGGTCGCGAAGTGGTCGAGGACGAAGGTCGGCTCCAGCTTGCGCGCCAGCAGCATCACGAAGGTGTAGCCGGAGTGCAGGCCGTCGGCGGGCGAGAGGTAGGCGCCGCAGCGCTCCTCTTCCTCCGAGAATTCGCCGAACACGAAGCGGTCAGGGAAGGCGTCGACCCGCCGGCGGATGACGTCGAGGGTCTCGACGTTCTCCTCGAGGTTGGAGTCGAAGTAGTGGAACTGCAGGTTCCCGGCGTGGGACCAGTTCAGGCCGCGCCGTTCGGCCATCGGCACGGGCGGGTTGGGCGTCAGCGCCGCGTCGTGCAGGAAGGTGCCGGCCACGTCCAGGCGGAAGCCGTCGACGCCCTTGCCCAGCCAGTGGTCCAGCACCGACAGCGCCGCCTCGCGCGCGCCGGGGTCGCGCCAGTTCAGCTTCGGCTGCTGGCGCAGGAACTTGTGGTGGTAGTGCTGCCGCCGCGTCGGCTGGTAGGCCCAGGCCGGGCCGCCGAACACGCTGAGCCAGTTGTTGGGCGCCGTGCCGTCCAACTGCGGATCGGCCCAGACGTACCAGTTGGCCTTGGGCCCGTCCTTGCCGCCGGTGAGGCTTTCCACGAACCAGGGGTGGACGTCGGAGGTATGGCTGAGCACCTCGTCCAGCACCACCTTCAGACCGCGGGCGTGGGCCGCGTCCAGCAGCGCCTGGAAGTCGTCCTGCGTGCCGTAGTCGGCCTGCACGCCCTCGAAATCGGCGATGTCATAGCCCCAGTCGCGGTTCGGCGACGGGTGGATCGGCGACAGCCACAGGCCGTCGACGCCCAGGCCCTGGATGTAGTCGAGCTTGGACTGCAGCCCCGGCAGGTCGCCGTGCCCGTCGCCGTCGCTGTCGTAAAAGCTGCGGACGTAGACGTGGTAGAGGATCGCGCCCTTCCACCACGGCTCGCCCATCACTTACCTCCGCTCATCCCGGCGAACGCCGGGACCCAGATCGCCAAGCGCCGAGGCTGACGGGATCAGCGCCGCGCTACTCGAACCCACATCAGCGCCATTCCATCTGGGTCCCGGCGTTCGCCGGGATGAGCGGAATGGGGAACGCGGTCAGACTTCCGACGCATCCGTGATGATCTTGCCGACCAGGCCGTAGGCGACGGCTTCCTCGGCGCTCATCCAGAAGTTCCGCTGGGTGTCCTTCACGACACGCTCGATGGTCTGGCCGGTTTCCTTGGCGATCATCGCGTTCACGCGATCCTGCATCTTGATGATCTCTTCGGCCTCGATCTGGATGTCCGAGGCCTGGCCGCGCACGCCACCGGCCGGCTGGTGCAGCAGGAAGCGGGTGTTGGGCAGGCAGAGGCGGTTTTCCTTCTTGGCGCCCAGGAAGATGTGCGCCCCCGCCGAGGCCACCCAGCCCGTGCCGATCACCTTCACCTTCGCGCCGCAGAAGCGGATCATGTCGTGGATGGTGTCGCCGCTCTCCACGTGGCCGCCCGGCGAGTTGATGATCACCCGGATCGGCTTGTCGCTCTCGGCGGTGAAGGCGGTGATCTGGGCGGTGACGCGTTCGGCGAGGCGCATGTCGATCTCGCCGAAGATCAGCACGGTGCGGGACTTGAACAGCGCGTTCTGGACCGGGCCCGCGCTCATCGGCATGTCGGGCTGGCGGCCCTTGTCTTCCTCGTCTTCGTCTTCGTCGTCGAGGTAGGAGATCCACTTCAGCATGGTCTGGGGCCTTCGGTTCGGTCGCCGCGAAGCGCGCGGCTTCAGTTCGTTGTCCTTGGAGTTATTGGTCCGCGGGCGTTCCGGCAAGTGCGCTGGGGGTCGCAGATTGCGCCTGCCCCCAGGATCGTCATCCCCCGGCTCGTCCGGGGGACCCATTCAAACCGACTGTGCATGCGGAACCCGCAGCTTCGCCGCCGAGCTTTCAAGTCCAGACGCGCGCGCGCAATGGCTCCCCCGGACAAGCCGGGCGATGACGAGCTAGGAGGAGGCGGTGGCGATCAACCGCGCATAGAACTGCACCATCTTCTCCAGGTTCGGCAGCGTCATATGTTCGTTGGTGCCGTGGATCATCTGCATGTCGGTCATGCCGAACTCCACGGGCTGGAAGCGGTAGACGTCCTTGGCCACCGGGGTGAGGAAGCGGCTGTCGGTGCCGGCGGTGACCAGGCTGGGGGCGACCGGCGCCTGGGCCACCGCGCCCGCGGTGGCGGCCACCATCTTCCAGCCCCAGGAGCTGGTCGACGACACAGGCGAGGGTTCGTTCGGCGGGGCGTTCCAGGCCAGGCTCACCGGCAGCTTGCCCACCGCGGCCCGGGCGCGCGCCATCACCGTGGCCGAGGTGTCGCCGGGGGCGATGCGGTAGTTGATCCAGGCGGTGGCGTCCTGCGGCAGGACGTTCTCCTTCGGCGACCCCTTCAGCATGGTCGGCGCGATCGTCGTATGCAGCAGCGCCGCGCCGGCGCCCGACTTGCCCGCCTGGCTGACCAGCAGGCCCTTCAGCAGCCACTGGTTGGCCACGGCCATCCGCACCGGGAAGGCGGCCTGCGGCGCGAGGCTCTTGATCATCTCGGCGCCCGGGCCGGTGAACGTCATCGGGAAGGGATCGCCGGCGATGGCGGTCACCGCCTTCGAAAGGGTCACCACGCCGCCGCCGTCCGCCGGCGGGGCCGAGGAGTGGCCGCCGGGGGCGTTGGCGGTGACCCGCAGGGTAGCGTAGCCCTTCTCCGCGATACCGATCACCGCCAGCTTGCCGCTGGAGAGCGGGTTGTCCTTGAGGATCACCAGGCCCTCGTCCAGCACGAACTCGGCCTTGATGCCCTTGGCCGCCATCCAGGCGGCGGCGGCGCGCGCGCCCTGGCCGATCACCTCCTCGTCGCCGCCGGAGACGATCATCACGGTGCGGCGGGGCTTGAAGCCGGCCTTGGCCAGCGCCTCGACCGCTTCGAACACCCCGATCAGCGAGCCCTTGTCGTCCACCGACCCGCGGCCCCAGACGGCGCCCTCGGCGATCTCGCCGGCGAAGGGCGGGTGCTTCCAGTCGCCCTCGGTGCCCGGGGTCACCGGCACCACGTCCTGGTGGGCCATCAGCACGACAGGGGCGAGCGAGGGGTCGGAGCCGGGCCAGGTGTAAACCAGGGTG
Organism: uncultured Phenylobacterium sp.; assembly: GCA_966096115.1. Lineage (GTDB taxonomy): Bacteria > Pseudomonadota > Alphaproteobacteria > Caulobacterales > Caulobacteraceae > Phenylobacterium. The sequence continues at coordinate 7,301 of CBHTUE010000179.1, forward strand.
CGGCTGGCCAGTTCCTGGACGCTCATCGCGGTGTGGGCGGCCGGGTAGGCGGTCTTCAGCAGCTGGTGCAGCCGCGTCCACTCGTCGTCGACGTCCTCGGCGGGATCCTGGTGGCGCACCGTCGGGATCTGGATGGCGAGGCTGAGGTGCTCGGCGGCGCGCGGCACGTCGACAGCGATGGCCGGTGCGACCGCCACGCTGCTGAAGTCGGCCGCGGCGGGGGCCTTGAACGCGTAGGTGCGGTAGACGACCACGGCGACCAGGATAGCCGCCAGGACCAGCAGGCCCGCCAAGAACCGCACGACGATCCGCATGTCTCTCCCGCCCACCTAGGAGGCGGAACCTGTCAGGGCTTGGGCCTGAAGGCCAGTGGGACGTTGGCAGCGACGCGGGTCCTGCATCTGAGGTGCGGGCGGCGCAGCCGGATGAAACCGCAGAGGGCGCGGAGGGTTCGCAGAGGACGCAGAGGGCTCGGCGTCTCTGCGTCCTCTGCGCGAGCTCCGCGATCTCTGCGGTTAGATCGGATGGCGCTATCGCGCTGGGCGTGGCCGGAGGGCGGCGTCAGTTCTTGGGCTTGAAGGCCAGCAGGACGTTGCCCGGCGCCTGGCCGAACATGCCGTAGCCGGAGCCCACCAGGACCAGGCCGTTGACGCCGACGATGGAGGCCGCGTCGATCGAGCCGCCCTTGCCGGGCACGCCGTTCAGGGTCTGGTAGTCGCGTAAGGAGTCGAACTTCCAGATCTGCCGGCCGGTCTTCGCGTCGATGACGAACAGCCGCCCGTCGAGGCTGCCGGTGACGACGGCGCCGTCGATGACCGTGGGCGCGCCGGAGAAGCCGTAGTTGCGCTCGCAGCGCGGGGCGCGCTTGTCGCGGCCGTCGGCGCAGTCGGGGGCCACCGCGAAGTTCCATTTAATCGCGCCGGTATTGGCGTCGATCGCGTACAGGCCGGGCTTCAGGTCCGTGTCGATCGGCGGCCCGTTCGGCAGCTGCCGGCCGACCACGGCGACCGGCACGTAGATCGTGTCGTCCTGGAAGGCGATTCCCCAGTGGATGCCGCCGTTGGGCGCGCCCGAGCCGATATCGCGCCGGAAGATCACCTTGCCGGTGTCGGGGTCGAGCGCCCACACGGTCCCGGACTTCTGTCCGGCGAAGAGGACGTCCTTGCCGGACTTCAGGCGGCCCAGGATCAGCGAGGCGCCGAAGTCCACGTCGCGGAACACCGTCTCCGGCGCCTTCACGCAGTTGAGGCGGCCGGGCGCGGGGTTGAGCCCACAGCCGACGTTGAAGATGTCGTCGCTGGTCGCCTGATGGCTCCACGCTTCCTTGCCGTCGGACAGCCGGATGGCGATCAGGGCGTCGGTGTTGCGGTGGGCCGGGGGCGAGTTCGACTCGCCGGTGCCGAAGAAGATCAGGCCGCGCTTTTCGTCCACGACCGGCGAGTTCCAGATCGGCGCGCCGGAGGGGCCCAGCAGCATCCGGCCGTCGCCGCGATCGCGGATCGGCTTGGCGTCCTCCATGGTGTCGTAGCGCCACTGCTGCTTGCCGGTGGCCGGCTCCAGCGACAGCACGAAGCCGTGGTTGGTGCAGCAGGTCACCTTGTTGTCGCCCGCCTGCATGATCTCGAACTGGCTGACCGGCACGATGATGCGGTCCTTCAGCACCCGCGGCGTGCCGGTGGTGAGTGAGTAGGAGTAGCTGGCGACGTTCTTGGTCCAGAGCGCCTTGCCGGTCCGAGCGTCGACGACGTGGACGGTGGAGTCGAGGCCGGAGAAGGCCAGCACGGCGCGGCCATCCGCGATCACGCCGTAGCCCGGGCTGGAGCGCAGCGGCGCGCCGCCGGGCGTGTTGTAGACCCACTGCAGGCAGGGGTGCATCGGATCGGTCAGGTCGAAGGCGTACATGGCCGAGGCTTCCGCCACCGGCAGGAACAGGTTGTTCCCCACCACCGCGCCCTGCGCCCGGATCATCGTCACGTCCGGAAAGCCGATCGCCCAGGCCAGGTCCAGCTTGCCGAGTTTGGCCTTGGTGAGGCCGGTCTGGGCGGCGGTAAGCGTGCGGGTCTGCCGCGCGTCGAAGCCGAAGGTGGCGACCGACGGGGCGGCCTTGAGGTCGACGACGGCGCGCTTGGCGTCGCACATCATGCCCTTGCTCCAGGCGTCCAGCGTCGTGGTGGAGCGGCCGGTCAGGTAGTTGATCAGCTGGCCCCGGTCCTCTTCGCTGAGGCCGTCGGCCTGGGCCTGCATCTTGCCCTTTGTGAGCGCGAAGCTGATCACCTGGTAGCTCATGGCCCCCAGGGTCGACTTGGCGGGCGAGCGGGTCTGTTCCGGATTGTCGTGGCAGGCGGCGCACTTGGCCCGATAGATCGCCTGACCAGGGTGCGGCAGGGTGTTGTAGGTATTGTCGGGCTGGGCCTGGGCGGCAGCGGCCAGTCCGAACGCCATCAGCGCTCCAGCCATCATCGTCGCGATCCGGCGCATGCTCTTCCCCCGCTTGCGGCTCTGTCGGCGGCCGCTCCTGAACCACGATAAGCTATCCCGCCGCCGCGTAAATCTCCGGCCCGCCTTGACCTCGCGGCGCCCCGCATCGCAAATGGCGGCCAACTTCAAACAACTGTTCGGGAGACGCCGCAGATGGCCGTACTGGAAGCCCCCAAGGTCAGCGAAAAGGGCCTGTTCGACCTCTCCGGCAAGGTCGCCGTGATCACCGGCTCCTCGCGCGGCATCGGCAAGGCGATTGCCGAGCACATGGCGCACTATGGCGCGAAGGTGGTGATCTCCTCGCGCAAGGCTGGCCCCTGCGAAGAGGTGGCCGCGGCGATCAACGCCAAGAGCCCCGGCCACGCCATCGCCGTGCCGGCCAACATCTCCTCGAAGGAGGACCTGCAGCGGCTGATGGACGAGACGCGCAAGGCGTTCGGGAAGATCGACATCCTGGTCTGCAACGCCGCCTCGAACCCGTTCTACGGCAGCCAGCTCGACATCTCGGACGACGCCTTCAACAAGATCCTCTCGAACAACATCGTCGCCAACAACTGGATGGTTGGCATGGTGGTCCCCGAGATGAAGGAACGGAAGGACGGGTCGATCATCATCGTCTCGTCGATCGGCGGCCTACGTGGCTCGACCGTGATCGGCGCCTACTGCATCTCCAAGGCGGCCGACATGCAGCTGGCGCGGAACCTCGCCCAGGAGCTGGGGCCGCACAACATCCGGGTCAACTGCGTCGCGCCGGGCCTGGTGAAGACCGACTTCGCCAAGGCGCTGTGGGACAC
>CBHTUE010000180.1:0-10555 GCA_966096115.1 uncultured Phenylobacterium sp.
AGCGGTCCCCCTCTCCCATGAATGGGAGAGGCAAGAATTGGAGAAAGCGGCGTCCCCTCGGGGCGCCGCTTTTTCTATGCGGGCAGCTTGGCGCCGCGGAGGTCGGCGTCGTCGAGGACGGCGCCGGTCAGGATGGCGCGGTCGAGCTTGGCGTAGCGAAGGCGCGCGCTCTTCAGATTGGCCGGGGTCGAGCGATCGGCCGAGAGCGGCAGCGGGCCCAGGTTGGCCTCGGTGAGGTTGGCGCGGGTCAGGTCGGCGCCGCCGAGCCGGGCGCCGCGCAGGTCGGCGCCCACCAGGATCGCACCGCGCAGGTCGCAGCCTTCCAGGTTGGCGCCCTGCAGCTGGACGCCGGTGAGGTCCAGCCCCGCCAGGTTGGCGCCCTTGGCGCTGAGTGCGGTCAGCTTCAGGCCCTTCAGCGCATCCCCGGCCGGGCGCAGGTCGGCGTCGTCCAGCCGGGTCGGTCCGCCCTCGCGGCCGCCGGTGTCGACCCAGCTGTGGTGGCCCTTGGCCTGGGTGACCAGCACGGCGGCGCGAGAGATGTCGTCGCGGGTCGGCGGGACGTTCATGCCGGCCAGCTTGGCGCCCTGGGCGCGCGCGGTGGTCAGGACCACGCCGGTCATGTCGGCGCCGTCGAACTCGGCGTCCTCCAGGATCGCGCCGGAGATGTCGACGTTGGCCAGGAAGGCGCCCGTCAGGTTCGCGCCCTTCAGGTTCATGTCGACCATCCGCGCGCCCTTCAGCGAGGCGTCGGAGAAGTTGGCTTCGGCCGCGTAGAGGCCGTCCAGGCGCGAGCCGTCCAGGGTGGCGCCCGACAGGTTCGCCCCGTCGATCTCGCCGCCGCGATCCTCCTGGATCACCGACGGATAGCCCTTGGTCGGGTGCGGCCGGGCGACGATGCCGGGCCGGATGTCGGCGTCGGTCAGGTCGGCGCCGGCCAGGTTGGCGCCGGAGAGGCAGGCGCCGCGCAGGTCGGCCTTGCGCAGGTTCGCGCCCCGCAGGTCGGCGCGGCGCAGGTCGCAGCCCGACAGATTGGCGCCCTCGAGGTTCACGTTCGCCATCCGCGCGCCGTCGAACTGCGAGCCTGAGAGGTCCGCGCCGGCCAGCTGGCGGCCGGAGAGGTCGAAGGCGCAGAAGTCCACGAACGGCAGTTGCGCCCGCTTGCCGCCCTTGCCGGCCAGGAACCTGGCGTGGTTGTCCAGCAGCATGCTGAGTTCGCCATCGCTGAGCCGGCGACGCCCGGTCATCGTGGGCGCGGTGGACTGCAGGCCGAAGCGGCTCATCAGATCACTTCGTCGAGGCCGCGGGCGGCGTGGCGCAGGACGCCCGAGAAGTTGGCCTGCTTCAGGCTGGCGCCCGAGAAGTTGGCCCGGCTGAGGTCGGCGTCGGCGAAGTTGGCGTAGCGCACATCGGCCCCGGTGAGGTCGGCGCCCTTCAGCTGCGCGCCCTGCAGGTTGCAGGGCAGCACGCGGTCGGCGCCCAGCAGCAGCGGGCCCATCTGGGCGTCGCGCAGGTCCGCGCCGGAGATCTTGCAGCCGACGAGGCGGGCGCCGCGCAGGTCGGCGCGGCGCAGGATGCAGTTGCGCAGGTCGGCGCCTTCCAGGTGGGCGCCCTGCAGCTGCACGCCCTCCATGTCGAGGCCGTAGAAGACGGCGCCCTTCGCAGACAGGGCGGTCAGGTTGTAGCCGCGGATCGAGGAGAGCGCGCGCAGATCGGCGCCGTCGAACGAGGAGGGCTTGCCCTGCCCGCCGCCGCTTTCGCACCACAGGGCATGGTCCCGGATCATCTCGGCATAGGGCAGGTCGCTGAGCGCGCGGCCGGCCGGCTCGTCGGTGAGGGCGCCGGCGAAATTGGCGTCGGAGATGTTCCAGGCGACGGTGCGGGCGCCCACCAGCACCGCGTCGCGCAGGTCGGCGCCGGCCAGGTCGGCGCCCGACAGGTCGGCGCCGGAGAGGTTCGCGCCACGCATCGAACACTGCTTCAGGTTGGCGCGGATCAGCTTCGCGTCCTTGAGGATCGCGTCGGTGAAGTCGGCGCGGACGGCCACGGCGCCCGACAGGCGCGAGCGTTCCAGATTGGCGCCGGCCAGGATCGCGCCCTGCAGCTCGCCCTGGTTCGGATTGCCGGTCTCCAGGCGCCGCAGGCCCATTTGCCGGTCGGCGGCAGCCAGGGTGCCCTCGCGCAGGTCGGCCTCGAACATGTCGGCGCCGGTCAGGTCGGCGTTGCGCATGCACGAGCCGCGCAGGTCGGAGCGGCGCAGCGAGGCCTCGCGCAGGTCGGCGCCGGTCAGGTCGGCGCAGAAGAAGTTGGCGTTGTCGAGCCGCGCCCCGTTGAACTTGCAGTCGTTGAGGATCGCCCCGGTGAAATCGGCGTCGCAGAGATTGCGGCCGCGCATGTCCGTGCCGGACAGGTCTTTGAAGGCGAACACCGCGCGCGCCCCGCCGGGCTTGGCCGTCCAGAGACGGTCGTGCTTGGCGACGATGGCGTCGACCTCGGCCTGCGAGAGGCGGACATGGACGAGGGATCGAGTGTTTGTAAGGGTCATCCGCCGACTGTTCACTTAGCGCTCGTGAACCATGTTAGGCGCTCGTGATTAACGGCGACTTTCCAAGCCTTTGGCCGGCGCATAGGCGGCGTAGAGCGGGCGCGCCTCGGACGCCAACAACCCTTGGTCGATCACGATCCCAGCGTCCTGCAACCGGTGCGCGCCGCGGCCGTCCGCGAAGACCGACGGATCGGTGCAGGCGACGACCACGCGGGCCACCCCGGCCGCCACCAGGCGCTCGCTGCACGAGAGCCCGCCGGACGAGCGTTCGGCGCACGGCTCCAGGGTCACGTAGGCGGTGGCGCCGCGGGCCAGCTCGCCGGCCGCGTCCAGCGCCGCCTCCTCGGCGTGCGGCCGACCGCCCTCGCCGGTGACGGCCGATCCGACCACCACGCCGTCGCGCACCAGCACGCAGCCGACCGAGGGATTGTCGCCGGTCAGCCCCACGTGGCCGCGCGCGAGCGCGATGGCGCGCCGCATGAAGTCCTCGTCGATCGTTCCGGCCATGTCCCCGCCTCGCCCCTTCCTATGTGAGGGCCAAATCGTTGAGATCAAGAATTGGCAAGCGCACGCTTCTCCGCGAGGGTCGCCGGCCAACACAACAGCACGATGGGGACGCGCATGAAGGATCTGGCGGGCAAGACGGCGTTCGTGACCGGCGCGGCGTCCGGCATCGGGCTGGGCATCGCCACAGCCCTCGCCCAGGCCGGGGTGAAGGTGATGCTGTGCGACATCGAGGCCGCGGCGCTGGAGAAGGCGGTCGCGGGCCTTAAGCAGACCAACGCCGACGTCGAGGGCGTGCGCGCCGACGTGTCGATGAAGGCCGAGCTGCAGGCGGCCGCGGACGCCACCATCGCCCGCTATGGCCAGGTCCACATCCTGGTGAACAACGCCGGCGTCGGCGGCGGCGGACTCTACGGGCGGTGGACCGACAGCGGTTGGGACTGGACGCTGGACGTCAACCTGAAGGCGGTGATCTGGGGGATCGAGATCTTCGGGCCGCTGATCGAGAGCGCAGGAGGCGGGCAGATCGTCTCGACGGCCTCGATCGCCGGCCTGATCTCCGGCAGCAGCAGCCCCTACAACGTCAGCAAGTACGGCGTGGTGTCGCTCTCGGAGGGCCTGCGCGTGGAACTGGCGCCGCGCGGCATCGGGGTGTCGGTGCTGTGCCCGGGCCTGATCAACACGCACATCGCCGATTCCCACCGCAACCTGCCGGACCGGTATGTGGGCGAGGTGCCGCCGCTGTCGCTGGGCGCACAGGCGGGACTGGACCGGCTGAAGGAGTTGCTGGCCGAGGGGATCGACCCGCTCTACGTGGGCGAACTGGTCCGCGAGGGGATCGAGAAGGACTGGGCGTACATCTTCACCGACCTGCAGTGCGCGCCCTTCAGCGCGCCGCGCTTCCCCGCCACCACGGCGGGCTTCGCCCCGCGCCGCGCCCGCACGCCCCGGGGGTCGGGAGGGCCGAAACCCCTGGTCATCCCGGGGCTTGGCCGCGGGACCCCTCCACGCCATCGCGCCGGCGGACCGAGGGATCCCGCGGACAAGCCGCGGGATGACGGTCCTTGACGGATGGGCTCAGAGCGCCGGCAACGCCGTCGCCCGGTCCGCGTCGAGGTAGCGGGCGGCGGTGGGCTTCAGGGCTGCGTTCAGCTCGATGACCAGGGGGTTGCCCGTGGGAATCTCGACGCCGGTGATGGCGTCGTCGGAGACGCCGAACAGCAGCTTGACGATGGCGCGGAGGGAATTGCCGTGCGCCGCGACCAGCAGGGTCTCGCCGCGCTTCAGGCAGGGCGCGATCTCGGCGTCCCAGTAGGGTTGCACGCGGATCAGCGTGGTCTTCAGGCTTTCGGTGTCCGGCAGGGTCGCGCCGGCGTAGCGGCGGTCCTTGGAGAAGTCGAACTCCCCGCCCGGCGCCAGCGGCGGCGGCGGCACATCGTAGGAGCGGCGCCAGACCTTTACCTGCGCCTCGCCGTGCTCGGCGGCGGTCTGGGTCTTGTTGAGGCCGGTCAGCCCGCCGTAGTGCCGCTCGTTCAGCCGCCAGTCCTTGGTCTCCGGCACGAACGCCTGGCCAGCCGCGGCCAGGGCCAGCCAGGATGTGCGGATGGCGCGGGTCTGCACCGATGTAAAGCAGCGGTCGATCTTGAGGCCCGCGGCCTTGATCAGCTCGCCGCCCTTCTTCGCCTCAGCTTCGCCCTGGGCGGTCAGGTCGACGTCCACCCAACCGGTGAAGCGGTCTTCCAGGTTCCACTGGCTCTGGCCGTGACGCAGCAGGATCAGGGTGGGCAAGGCGGGCGCTCCTTGAGAGGGGAGGTCCGGCTAGGGCATGAACCGCGGGCGCGTCAAGGTTTCCCCGATGGCCCGGCGCGGGCTATAGCGGGGCGATGCTGGATCGCCTCTACCTGCCGCTGCTGGGCGTCGCCGCCATCGCGGCCGTCGCGCTGGCGCTGGTCTGGCCCCAGGGCCTGGGCGACCGCTCGCCGGCGCCGTTCGGACATGAGCCCGTGCAACGCACCGCCGAGATGCAGGCGGCCATGCGCCGCCAGACCGAGGCCGCCCAGAAGCGCCTCGACCAGGCCCGCGAGGCGGTGCGCACCATCCAGAACGACGCGATCGCGCCGCACCAATGAGCGCCCCTGAGACGAGCCGGGAAGACACCATCGCGGTCGGCCGCCGCGTGCTGGAGACGGAGGCAGAGGCGCTCGGTCGCTTGGCCGCCGGCCTGGACGGCGCCTTCGCCGAGGCCGTGGAGACGCTGTTCGCGGCCGGGGGCCGGATCGTCTGCACCGGCATGGGCAAGTCGGGCCACGTGGCGCGGAAGATCGCCGCGACGCTGGCGTCCACCGGCTCGGCCGCCATGTTCGTGCACCCCAGCGAGGCCAGCCACGGCGACCTGGGCATGATCGGCGCCGGCGACGTGATCCTGGCGCTCTCCAAGACGGGCGAGACCCGGGAGCTGGCCGACATCCTGGCCTACGCCCAGCGGTTCTCGATCCCGCTGATCGCGCTGACCGCCGCGCCGGACAGCGCGCTGGGCCGCGCCGCGGCGACCGTGCTGGTGCTGCCCGACGCGCCGGAGGCCGCCGACGAGGTCAACGCGCCGACCACCTCGACCACCCTGCAGATGGCCCTGGGCGACGCCCTGGCCGTGGCGTTGCTGCAGCGGCGGGGATTCAAGCCGCAGGACTTCGGCGTGCTGCACCCCGGCGGCAAGCTGGGCGCTATGCTGCGCACATCGGGCGATCTGATGCACGGGCTCGGCGAATTGCCACTTGTTGTCGGCGAAACGCCCATGCGCCAAGCGTTGCTGGTGATGACCGAGAAGCGCTGGGGGATCGTCGGCGTGACCGATGCCGGCGGCCGGCTGGTGGGCGCGATCACCGACGGCGACCTGCGCCGCCACATTGACGGCCTGCTGGATCGCACGGCCGGCGAGGTGATGACTCCGGGGCCCAAGAAGACCGTGTCGCCCGCGACCCTGGCGGGCCAGGCCCTGGCCCTGATGAGCGACCCGCTGCCGGCGGTGACGGTGCTGTTCGTCGTCGAGGACGAGCGGCCCGTCGGCATCCTCCACGTCCACGACCTGCTGCGCGCCGGGGTGATGTAACCGGCGGAACGTGTTCGCCGGTTAAGCCTTCGGTGGTGGCTTCCCCCCTATGGCGCGTCTAAACAACGAGCCTCCCCGCCGTCCGAGAGTAACCATGCTGTCCCGTCCCCGCGCCGATCTTGTCCCCAACACCCTCGACTACGAGAACGCCCCGCTGGTGAAGGCCACCGGGTTCCGGGAATACGACGCGCGCTGGCTCTTCGGGCCGGAGATCAACCTGCTGGGCATCCAGGCCCTGGGGCTGGGGCTAGGCACGCTGATCCACGAGATGGGCCAGAACCGGATCGTGGTCGGGCACGACTACCGGTCCTATTCGCTCAGCATCAAGCAGGCGCTGACCATCGGCCTGGTCGCCGCCGGCTGCGAGGTGCTGGACATCGGCCTGGCCGTCTCGCCGATGGCCTACTTCGCGCAGTTCGACCTGGATGCGCCCTGCGTGGCGATGGTCACCGCCAGTCATAACGAGAACGGCTGGACCGGCGTGAAGATGGGCGCCCAGCGTCCCCTCACCTTCGGCCCCGACGAGATGGGCCGCCTGAAGGAGATCGTGCTGGAGGGTAAGTGGGCGCAGCGGCCGAACGGCTCGGTGGCGCACATCGGCGGCGTCGCCGAGCGCTACATCGAGGACGCCGCGTCCCGCGTGCAGCTGAAGCGCCCGCTCACGGTGGTGGCCGCGTGTGGCAACGGCACCGCCGGCGCCTTTGCGCCCAAGGCCCTGGGCAAGATGGGTGTGGCGGTCATCATCGAGATGGACTGCGAGCTCGACTACAATTTCCCCCGCTACAATCCGAACCCGGAAGACAGCGTGATGCTGCATGCCATGGCGGAGGCGGTGAAGACGCACGGCGCCGACCTGGCCCTCGGCTTCGACGGCGACGGCGACCGCTGCGGGGTGGTGGACGATGAGGGCGAGGAGATCTTCGCCGACAAGATCGGCCTGATGCTGGCCCGCGACCTGTCGGCGCTGCACAAGGACGCGACCTTCGTGGTCGACGTGAAGTCCACCGGCCTGTTCGCCACCGACGAGGTGCTGAAGGCCAATGGGGCCAAGACCGTCTATTGGAAGACCGGCCACAGCTACATCAAGCGCAAGACCGCCGAACTGGGCGCGCTGGCGGGCTTCGAGAAGTCGGGCCACTTCTTCATGAACCCGCCGCTGGGCCGGGGCTATGACGACGGGCTGGTGGCGGCGGCGGCGATCCTGGCGATGCTGGACCGCAATCCGGGCCGGAAGCTGAGCGACCTGAAGAAGGCCCTGCCCGTCGCCTACACCTCCCTGACCATGAGCCCGCACTGCGCCGACGAGGAGAAGTACGGCGTGGTCGACGACGTGGTGGCCGAATACACCGCGCTGGCCAACGGCGGTGGGACCCTCCTGGGGCGGAAGATCGTCGACCTGATCACCGTCAACGGCGTGCGCGTGGCCCTGGAGGACGGGTCCTGGGTGCTGGTGCGCGCCTCGTCGAACAAGCCGGAGATCGTGGTGGTGGTGGAGAGCACGCAGTCCGAGGACGACATGCGGGCGCTGTTCCACCAGGAAGTGAAGCCACGGCTGGCCAAGCGGCCTCAGGTCGGCGCCTACAACCAGGAAATCTGAGCGCCGCGGCGCCACATTGCTGGCGCGCGGACCGTCTGTGCCGTTGCGGCGCGCCCGTCCGCATGGTGAAAGGCGCAGCCTTCGGGGAGAGTTCTGAATGCGCGTGGCGATGATCGGGACGGGCTATGTGGGCCTGGTCAGCGGGGCGTGCTTCGCCGACTTCGGCCATACCGTCACCTGCATCGACAAGGACGCGGGCAAGATCGCCGAGCTGAGGGCCGGCGGCATCCCGATCTATGAGCCGGGGCTGGACTTGCTGGTCGCCCAGAACGTGAAGGCCGGGCGGCTGTTCTTCTCCACCGACGCGGCCGCCGTGCGCGACGCCGACGCGGTGTTCATCGGCGTGGGCACCCCGTCGCGGCGCGGCGACGGCTATGCGGACCTGTCCTACGTCTACGCTGCGGCGGAGGAGATCGCCGGCCTGGTCGACGGCTTCACCGTGGTGGTCACCAAGTCCACCGTGCCGGTCGGCACCGGCGACGAGATCGAGGCGATCTTCAAGCGCGTGCGGCCGAACGCCGACGTGGTCGTGGTGTCGAACCCGGAATTCCTGCGCGAGGGCGCGGCGATCGAGGATTTCAAGCGCCCGGACCGGGTGGTGGTCGGCACCCAGGACGAACGCGCCCAGGCGGTGATGCGCGAGCTGTACCGCCCACTGTACCTCAACGAGACGCCCATCCTGTTCACCAGCCGGCGAACCAGTGAGCTGATCAAGTACGCCGCCAACGCCTTCCTGGCGCTGAAGATCACCTACATCAACGAGATGGCCGACCTCTGCGAGGCGGTCGGCGCCGACGTGCAGCAGGTGGCCAAGGGCATCGGCCTGGACGGCCGCATCGGCGGCAAGTTCCTGAACGCCGGCCCCGGCTATGGCGGCTCGTGCTTCCCGAAGGACACCATCGCCCTGGTCCGCACCGCCCGCGACGCCGGATCGCCGATCGAACTGGTCGAGACCACCATCAAGGTCAACGACGAGCGCAAGCGCGCCATGGCCCGCAAGGTGGTCAAGGCGCTGGACGGCGACCTGAAGGGCAAGACGGTCGGCATCCTGGGCCTGACGTTCAAGCCCAACACCGACGACATGCGCGACGCGCCGTCGCTGGCGATCATTCCGGCGCTGCAGGACAAGGGCGCCAGGATTCAGGCCTTCGACCCCGAGGGGTACGAAGCGCGCCAGCTGCTGCGCGACGTGGACTTCAAGGACGATCCCTATGCGGTCGCCGAGGGGGCGGACGTACTGGTCATTATCACCGAGTGGGACCAGTTCCGGGCATTGGACCTGGACCGCATCAAGCTCCTGATGAACAAGCCGGTCCTGGTTGACCTGCGCAACATCTATAAACCCGCAGACATGCTGGCCCGCGGCTTCGCCTACACCAGCGTCGGGCGCTAGCCGGGCCGGGCTGAGGTCCAGGCCTCAGTGGCCGCCGCCCGGCGCGGCCATCCGCTTGGGCTTCGGCGCGAGCCAGATCACGCTGGCGGCCAGGGCGAAGATCGCCGCGGTGGCCAGGAACATCTGGTTCGTCGAGATCATCACCGCCTGGGTCTGCACCATGTTCTCCAGCGCCCGCAACGACTGGTCGACCGACATCCCGTGGCTGGTCATGTCCCCCAGCGCGCGGGCCGGGTCCGGCAGGTTTCCGGCCAGGATCGAGCGCTTGGCGCTGGAGGTGCTGTCCCAGACCGTGGTCATGATCGAGGTGGCGAAAGCCGCCGAGGTGGTGCGCAGGAAATTCTGCAGGCCGGCGGCCGCGGCCGTCTCCTCGGGCAATACCGACGACAGCGACAGGCTGGTGGTCGGGATGAAGAAGAACGGCATCGCGAAGCCCAGCACGAACTGCGGAATGGCGATGTCCCAGAAGGTGACGTCGGTGGTGAAGAAGCCGCGCCAGAGCGCGACGCCGGCCATCCAGAACACCCCGAACGACACCAAGAGGCGGATGTCGAAGCGGCCCATCATCTTGGCCACGATCGGGGACATGATCACCGCCAGCACGCCGTTCAGGCAGCCCGCGTAGCCGGCCCAGGTGGCGGTGTACCCCATGGTGGTCTGCAGCCAGAGCGGGATCAGCACCACGCTGGCGAAGAAGGCCCCGAAGGTGAGACTGAGCGTCGTCACCCCCACCACGAAGCCGCGGTGGCGGAAGATCCGCAGGTTCACCACCGGATTGTCGGAAGTCAGCTCCCAGATCAGGAAGGCGACGAAGCCGATGGCGGCCACCACCGCCAGCCCGACGATGGTCGGCGATGAGAACCAGTCCAGCTCCTTGCCCCGGTCCAGCATGATCTGCATCGCGCCCACCCAGACCACCAGCAGGCCCAGGCCCACATAGTCCACCGGCACGCGGCGGGTGGCCGTGTCGTGGGCGATCAGCATCCTGTAGCCGACGATCCCGACGATGGCGGCGACCGGGATGTTGATGAAGAAGATCCAGCTCCAGTGCATGTTGTCGGAGATCAGCCCGCCCAGGATCGGGCCGGCGATCGGGGCCACGACCGTGGTCATGCTCCAGAGGCCCAAGGCCTGGGGGCCCTTGTCCTTCGGGAAGATGTGCAGCAGCAGCGTCTGCGACATGGGCATGATCGGCCCGCCGCACAGGCCCTGGGCGATGCGGAACGCCACCAGCATCTCGAAACTGGGCGCGAGGCCGCAGAGCGTCGAGAACAGGCCGAACCCGGCCATCCCCGCCGCGAACACCCGCCCCGGCCCGAACCGCTGGGCCAGCCAGCCGGTCAGCGGCACGGTGATCGCCTCGGCCACGCTGTAGGAGGTGATCACCCACGTGCCCTGGCTGGGCGAGACGGC
>CBHTUE010000181.1:0-10520 GCA_966096115.1 uncultured Phenylobacterium sp.
CGGCCCAGGGTCATCACCATGCTGGGCGACTCGATCACCGCCGGCTACGGCCTGCCGGTCGCCGCGGCGCTGCCGAACCAGCTGCACGTGGCGCTGGCGAAGCTGGGCGTGGCGAACGTGGTGCGCGGAGCCGGCGTCTCGGGCGATACGCTGTCCGGCGGCGCCGGCCGCGTGGACTTCAGCGTCCGCAAGGACACGGACCTGACCATCGTCGCCCTGGGCGGCAACGACCTGCTGCAAGGGCAGGACGTCAAGCTGTCGCGCAGCGCGCTCGACACCATCGTCAAGAAGCTGCAGGCGCGGGGCATCGGCGTGCTGATCGCCGGGATCGGCGCGCCGTCCGAGATCGGCGGCGGCTACGCCCGCGACTTCAACGCCATGTTCTCCGGCATCGCCAAGGCCCGCGGCGTCCCGCTGTACCCCGACCTGATCGCGGGCGTCGGCCGCAACGCGGCGCTGAAGCAGCCCGACGGCATCCACCCCAACGCCCGCGGCGTGGTGATCATCGCCGAGCGCCTGGCGCCGGTGGTGGCGAAGGCGCTCGCCGCGAAACGCTAGCGCGTGCCAAACTCCCGGAAACGGGAGGATGAGATGCTCAAGTGGCAGGTCGGCGACGTCACGGTCACCCGGATCGTGGAGATGGAGACGGTGGGCGGCACGCGGTTCCTGCTGCCCCAGGCGACCTATGACGCTATCCGCGAGATCGAGTGGCTGCAGCCGCACTTCGCCAACGAGGTCGGCAAGCTGAAGATGAGCATCCACGCCCTGGTGGTGGAGACACCGACCAGGCGGATCATCGTCGACACCTGCATCGGCAATGACCGCAAGCGCGACGTCGCCGACTGGTCGAACCTGCAGACGACGTTCCTGGACGACCTGAAGGCCGCCGGGTTCGAGCCCGCGACGATCGACACGGTGCTCTGCACCCACCTGCATGTCGACCACGTCGGGTGGAACACGACGAAGGTGGGCGACGCCTGGGTCCCGACCTTCCCGAACGCCCGCTACCTGATCGGCCGCGCCGAGTACGAGCACTGGGCGGCGGAGGAGGCGGGTCGCGAGGACCTGTCGACGTCCTACTTCCAGGACAGCGTGCGGCCGGTCTGGGAGGCGGGCCTGGTCGACTTGGTCGAGACCGATCACCGCGTGTGCGAGGAGATCAGCCTGGAGCCGACCCTGGGCCACACGCCCGGCCACGTCTCGATCCGCATCCGGTCCAAGGGCGAGGACGCCCTGATCACCGGCGACTTCACGCATCACCCCTGCCAGATGGCGCGGCCGGACTGGGCCGCCGAGGTGGACTTCGACAAGGCCGCCTCCACCGCGACGCGGCGGCGGGTCTACACGGCGCTGGCGGGGACGAAGACGCTGGTGATCGGGACGCATTTCGCCGCGCCGTGCGCGGGGCACGTGGTGCAGGACGGGGATGCGTGGCGGCTGGAGGTCTAGCAACCTTCCCTCCCTTAGTGGGGAGGGGAGAGCTACGCCGCCCGGAACCTCAGCGGCATCACCTTCGGCCCTGAGATGAAGTTGCTGGGCAGCCACTCCACGGGCGCGGCCAGCTGGAAGTCCTTCATCCGCGTCAGCACCTCGCGCAGCATGGCGTCGATCTCGATGCGGGCGATGTGCTGGCCCAGGCAGCCGTGCGGGCCGGTGCCGAAAGCGATGTGTGGGTTCTCAGGCCGGCTGAGGTCGAACACGTCCGGCCGATCGAACACGGCGGGGTCGCGGTTGGCGGCGCCGAAGTACATGACCACCTTGTCGCCTTCGCGGATCTTCTCGCCTGCCAGCTCGGCGTCGTGCTTGGCCGTGCGGCGCATGTAGATCACCGGGCTGGTCCAGCGCAGCATCTCCTCGCGCGCCGTATGCAGCCGCCCGTCCAGGTCGGCCATCAGCCAGGCGTACTGCTCGGGATGCTCCATCAGCGCCAGCAGGCCGCCCGACAGCAGGTTGCGGGTCGTATCCCCGCCCGCGTCGACCAGCAGCAGGAAGAACAGCAGGAACTCCATGTCCTCCAGCTTGCGGCCGTCCACCTCGCAGGCCAGCAGCTTGGAGGCCAGGTCGTCGCCGGGCCGGGCCCGCTTCTCTGCGATCACCTTGGAGCCGTATTCGAACATCTTCAGCACGGCCTGGCCGCCGGCGCCGGGCGCCTGGGCTTCCGGGGCGGTGTGGATGATCTCGGTCAGCTTGTAGAGTTCGCGCCCGTCCTCCAGCGGCAGGCCCATCAGCTCGGCGATCACGAACGAGGGCATCTCGCCGGCCACCTCGTTCACGAAGTCGCATTCGCCCCGGTCGATGACGGCGTCGACGATCTGCTTGGCCAGCTCCTGGATCCGCGCGCCCCGCAGCCGCGCCGAGGGCTCGGTGAACTCCGAGCGGATCAGCTTCCTGAACCCGGTGTGCTCCGGCGGGTCCATCATCAGCATCATCTTGTAGGGCCCGAACGAGCCGGCGTCGGCCAGCGGGTCGGTGATCATGATGGTGGGTTCGGACGAATAGGTCTGGAAGTCGCGATCCACCGCCCAGACGTCGGCATGTCGCGTCACCGCCCAGAAACCCTTGCCGTTCGGCTCGTCGTGCCAGCGGACCGGGGCGTTCTCCCGCAGCCAGTCGAACTGGTTGTGCGGCTGGCCCGTGGCGAAGCTGGACGGGGACAGGAGGTCGATCTTCATGGGCTTCCTCCGACGCGTTTTGCGGCATTGGAGGCTCTTGACCGCGGGTCACGCAAGAGCGCGACGGCGCGCCGCAGGGTCATTAGGACGTTCTTTTCAGTTCCGGGCGCACCCTGCCGCCAGCGCCGACCCGGGGGGGATCCGTCTCGACGCAGCCTTGAAACGCCGAATCGAGACCGCCGCCGTGGCCCCGCCAGACCGCACCGTTCGAAGCCTCATCGCCCTGGAGCAGTCGGCCTCGACCGCCCGGGTGCTGAATCTCGTCGCCACGCACCGCAAACTTGCCGACGACGCCTCGCTCTCGGCCAAGCCGTTCTTCCAGAACCGACTCCTGAACCACGGCATCCTGGTCAAGCACCGCGTGCGTCCGCACGAGCGCGAGATGTTCGCCAAGCCGGTATCGACGGTCACCAAGATCATGGTGCCGATGGACGGCGCCGACCTGCGCTGCGGCGCCCGCTTCCTGATGGTGGGCCAGAAGGACTTCGACGCCGCCGCCGAGCAGATGTTCGGCCATATGGTGGCGCCCGGCACGCCGGACCGGCATATCCTCGACCTGATCGACGAGCTGCCGTCGCTGGACCCGTTCCTGCTGCGCGAGCACCTGAAGCGAAACGGCTTCGAACCCGCCCGCGCCTACTTCGCGATCACCGACGCCGACATCATGCGGATGTACGAGTTCGTGCGGCAGGAGGTGATGGCCCTGGTCACGCTGTCGGCCGGGGAGAGCGGCGGACGCGAGGCGACGGCGAAGCTGGTGGACAAGCTGCTGTCCAACTCGGTCGACGACAGTTTCCTGGCGCTGAAGGAAACGCTGAAGCTCTCGGACAAGGACTACCAGGACGGCGTCTTCTGCTGGCGCGGCTTCCTCTACTACAAATGGGTGCTGTCGGAGCTGACGCCGCAACTGAGCGAGGTGCTGGTCGAACTGGCCAAGTGCTACCCGCGCGGTCCGCAGACGCCGGACACCGCCCGCTACCTGCCCGACGCGAAACCCCGCCTCGAAGGGGCGGTCACCCGGACCCTGGAGAGCGTCAATGCGATGCTGGCGGTCTACGACAAGGCCTACCGCTCGCTCACGCTAGACGGCCAGCCGGTGGCGTTTCGCGATTTCCTGCTGTCGGCGCCGGCCATGTTCATGGACCTGGGCGAGCAGACCGGGGCGGTGCAGCACATCCTCAGCTTCTGGCGCTACCGCTTCCCGAGGAACCGGCCAGGGGCGGTGAGCCCTGAGGAGCTGATGGACATCTTCCTGGATTTCGAGGACGGCCTGGCTTTCCTGGCCGAGACGCCGCAGGCGTCGGCGGTCAAGGTCGCCTGAGCGAAGACGGCCCCCGGCCGCTTGCGCGAACGGAGGCCGCCTAACCGCCAGGGCCAAATACGCAGTCCCCAGCGGCAGGCGCTATGTAGGAACGGAAAGCGGCAAACAAGCGGCGGCGTCCCGATCCGGGCCGCGAAACCTGGCACGTTTCCTGAAACAGAAGGCTCAGGAGCCGATCCGCGATCCCATTGCGGGACGGCTCCCCCGCCAACAGAACTTCAAGGCCGGCCGGTTCCCTCCAGTGTCCCGCCGGCCTTTTTCTTTGCCCGCCGGTCAATGTCCCTTGCTGGGAACGATCAGGTACTTCTCGCCGGTGGTCTTCCTGTTGTAGGCGGCGATCACCTCGGGCTGCAGCGCCTCTTCCAGCGAGATCTGCGCGGTGTAGTGGCTGGCGAAGGTGGTCTTCAGTTCGTCGAGCACCCGCTGGCGCAGCTTCTGGGCCGCTTCCGCCCCGATCTTGATCAGGAAGCCGGTAAGCAGCCACCCGCCAAGGCCCCAGTACATGCCGTAGGCGCGCTGCAGTTCGGTGGGTCCCGTATTGAGACCGCCGTAGATGTAGAGCTGCTTGTGGGTGGTCGAGCCGTAGCGGCTGTAGGCGCCGCCCTTCGAGGCCTGGGCCTGTTCCATGGCCGAGAGGATCTGGCTGGCCAGCTTGCCGCCGCCGATGGCGTCGAAGGCCAGGGTGGCGTTGGTGGCCGACAGCGCCGCCACCAGGTCTTCCATGAAGGTCGCCGAGGTGGAGTCGAGGACGTACTTGGCGCCGATGTCCGTCAGGATCTTCGCCTGCTCGGCGCTGCGGACGATGTTCACCAGGTCCACGCCGTCCTTCAGGCAGATCTTCTGCAGCATCTGGCCCAGGTTGGAGGCCGCCGCGGTGTGGATCAGGGCGGTGTGCCCCTCCAGCTTCATGGTCTCGACCATGCCCAGCGCCGTCAGCGGATTGACGAAGCAAGAAGCGCCGTCCGCGGCGCTGGCGTCGGCCGGCAGGGTCAGCACGTCGCCGGCGTTCAGCGTGCGGTACTGGGCGTACATCGCCCCGCCCAGCATCGCGACCCGCTTGCCGACCAGCGCCTGGGCCTTTTCGCCCGGCCCGGCGGCGATCACCGTGCCCGCGCCCTCGTTGCCGACCGGCATCGACTGGTCGAGGCGGCCGGCCATGGCCCGCATGAGCGCCGGCGGCACGGTGGCGGTGGTCTTGCCGCCCGACGACTTGGCGGTGGTGACGTCGGCCGCGCCCAGTAGCAGCCCCAGGTCCGATGGGTTCAGCGGCGAGGCCTCGACCTTGACCAGGATCTCGTCGCCGGACGGCGCGGCCACGGGGACCTCGGCCAGCGACAGCTCAAGTTGGCCGCCGGACGTGATGATCGAACGCAGCTGCAGACCGCTCGAAGGAATGTTGGACATGGGTATCGCCTCCCGAAGACGTGTTTGTTGTCAGGCTCGGGACATGGCGGTTTACGGGCGTGCCGCCAAGGGGCCGGCTGAGAGAAACGGCGGCTAGGGCGTCTCGTAGATGATCAGGCCGCTGCCGAACTTCAGCGCCTGGTCCATGGCCTCGCGGAAGTCGTCGGGCAGGGCGGCCGCATCGATCACCTCGCCATGCCGCAGCGCGCGCACGTCCGACCAGCCGAACCCGAGCAGTTCCGCCACCGCCGCGGCCTCGGCCGCCTCGCCGGTCTCGGCGCTGACGAAGGCCAGCACCGTCAGGGCGTCGCCGGCCTCGACCCCCTCGAGGGTGACCAGGAAGACGCTGGTCGCATCCTCCGCCATGGCGCCTAGCCGCGCGTCCATTCCGGCTGGCCGACCCCGTCCAGCCGCGTCTCGCGCCCGTGCAGCGCCACCTCGCGGAACTGGTAGAGCCAGGCCGCCGTCGGCGCGTTGATCCATTTGCCGCCGGCGTACATCTGCAGGATCGGATCGCCGCCGCCCTCGCGCGGCAACCGTCGCGGCGAGTGTGGATGGTCCAGGTCGGCCAGCGCGATGCGCCAGACCGCGTGCACCTCGATCGGATCGGGCGTGAGCCGCAGCGGCTCGGGCGACCAGAACACGACCGGGGTCACACGATGCCCGCCCAGGGTCCTGAAGTCGTCCAGCAGGCCCAGCGCCGCGCCGCGTTCGATCCGCACGCCCAGCTCCTCCCCTGCCTCGCGCACGGCGGCCTCCACGGCGTCCTCGCCGGGCTCGAAGTTGCCGCCGGGCAGGGCGAAGTTGCCGGCGTTGCGGCGCATGGTCAGCGCGCGGCGGGTCAGCAGGAACGTGGGCTTCTTGCGGTGCGGCGAGATCACGATCGCCACCGCCGCCAGGCGCAGCCCGTCCGGGTCGATCTCGCGGCGTGGGAAAGCGGCCATGTTGGCGGCCATCCGCTCCCGAAGCTCCGGTCCGTGCAGGGTCAGCATGCAGGTTGCCTAACCGCAGTGGGGCGTCGCCACAAACCCCAAGGCGCCGTACGAAGCCGAAGGACCTTCGATTCCGGAAAGCCCATGACCGCTCGCCTCGCCGCCGTAGTCCCTTTGATCTTCGCCCTCGGAGGCTGCGCGATGATGACGCCGAAGCCGGCCCCCGTGCCGGTCGCGCCGGTCCACTATACCGGTACACCGCAGGAACAGTGGGAGCAGGGCCAGGCCGCCTACCTCGCCTGGTCGGCCGCGCGACCGGGATGGACCACCACCGAGAGCGGGCTCCAGTACCACCGCGTCAAGGCCGCCAAGGCCTCGGCGCCCAAGCCGGCTCCGGGGGCGGTTGTGACCATCCACTATGTCGGCCGGTTCATCGACGGGCGGGTGTTCGACAGCTCGCGGGCGCGCAACGAGCCCGCCACCTTCCCGCTCGATCGGCTGATCAAGGGCTGGCAGGAGGGCGTGCCGATGATGCGCGTGGGCGAGGTCTGGGAGTTCGTGATCCCGGCGTCGATCGGCTACGGCGACCGCAACCGCGACCCGATCCCGCCGGGCAGCGCGCTGCTGTTCGAAATCGAGCTGATCGCGATCCCGCCCGAGGGTTAAGCGAAAGAGGGGGCTGACGTGAAAAAGGACGGCGCCAGGCGCCGTCCCTCTCCTCTCGTCCCAACGGATCGTTAGGCCGACGGCGGGGTTTCCGTCGGGGCCGGAGCCGCGGGCTCAGGCGTCTGGACCGGCGGGGTCTGCGGAACCGCGGCCGGGGGCGCGGTCTCGACCGGCGGCGGGGCGGCCGGGGTTACCTGCGTGGGCGCTGCCGCCGGATTGACCGACGAATAGGGCCGCGGACCATCCGGCAGCACGGCGCTGGCGTTGGAGCCGGAACCCTCGGCGGCGGGCGCGGCGGCGCGGGCGGCCGGGCGGACCCGAGTTTGCTGGGCGACCCGGCGCGGGGCAGGCGCCGCCGTGGCCGCCGGAGCGGTGCGCTGCGGCAGGGTGTTGGTGGCCACGTCGACACCGCCGGGTTCGGGCGTCAGGGGCGCGGCGGCCACCTCGCTGGTGGTCGGCTGGCCGGGCGCCAGTTCCGGCACGCCGTCGTGCGGTCGCGACAGGTACCAGCCGCCGGCGCCGATCACGAGCAGCGCCGCCACGCCGCCGGCGATCACGGCCGGGGAGGCGCCGGACGACGCCTTGGCGCGGGTGGTGCGCACGGGCCGGCCGATCGGGGCGGCCAGCGGTTCGTCGGCGGCCAGGGGAGCGGTAGCCAGGGGCGCGGCCATCGTGCTGTTGGTCACGGTCGCCGGGCGGTCGATGGGGGCGCTCATCGGGCGCTCCATTGGCTCGTCGATGGCGCGGTCGAACGTCATCGCCGGTTCTTCGCGGGCGAAGGTGCGCGGCTCGGGCGCGGCGACCGACGGAGCCGGCGCGGCGGTCTTGCGGCCGCCGAAGCCGCGGCGCTTGCGGTTGCGGTCCCAGACCGGCTGGGCGGCGAACAGCGGCGCGTCCGCGCCGTTGGGGGTGATTTCCGGCTCACGGCTGTTGAAGTCGGTGGTCATGACTGATCCCTCCAGGATGTCTCGGAGGGGTCAAACGAGACTATGACCTGATGGTTCCCGATTTAAGCTCGACCAGCAAGGCTGATCACTGAGGTCGAGCTTAGGATTACTTGGGTGCTGAAAAATAGACTGACAAATTGCGCCCCCATTGGCGACGCACCTCGGCCACATTCGATCTGTCAGGGATAACTTGACAGATCGAATGTCAAGAATACCCTGACAGTCAGGATAAACCTGACGCCAGGGAGGCGCGCATGTCCGAGAAGCCCCTCAACGATCCGAAGGCCGAGGCCAAGGCCCGCAAGAAGGCCGAGCGCACCCTGGGCCTGAAGCTGCCGAAGGTGATGCACTGCTCGTTCTGCGGAAAATCGCAGCACAAGGTGAAGGCGCTGATCGCCGGGCCCGGCTGCTTCATCTGCAGCGAGTGCGTGGGGCTCTGCGACAAGATCCTCGCCGGGGAGCCGCCGACGGGGCCGGCGTACTCGGGGTTCAAGCCGCTGGAACGGCCGACGGACGAGCTCCTGGAACTGCTGCCGTCGGTGAGTTTCGCCACCGATTCCAACCGCAATTTCCTCCAGTCGCTGGTCGATACGCTGCGCACGCGGGAGATCAGCTGGGCGGCCATCGCCGAGCAACTGGGCGTCTCGCGGCAGGCGGCCTGGGAGCGGTTCTCCTGAAAAGTCTGTTGCGGCGCCGCTTGACCGGCGTGACCGGCGCTCGCCAAGTTGCACCCACGACTGGAGAGGTGGGATGCGGCTCGAGGCCAGGCTCAAACGCGACTGGCGCTTCTGGCAGGGGCTGAACCGTACGCTGAAGCGGGTTAAGACCATCGCCCGCGACAGCGACAACCTGGTCTGTGACGACATCCAGGCGGCCGTCGAGGCGTACCGCACCCGCCCGGCGATGACTTTCGAGGGCAAGACGATCACCTATGGCGAGCTGGACGCCATGGCCAACCGCTACGCCCACTGGGCCAAGGGGCTGAACCTGCGCCGCGGCCAGACGGTGGCGCTCTTCATGCCCAACCGGATGGAGTACTTCGCCGTCTGGTACGGCCTGTCCAAGGTCGGGGTGGTCACCGCGCTGATCAACAACCAGCTGGCCGGCCAGCAGCTGGCCCACTGCCTGAACATCTCAGGCGCCAACCACGTCATCGTCGATCCCGAGACCTCGCCGGTCTACGAGCAGGCCCGGCCGCTGCTGGAACGCCAGATGCAGCAGTGGGTGCTGGGCGCCGCGCACGGCGACCAGCGCGACCTGGTCCAGGCGCTGAAGAGCTGCAGCCAGCTGCCGCCCGACCGCTCGGTGCGGGAGGACATGACGGCCGCCGACCCGGCGCTGCTGATCTACACCTCCGGCACCACCGGCATGCCCAAGGCCGCGCGGATCACCCACATGCGGGCCCAGCTCTACATGCGCGGCTTCGCGGGCTCGACGGGGGCGACCAAGGCCGACCGGATCTATGTGGCGCTGCCGCTCTACCACGCCACCGGCGGCCTCTGCGCCCTGGGCGCGGCGCTGCTGAACGGGGGGTCGGTGGTGCTGCGGCGGCGGTTCTCGGCCAGCCACTTCTGGAAGGAGATCACCGACCAGGGCTGCACCATGTTCGTCTACATCGGCGAGCTCTGCCGCTACCTGGTCAACCACGAGCACGACGACTACGAGACCGGCCACAAGATCCGGATGGCCTTCGGCAACGGGCTTCGGCCGGACATCTGGCCGACAATGCGAACGCGGTTTCGCATTCCGGAGATCCTCGAGTTCTA
This sequence comes from uncultured Phenylobacterium sp., assembly GCA_966096115.1. GTDB lineage: Bacteria > Pseudomonadota > Alphaproteobacteria > Caulobacterales > Caulobacteraceae > Phenylobacterium. Next base: position 9,709 of record CBHTUE010000181.1, read on the forward strand.
CGGGTCGACCGAGGGCAACGTCTCGATGTTCAACTTCGACGGCAAGGAGGGGGCGATCGGCCGGGCGCCCAAGTGGCTGCGCAAGCGGTTCAACGTGCGGCTGGTGCAGTACGACGTGGAGGCCGAGGCGGTGGTCCGGGGCCCCGACGGCCTGTGCATCGAGTGCGGCCCCGGCCAGGTTGGCGAGTGCATCGGCCAGATCAACGGCGCCGACGCGCGCACCGAATTCTCCGGCTATCTCGACAAGGCGGCGTCCGAGAAGAAGGTGCTGCGCGACGTGCTGGAGCGCGGCGACGGCTGGTTCGCCACCGGCGACCTGATGAAGATGGACGCCGAGGGGTACTTCTACTTCGTCGACCGGATCGGCGACACCTTCCGCTGGAAGGGCGAGAACGTCTCGACCAACGAGGTGGCCGAGCGCCTGCAGGCCTTCCCCGGCGTAGACCAAGCCACGGTCTACGGCGTGACGGTGGACGGCGCCGACGGGCGCGCCGGCATGGCGGCCATCGTGCCCTCGGGCGCCTTCGACCCCAAGGCGTTCGGCGAGCACGTGGCCCGCGAACTGCCCGCCTACGCCCAGCCGCTGTTCGTGCGCCTGATGCCCAAGCTGGACGCCACCGGCACCTTCAAGGTGCGCAAGCTCGACCTGGTGAGCGACGGCTACGACCCGGCGAAGATCAAGGGCGCCATGTTCTTCCACGACCCCAAGCGGGGCTATGTGAAGCTGACCAAGTCGGTGTTCGACCGCCTGGCCGCCGGCGCGATCCGGGTTTGAACCAAATCGTTGAATTATAAAATTAATCGTCATCCCC
>CBHTUE010000182.1:0-10466 GCA_966096115.1 uncultured Phenylobacterium sp.
GGCGCCTGGGCCTGCCGGTCGCGGCATGCGGCGACCGGGTCGGGGGTCTGGACCCCTACAACAGGGACGATATTGGTATTCCGGGCCCTGTCCTGGCGACATCAGAACGTAGCGCCCACCGCCAGGATCACCGTGCGCCCGGCCGCCGGCGTCGCCCGGTTGCCGAACACCTGGCTGTAGTTCAGCCGATTGGTGAGGTTGTAGAGGTTCACGCTGAAACGGTACGGCCCGGTGCGGTAGGACGCGAAGGCGTCGAGCGTGAGGTTCTCCGGCACGACGCCGAGCCGGGTGGGCGTCAGCGTCGCGCGGTCCGCGAAGCTGACCGAGCGGCCGGCGTACACGACGTTCTGCCGGGACTGGTAGGTGACGTCGCCGCCGAAGCTGAGGCCCTCCAGCCAGTCCGAGGCGTCGTAGTTCGTATAGAACGAGGCCGAGTGCTTCGGCACGAAGATCACCTGGTGGCCGATGGCGATGGTGTTGCGCACCGGGATCGCCGCGGTCACGCCCACCGGGCAGACGATGTTGGTGGGCGTGCCGGTGGTGGCCGTGGGGACGACGCAGTTGGAGAACGACTGCTTGATCTGCGCATCCAGGTAGGCGTAGCCGGCGGTCAGGGTCCACTGGGGCGTCAGCCGCCCGGTGAGGCCCAGCTCGATCCCCTTGACCTCCTGCTTCTCGCCCGACTGGACCTGCAGGAACCCGGTGGCGGGGTCGGTCTGCAGGGCGTTGTCCTTCCTGATGTCGAAGATCGAGACGCTGGCCGAGAGCCCCGTGCCTGGGACGCCCACCTTGGCGCCCGCCTCGAGGATCCGGGAGACTTCCGGGTCCAGGTCGCGGGCCGCGACGGTGACCGCGGCGCCGCCGGCGCCGACCACCGAGGTGCCCTGCGGCGTCTCCGAGCGCCCCCAGGAGGCGTAGAAGGTCTGGTCGGCCGCAGGCTCGAACACCACGCTGACGCGCGGGCTCTTCAGGGTCGACTTCACCTTCAGGCCGCCCAGCGGCGATTCCACGCCGCTGTAGAGCAGGCTGTCCAGCCTGGCGGTGTAGCGGTCCAGGCGCAGGCTGCCGATGATCGACAGCTGATCGGTGACGAACAGCCGGTCGGTGAAGAAGACGCCGGCGTCGGTGGACTCCCCGCGGCTCTTCAGGACGCCGGTCCCGGCCACGTTCGCGAACACCGTCGCCCCGTTGACGTTGGTCGTGCAGTTGCCGGTCGCCGGGCAGATCAGGTTCGCCCCCGGCGCCGGGCGGAACAGGCCGTAGCCCGCCGGGAAGTTCGGGTTCGGATTGACGATCGGGTGCGGGATGGCCGGCCGCGTCGTGATGCCCGCCGGCAGGGTGTAGGCGAAGTACTGGCGGTCGTTCTGCTGGCGCGAGAGGTCGACTCCGAAGATCAGCTGGTTCTTTAGGGACCCGACGTCATAGTCGATGCGGGCGGTGGAGATGTTCTGGAGGCCCCAGGAGTCGGCGTCGTAGGGGCTGGAGCCGCCGATGCCGCCGAAGGCCTCGGTGGCCGGATTGCCGTCGAACAGGTTGGCCGGGCACGGGGCGTTGCACTGGTCCAGCGTCGAGTACTGGAAGTAGCGGGAATAGGCGCCGTAGCGGGTGTCCGAGGTCAGGGTGACCTTGTCGTTGACCCGGTGGCTCAGGCGCAAGGTCAGGATGTCGACGTCGCCGCGGTCGACGTCGTTCCTGAAGCCCAGGAAGTTCGAGCGGTCGACGCCGACGTCGTACTCGGTGGCCGGCTTGGCGATGATCTCGCCCGGACGCTGGACGATGATGATGCCGTAGTCGGGCCGGCCGTGAAACTGCTGGTGCAGGTAGCTGACCGAGGCGGTCGTATCGGTCCCGAGGCCCGTGGCGACGGTCAGCGCCGCGCCCCAGCGCCGCGAATAGATCATGTCGCGGTCGACGACGCCGGTGTCATTGCCCATCAGGGTGAGGCGCGCCGCCGTGGTCTCGCCGAACCGGTGGTTGATGTCAGCCAGGCCGCGATAGTAGTCACCGTTGCCGACGTAGGCGTCGACGCTGGCGAAGTCCTCGAGCCGCGGGCGCTTGGAGACGGTGTTGATCGCCCCGCCGGTGGTGCCGCGGCCGAACATGGCGCCGGACGGGCCCTTCAGGACCTGCACCTCTTCGTAGTTGAAGCTGTCCCGGGTGTAGGCGCCGAAGTCGCGCAGGCCGTCGATGTAGACGTCGTCCTTGGAATCGAAGCCGCGGATCTTGAACTGGTCGCCCGAGAGCGTGCCGCCCTCGCCGATCGCCACGGTGATGCCGGGGACGTTGCGCAGGGCCTGTTCCAGGGTCTGGATGCCCTGGGTCTTCAGCTGGGCGCCGTCGATGACGCTGATCTGCTGCGGCGTGTCCTGGACGGTGGTCAGCGAGGTGGCGACGGTCTCGTGGTCCAGCACCCCGCGCTTGCCCTCGACATCGATCGGCGAGAGCTGGGTGGCGGCGTCCGCGTCGGCGGTGGTCATGGCGGCGGCGTCGGCCGCGCGGGCCGGCTGGAAGGCGCCCAGCGCCGCGACGCCGGCCATGGTCGCCAGTACCGGGCGCTTCCGCGCATAGCCCACGATCCCCACAGACCCCTGCCGCACCCGTACTCTCCACACGCAGCACTTGTTGCGAGTAGTTCTTAATTGCGGGATTCAGCCTTGGCAATGCGAATTAGTCGCAAAAAAGGCGATCTCCTCTCCCCCGCGAAACGAAGTGAAGCGAGAGGGAGAGGGTAGGGAGAGGGCGGCTCCGCGGTTCGTCACGATCGCTCTGTCCGCAGCCGGCATCCGCCGGCCGAGGGTGGGTCTTGGCTGAAGACAGAGTGGATGTGGCGCGTCGTGCGCCGCCCTCTCCCTACCCTCTCCCTACCCTCTCCCTCTCTCGCTTCGCTCGGGGGAGAGGAGGAGCTAGGGTGCCCGCAACGAGAGAAAACGGGAGGACGCCAAATGGCGGACGGGTCGCAGATCTTCGAGCACATCGCCTTCGAGCGGCGGGGGCAGATCGCGCTCCTGACCCTGAACAAGCCGGAGCGGCTGAACGCCCTGTCGGCAGCCATGCGCGCCGAAATCGCCCAGGTGCTGGAGGACGTGCGCGCCGATGACGACCTGCGCGCCCTGGTGCTGACCGGCGCGGGCCGCGGCTTCTGTTCCGGCGCGGACCTGGCGGCCGGAGCGGCCGTGATGGCGGCGGGCGGCCCGCCCGAGCCGCGCACCCAGAACGAGAAGATCGACGAGCATGGCTGGGTCGGCAAATGGGCGACCATGTGGGCCGAGTTCGACAAGCCGGTGATCGGCGCGATCAACGGCGTGGCGGCGGGCGCGGGGCTGTCGACGGCGCTGGCCTGCGACGTGCGGATCGGCTCGGAGCACGCCCGGTTCAAGAGCGTGTTCATCGAGCGCAACCTGTCACCGGACTCGGGGCTCAGCTGGTACCTGCCTCGGGTGGTGGGCTATGCGGCCGCCGCCGACATGATCTTCACCAGCCGCGCGGTGGGCGCCGACGAGGCGCTGCGCATCGGGCTGATCAACCGGCTGGTCGGCGCGGACGAGCTGATCGACGCGGCCATCGAGTATGCCGAGTCCATGGCCCAGTGGCCGCCGCTGGCGCTGCGGATGTCCAAGCGGGTGCTGCAGCACAACCAGGACGCCGGCCTCGCCGACGCCCTGCGCTACGAGAGCATGGGGCTGGAGTTCTCCAGGCGGGCCAAGAACGACGTGAAGGAATCCCAGGCCTCGTTCCGCGAGAAGCGCAAAGGCGTCTACACCGGGACCTGAAAGTCCGGTATGCCCGCCGCCGATTCATAGGGAGAGCTACAGATGCCGGCCGATTCAGGCGCCCCCCAGAAGACCTACCGCTGGGACGACCCGCTGGACCTCTCCTCGCGGCTCTCCGAGGAAGAGCGGATGGTGTGGGACGCCGCGCGCGACTACGCCCGCGGCAAGCTCCTGCCCCGCGTGGTCTCGGCCTTCGCCGAGGAGCGGTTCGACCGCGAGATCATGACCGAGATGGGTGAGCTGGGCTTCCTCGGCCCGACGCTGCCGGAAGAGTACGGCTGCGCCGGCGTGAACCATGTGGCCTACGGCCTGATCGCACGCGAGATCGAGGCGATCGACAGCGGCTACCGCTCGGCGATGAGCGTGCAGTCGTCGCTGGTGATGTACCCGATCTTCGCGTTCGGCTCGGAGGAGCAGCGGCGCAGGTACCTGCCCGGCATGGCGGCGGGGAAGATCATCGGCTGCTTCGGCCTGACCGAGCCGGACGGCGGCTCGGACCCGGCCTCGATGCGCACGGTCGCCAAGAAGGTCGACGGCGGCTACGTGCTGAACGGCGCGAAGATGTGGATCACCAATTCGCCGGTGAGCGACGTCTGCCTGGTCTGGGCCAAGCTGGACGGCAAGATCCGCGGCTTCCTGGTGGACCGCGGGACCAAGGGCCTGGAGACGCCGAAGATCGAGGGGAAGCTCTCGCTGCGCGCCTCGGTGACCGGCGAGATCTCGCTGACCGACGTGTTCGTCGCCGACGACGCCATGCTGCCCAACGTCGAGGGCCTGCGCGGGCCGTTCTCGTGCCTGAACAAGGCGCGCTACGGGATCGCCTGGGGCGCGATGGGCGCGGCGGAGTTCTGCCTGCACGCCAGCCGAGACTATGTGTCGAGCCGTTCGCTGTTCGGCCGCACCCTGGGCTCGCGGCAGCTGGTGCAGAAGAAGCTGGCCGACATGTCGACCGAGATCGCGTTGGGCTTCGAGGGCGCGCTGGCGCTGGGCCGGCTGATCGACGAGGGCGCCTGGGTGCCGGAGGCGATCTCGATGTTGAAGCGCAACAACTGCGGCAAGGCGCTGGATATCGCCCGGGTCGCCCGCGACATGCACGGCGGCAACGGCATCTCCGGCGAGTACCACGTGATGCGCCACGCGATGAACCTGGAGACCGTGAACACCTACGAAGGCGCCCACGACGTCCATGCGCTGATCCTGGGCCGCGCGATCACCGGCGAGAGCGCGTTCTGATCCCCGCTCCCCCCGCGAAGCGGAGAGGGAGAGGAACCCTGTTCGTCCAACACTAAATTTACACGTCAGGGCTATTTCCTCACCGCTTACGCGGGGGAATTGATGAGCCGGAAGAGCGCAAAAGGCGCCGCCGACAAAGCTGCGATGGCGCAGTGGCTGTTCGACAACAGCCGGGACCTGATGCAGGTCGTCGCCCGCGACGGCACGCTGCAGCAGATCAACCGCGCGTGGTGCGAGTTCACCGGCCTGTCCGCGGCCGAGCTGGTCGGACGATCCATCTTCGACTTCTGCCATCCCGACGAGACCGCCGGCATCCGCGACCGGGCCGACCGTTCGAAGCCCGGCGACACCAGCGAGGCCGAGGTGCGCCTGCGCAACGGGCGCGGCGACTGGGTCTGGGTGCATGCGCGCCGGCAGGTCATGGAGAGCGGCGACCACATCGGCACGATGCGCGACATCTCCGCCGAGGTCGCCTATCGCGCCGAGATCGAGGAGGGCCGGCGAACCCGCAAGCTGCTGGGCGCCCAGGCCGGCATCGGCATGTGGATCTACGAGCCGCTGGAAGACCGCATCGAGTGGTCCGACGAGCTGGCCAACATGCTGGGCCTGGAGTCTCAGGACATCCAGACGCCGGCGGACTTCAACGCCCAGCTGCACCCTCGCGAGGCGGACCACGTCGGCGACCGGTTCATGCACGCGGTGCGCACCGGCGAACCCAGCCAGTTCGAGCACCGCGTCCGGGCCGGCGACAGCTGGAAGGTCGTGCGCGCCACCGTGCGCACCGAGCCTCGCGAGAACGGCGTCTATGCGCTGAAGGGCATCTCGGAAGACATCACCGAACTGGCCCACGCCCGCGACGCCGCCCGGCGCGGCGAACGGCAGATGAAGAAGGCGCAGCGCGAGGTCGCCGCCAATGCGCACCGCCTGAACCTGGCCATGCAGGCCGCCGAGGCCGGCGTCTACGAGATCGACCACGTCAAGCAGACCTTCTGGTGCTCGCCCGAGTTCGAGCGGATCACCGGCCAGCGGAACTCGACCTACGACGAGGCGACGCAGCTGCGCTATCCGGGCTTCCACCCCGACGACCTGGACCACGTGCGCGCCGCGTTCCACGACCTGCACCATGGCGCCAAGCGGTCGGGCGAGTACTTCGAGGCGCGCATCATCCGCCCCGACGGGACCGAGCGGTGGGTGCGGATCTTCCATCACCTGATGGTCAGCAAGGGCGGCCGCTGGCTGAAGGCGGTGGGCCTGATCCAGGACTGCGACGCCCACAAGCGCCAGGAGATCGCGCTGAAGGAGGCGCAGCGCGCCGCCGAGGCGGCCGGCGAGGCCAAGGCCGCGTTCCTGGCCAACATGAGCCACGAGATCCGCACGCCGATGAACGGCGTGATGGGCGTGCTGCATCTGCTGAAGAACGAACGGCTCAGCGACGACGGCCGCGACCTGCTGCACGAGGCGCTGAACTGCGGCGCCATGCTGGCGGAGCTGCTGAACGACGTCATCGACTTCTCCAAGATCGAGGCCGGACGGCTCGAGCTGGCCAGCGAGCCGGTCAGTCCCTGCGACCTGCTGCGCGGAGTGGTGCGCCTGCTGGAGCCGCAGGCCAACGCCAAGGGCCTGCAGGTGGTGGTGGATACCGACTGCGGCGTCGAATGGGTGCGCTCGGACCCGGTGCGGCTGCGCCAGGCCCTGTTCAACCTGATCGGCAATGCGGTGAAGTTCACCGAGAAGGGCCACGTGGCGGTGCGTTGCCGCTCGCCGGAGCCAGGTTTGCTGCGCTTCGAGGTCGAGGACACGGGGGTCGGCATCCCGGCCGAAGCCCAGTCGCGGCTGTTCCAGCGGTTCAACCAGGGCGACGCCTCGACGACGCGCAAGTTCGGCGGATCCGGCCTGGGCCTGGCGATCACGCGGCGGCTGGCCGAGATGATGAACGGCCAGGTGGGCTTCACCTCCCGCGAGGGTGAAGGCTCGACATTCTGGTTCGAGGCGCGCGCCGAGGCGGCGCAGGCGACAGTCGAGGCGGCCGAGCTCAGCGACAGCGTGCTGGAGGGCCTGCGCGTGCTGGTGGTCGAGGACAACGCCACCAACCGGCTGATCGCCACCAAGCTGCTCGAGAACCTGGGCGCCTCGGTGGAGACCGCGGCCGACGGCTACCTGGGCGTCGAGGCGGCGGCGCGCGGCGGCTTCGACCTGATCCTGATGGACATCCAGATGCCCGGCATCGACGGGCTCGAGGCGGCGCGCCGCGTGCGCGCCCTGGGCGGCCAGGCGGCGGTGACGCCGATCGTGGCCCTGACCGCCAACGTGCTGGCCCACCAGCGCCAATCCTACCTGGACGCCGGCATGGACGGCGTGGTCGGCAAGCCGATCTCGCCCGGCGCCCTGCTGGCCGAGATCTCCGAGGCGTTCGCGCACTGCGAGGCGGCCCCGCCGGACCTCACCGCCGCGGCGATCTGAACCCTACTCTCCCCCGAGCGCCGCAGGCGCGAAGAGAGGGAGAGGGTAGGGAGAGGAGGACGACTTCCGCCCTGCCCCCCGCCATGCTTGATTGCCGCCCTCAAGTGCTTCGGGGAATTGGCATGCGTGGCTTGACGGCGGGACTGGTCGGGTTGGCCCTGGCGGCTACGGGGGCGGCGGCGGGGGCCGCGCAGGCTCAGGCGCCAGGGTCGCGGCCGGACCAGCAGGCGTTCCGGGCGATCTACAAGGAGCTGGTGGAGACCAACACCACGCTGTCGGCCGGTGACTGCACCGCGCTGGCCGCCAAGATGGGCGCGCGGCTGAAGGCGGCCGGGTTCGCGGACAGCGACCTCACCTACTACAGCGTGCCGGAGCATCCGAAGGAGGGCGGCGTGGTCGCCATCCTGCAGGGCTCGGACCCGAAGGCCGGGGCGCTTCTCTTGCTGGGGCACATCGATGTCGTGGAAGCGCGGCGCGAGGACTGGACGCGCGATCCCTTCACCCTGATCGAGGAAGGCGGCTACTTCTACGGCCGCGGCACCGCCGACATGAAGGGCCTGGACGCCGTCTGGGTCGATACCATGATCCGGCTGAAGCAGGCCAAGGCGCCGCCGAAGAAGACCATCAAACTGGCCCTGACCTGCGGCGAGGAGAGCGACCAGGCGTTCAACGGCGCCGACTGGCTGGCCAAGAACCGGCCCGAGCTGGTGCGCGCCGACTTCGGCCTCAACGAGGGCGGCGGCGGGCGGCTGGACACCGCCGGCAAGCGCGAGGCGCTGTTCGTGCAGGCCGGCGAGAAGGCCTACCAGGACTTCAAGCTGACGGTGACCAACCCGGGCGGCCACTCCTCGCGGCCGCGCCCCGACAACGCGATCTACCAACTGGCGGACGCGCTCACCAAGATCCGCGGCTACACCTTCCCGGTGAAGTTCACCGACGCGACGAAGGCCTCGTTCGCCCCGCGCGTGGCGCGCGGCGACGCCGCCGGCCTGGCGCTGCAGAAGCTGATGACCAATCCGGCCGACGCCGAGGCGGCCAAGGTCGCCTCCACCGATCCCAGCATCAACGCCATCCTGCACACCAACTGCGTGGCCACCCAGCTGGCCGCCGGCCATGCGCCCAACGCCCTGCCCCAGCGCGCGACGGCCAACGTCAACTGCCGCATCTTCATGGGCGAGGGCATCGAGGAGACGCGCCAGACGCTGATCAAGGTGATCGGCGACCCGGCCGTGACCATCGAGGCGACCCACGCCGACAAGCCGATCGCCGTGCCGCCGCCGATGGACGAGAAGGTGCTGGGCCCGATGCGCACGGTGGCGGCGAAGCACTTCCCCGGCGTGCCCCTGGTGCCGGCGGTGGCGGCGGGGGCCAGCGACGCGGTCTACTTCGGGCAGATCAAGATGGCGGTCTACGGCGTGCCCGGCATCTTCGGCGACCCCGACGGCAACGGCGCCCACGGCCTGAACGAGCGCATGCGCGTGGCCTCGCTGTACGATGGACGGGACTACCTGTTCGACCTGGTGAAGGCGTTCACCGGGGCGAAGTAGGCGAGCAGACGGCCCTCTCCCCTGATCGTCATCCCCGGGCTTGTCCCGGGGACCCATAGACGCCGGCCTCGCCAGGTTCGCGTTCGGTCGCCGTGCGCACCCTCCGTCCGCCTGCGTTTATGGGTGGCCGGGACAAGCCCGGCCATGACGTTCGGAAGAGAAAGGGTCCGCGAGACGGGCTCTCCGCGCTCGAAGGCGCGGCCACCGTCACGCTATCGCCGCAGACAGGGTTCAAGGGACCCTTCGTCCCCGCCCCGCGTTGCATGGGCGCGCGATTGGAGGCACTGAACGCCCGCATGTCCGCCGCCCGATCCAGCCGCCGCGATGCCTGACGGCGAAACCCGCACCGCCCGGTCGGAAGCCCGGTTCGGCCAGGGGTTCCTGACCGACGCCTGGTATGTGGCCGCGCTCTCCGGCGACCTGAAACCCGGCAAGCTGCAGCGCGTAGAGATGCTGGGCGAGCCGGTGATGCTGGGGCGATCGAGGGGCGGCGAGGTTTTCGCCCTGCGCGACGTCTGCCCGCACCGGGCCGCGCCGCTGTCGGCCGGCGGTTTCCACCGCGACGCCCAGGGCGTGGAGACGGTGCAGTGCCCGTACCACGGCTGGCGGTTCGGGGCGGACGGGGCCTGCGCGGCGATCCCGTCGCTGACCGCCGACCAGGCGATGGACGTGAGCCGGGTGCGCGTGCGCCGCTTCCCGGTGGCCGAGAGCCAGGGCTTGGTCTTCGTCTGGATGGGCGCGACGCCGCTCAGCGAGCCGGACCAGCCGCCGCCGGTGTTCCCCGGCGTGGTCGGCGGCGGCCCGAAGCTGGTCGACCGGGTGGTGTTCGACGCCCACATCGACCAGGCGGTCGTGGGCCTGATGGACCCGGCGCACGGGCCCTACGTGCACCGCCAGTGGTGGTGGCGCACCTCGGGTAGCGAGCACGACAAGGAAAAGCGCTTCGAGCCGCGCGAGCAGGGCTTCGCGATGGTCCGCCACACGCCGTCGAAGAACAGCCGCGCCTATGCGGTGCTGGGCGGCCGGCCCTCGACCGAGATCGTCTTCCGCCTGCCGGGCCTGCGGTGGGAGCATGTGACGGTGGGCCGGCGCCAGGTTCTGTCGCTCACCTGCCTGACGCCGATCGACGAAGGCCGCACCCAGGTGACCCAGATCGCCTGGTCGGACCACCCGGCGTTCACGCTGCTGAAGCCGCTGATCGCGGTGTGGGCGAAGACCTTCCTGCGCCAGGATGGCGATATGGTGCAGCTACAGAACCAGGGGCTGAAGTACGACCCGACCCTGATGTGGATCGACGACGCCGACCGCCAGGCCAAGTGGTACCAGGCGCTGAAGCGCGAACAGCTCGCCAGCCGCCGCGAAGGCCGGCCGTTCGTGAACCCGGTTGAGCCGGCGACGCTGAGGTGGCGGAGCTAGGGGCCACGAAAGACACGAAAAGGCACGAAAGGTGCGTGCT
>CBHTUE010000183.1:0-10436 GCA_966096115.1 uncultured Phenylobacterium sp.
ACGGTCAGGTCCTTGGCCAGCTCGGCGGAGAAGTCGATGTCCTTCTCCTCGCAGAACGGCTCGTAGAGCTCGCTCATGTCGGCGCCCAGCTCAGCAGGGTCGAAGATCACCGGGTTGGGCGCGGCGCCGGCCGCCTGCAGCCGGGCGATCGACAGCACCGCGCCGAAGGTCTTCAGCACGCCGTCGGTGTCGGTCAAGGCCTGGGCCAGCGCCTCCTCGGGGTCGCCCTTGCCGGCTTCCACGTCGATGTAGGCCGCCTCCAGCCGGGCGCGCAGGCGGGTCAGCGGCGAGCGCAGGTCGTGGGCGATGGCGTCGCCGGCGTGCTTGTGGCCGGCCATGGACTTCTCCAGCCGGTCGAGCATGTCGTTGACCCCCTGGGCCAGTTCGTCGAACTCGTCGCGGGCGCCGCGGACGCGCGCGCGCACACCCTGTTCGCCGTTGCGCACCCGCTCCACCACGTCGATCAGGTTCACCATGGTGCGCGAGACGTTGCGGCTGACCAGAACCCCGCCGCCCAGGCCCAGGAGGACGACCAGCAGGCCGGCGGCCTGCAGCGCGCGGACGATCTTGGCCACGTAGGCCTCGTCCTCGCCGGCGTCGGCGCCGACGAACAGGATCTCGCCGCCCTTGAGCTGCTCCTGCAGGCCGCGGGCAGGGTGCTTCACCTCGCGGCCCATGGCGTCGACGTCGGTGACCTGGAACGTGGCCTTGGCCGGTGCGCCGGTGAAGCCCTCGACCGGACTCTCCTCGATCGAGCCCGAGATACGCCGGCCGTCCTTGGTCAGCAGCAGGTAAAGGAACGGCTTCTCGCTGGCGGCCCGCTCGATCAGCGACTGGTTCACGGCGTCGACGCCGGCGCGGTCGTAGACGTCGACTAGGGAGCGCATCTCGCGCCGGATCTCCTGGTCCGTGCGCCGCGTCGCCTCGCCGGCGGTGGCGATGTAGATGTAGGCCAGGAACGCCGAGGCCGCGCTGGCGAACAGCGCCAGGAACAGCAGCGTCAGCCGGAACGGCGTGGTCCGGAAGATGCGCGGCAGCTTCACGGCCATAGGGCCGCCTTACGCGTCGAGCCGATAGCCCGCGCCGCGCACGGTCTGCAGCATCGGGCGGTCGAAGCCCTTGTCGATCTTCGAACGCAGCCGGCTGATGTGCACGTCGATGACGTTGGTCTGCGGGTCGAAGTGGTAGTGCCAGACCTTCTCCAGCAGCATCGTGCGCGTCACCGACTGGCCGGCGTGGCGCATCATGAATTCCAGCAGCTGGAACTCGCGTGGCTGCAGGTCGATCTCCTTGCCGGTGCGATGCACCGTGCGGGCGATCAGGTCCATCTCCAGCTCGCCCACCTTCAAGAGCGTCTGGACCGAGCCGGTGTCGCGCCGGCGCGCCAGGGCCTCAATGCGGGCGATCAGTTCGGGGAAGGCGTAGGGCTTGACCAGGTAGTCGTCGCCGCCCGCCTGCAGGCCGTCGACGCGGTCGGAGACCTCGCCCAAGGCGGAGAGGAACAGCACCGGCGTGCGGTCGCCCTCGCGGCGCAGGGTCGAGACCAGGGTGACCCCGTCCATCCTGGGCATCATGCGGTCGACGACCATCACGTCGAACTCGCCGTCGCGGGCGGCGGCGAGGCCCTCCTCGCCGTCGTTGCCCCGGACGCAGTCGTGGCCCGCCTCGCCAAGGCCGCGCGCCATGGCGTCGGCCGCTTCCAGGTCGTCCTCGACGATCAGGATCCGCATCTGATTCCCGCCTTGTTCAGACGGGAAGCTTACCCCGAAACCTTGAGCGGCAGGAAGTTCGTGCGGCCGTTGCGCCAGACGCCCACCAGAACGCTCGACCGACCTGCCTTCTTGGCGGCGTCGACCACAGCGGCGAAGTCGGCGGGTGCGGTGAGCGCGCGGCCATTGGCCAGGGTGATCACGTCGCCACGGCGCAGGCCCTTGGTCCCGGCGTCGGAGGACTGGTCCACGCCTTCGATCAGGGCGCCCCGAACGCCGACCGGCAGGTTCAGCCGGTCGCGGGTAGTGTCGTCGAGCGCGCCCAGCGACATGCCCAGCACCGGCGCCTTGGCCGGCGCCACCGCGCCGGGCGGCGTGCGCCCGCCGGGGCCGGCGCCGGTGTTGTCGTTGGACGCCAGTTCGCGTTCCGACGGGCGGGTGCCCGAGCGGATGTCGATGGTGCGCGCCTTGCCCTCGCGGACGACGTTCAGGTGCAGCATGTCGCCGGCGCGGACGCGGGCCACCTGGCGGGTCAGTTCGGACGAGCTCTTGATGGTCGTGCCGTTCACCGCGGTGACGACGTCGCCCACCTGCAGCCCCGCCCGCGCGGACGGGCCGCCGGCGGAGATGTCAGCGACGATCGCGCCCTTCTGGTCGCCCAGGCCCTGGGCCTCGGCCATCTCGTTGGTGAAGTTCTGGATCGTGGCGCCGATGTAGCCGCGCTCGATCTTGCCGCCGCTGATCAGCTGCTTGGTGGTGGCGTCGGCCACTTCCGCCGGAATGGCGAAGCCGATGCCGACCGAGCCGCCCGACGGCGAGAAGATCGCCGTGTTGACGCCGATCACCCGGCCGTAGACGTCGAACGTCGGGCCGCCCGAGTTGCCCCGGTTGATGGGCGCGTCGATCTGGATGTAGTCGACGAAGGTCTCGCCGATGTCGCGGCCGTAGGCCGAGACGATGCCGGCCGTGGCGGTGCCGCCCAGACCGAACGGGTTGCCGACGGTGATGACCCAGTCGCCGACGCGCGGCTTGCCGGCGCCTTCGAAGTTCACGAACGGGAACGGGCCGCGGCGGCCCTTCACCTTGATCACCGCCAGGTCGGTGGCCTCGTCGCGGCCCACCACCTCGGCGTCCAGCTCGCTCTCGTCCTTGAGCACCACCTTGATGCTCTCGGCGTTCTCGACGACGTGGTTGTTGGTGACGATGTAGCCGTCGGCCGAGATGAAGAAGCCGGAGCCCGACGACTGCTGGGTCGGCAACTTCGGCTGGCCCTTGTCGGTGCGGCCGCCCTGGGGCGGGCCGTCGTCGTCATCGCCGCCGCCGCCCGGCGGCGAGCGAGGGATGATCCCGAAGCCGGGGATCTGACGCAGCGTGTCGGGATCGACCCGGCTGGTCACGTTGATCGACACCACCGCCGGCGACACGCGCTCGAAGATGTCGGCGAACGACATGGGCGCGCCCGGAGGCGGCGCGAAGATGGGGGCGGTGGAGGCCTTGATCAGGCCGCCGGAGGCCATTTCGGCATGGGCGGATGGAAGCCGCATGCCCGCGCCCGCCACGGCGGCCGCCATCACGCCGGCGCCGGCGACGGCGCCCAGGATGTAACCGGTCTTCTTTGACGTCATCAGTCTTCGTTTCCCTGCGCGCCCTTGGGGAGTTGGGCCGCGCGCAACCAACCTAGGGCGGATGCGCTGAAGTGCAACGCCCCGCAACTTACGTTTAAGTCACCCTAGGCATCTGTTCACGTCCAATCTTGGGCGGGAACGTGTCACGCTGTTTCGTCATCCGTAAGGTGGCGCAACCGTTCCGCTTCCAGCGGGCTGAGTTCCGCGTCGGGCGCGCGCTTGCGCAGGCGCACGAACAGTAGGGCCCCGCCGGCGGCCACGACCAGCAGCGGGGCGCCCCAGAGCGCCAGGTTGCCGGCCGAGAAGGTGGGCGTCAGCAGCACGAACTCGCCGTAGCGCTGGGTCAGGAAGGCCTTGATCTCGGCGGGGCTCTTCCCGGCCTTCACCTGCTCGCGGACGATCTGGCGCAGATCGCGGGCGAGGTCGGCCTCGCTGTCGTCGATGGACTCGTTCTGGCAGACGAGGCAGCGGAGTTCGCGGAAGATCGCCCGGGCCTTCGCCTCCTGCGCCGGATCCTTGAGCCGCTCGGCCGGATCGGAGGCCGCAGCCAGGCTGAACACGCCCGCCAGCGCCGCCAGGACCAGGCGCAGGTCGGGCCGCCTCACGCCGGCTGTTCCTTGCGCCGGCCGACGCCCAGACGCAGGCGGCGGTCGGAGAGCGAGACCAGCCCGCCCAGGCCCATGATCACGGGGCCCAGGAAGATCAGGCTGGCCCAGGGGTTCCAGTAGGCGCGCACCAGCCAGGCCGGTGTCGCGCCCGCGTCGCGCCGGTCGCCCAGCACCAGGTAGATGTGGCTGGGGCCGCGATAGCACAGGCCGACCTCCGAGGTGGTCTGGCCGCCCGCCGTGTACAGCCGACGCTCCGGCGTCGAGGTGCAGATCGGCCGGCCGGCCTTGGTCACCGACAGCGTCGCCTGGTCGGCCTCGTAGTTGGGGCCGGACACCGGCCGCACCGCGTCGAGGCGCACGTGGTAGGCCCCGATGTCCAGCGAGCCGCCGACCTGCAGCGCCTCGGCCGCTTCGACCTTCCAGCCGGTCTCGAACACCGCGCCCATGACGAAGACGCCCAGGCCCAGGTGGGCCAGCGTCATGCCCCAGGCGCCGCGCGGCAGGCCGACCATCCGCCGCCAGGTCTCGGCAGCCGGGACGCGGAAGGCCCGGGTGCGCTCGGCGATCTCGACGATGGCGCCGGCCACCAGCCAGCCGCCCAGCCCGACGCCCAGAGCGCCGAGGGCGTGGCGCGGACTGACCAGCGCCAGCGCCGCGACCGCCATGCCGGCGGCGACCAGCACCGCCAGCCACAGCCGCTGGATCACGCCGCGCGCATCCCCGCGCTTCCACGCCAGCAGCGGCCCGGCGGGCAGCAGGATGAACAGCGCCGCCATCAGCGGCACGAAGATCACGTTGAAATAGCCCGGCCCCACCGAGATCGTCGCGCCCATGGCCTCGCGGATCAGCGGATAGAGCGTGCCGAACAGCACCGCCGCCGTCGCCGCGGCCAGCAGGATGTTGTTGAGCACCAGGGCGCTCTCGCGGCTGACCGGGGCGAACAGGCCCCCCGGCGCCAGGCTGGGCGCGCGCCAGGCGAAGAGGGTGAAGCCGAGGCCCGCGGTCACGCCCAGGATGATCAGCAGCAGCACGCCGCGGGTCGGGTCGACCGCGAAGGCGTGCACGCTGGTCAGCACGCCCGAGCGCACCAGGAAGGCCCCCAGCATCGAGAAGGTGAAGGCCGCCAGGGCCAGGAAGACGGTCCAGCCGGAGAGCGCGCCGCGCTTCTCGGTGACCACGGCGGAGTGCAACAGCGCCGTGGCGATCAGCCAGGGCATGAAGCTGGCGTTCTCGACCGGGTCCCAGAACCACCAGCCGCCCCAGCCCAGCTCGTAGTAGGCCCAGAAGGCGCCCAGCGTGATGCCGACAGTGAGCAGGCTCCAGGCGGCCAGCGCCCAGGGGCGGACCCAGCGCGACCAGGCCGCATCGATCCGGCCTTCGATGAGCGCCGCGACGGCCAGCGAGAACACCACCGACATGCCGACGTAGCCCGCGTAGAGGAACGGCGGGTGGACGGCGAGCGCCGGGTCCTGCAGCAGCGGGTTCAGCGAGCGGCCCTCCACCGGCGGATGCAGCACGCGCGCCAGCGGGTTCGAGGCGAACACCGTGTAGGCCAGGAACACCGTCCCCAGGAGGCCCTGCGTCGCGATGCTCAGCGCGCGCAGGCCGCGCGGGAGGCTGCGGCCGAAGACGGCGAAGGCCGCGCCGAAGCCGGTGAGCGCCAGGCACCACAGCAGCATCGAGCCCTCGTGGCTGCCCCAGGTCCCGGCGACGCGATAGAGCAGCGGCTTCTCGGTGTGGGAGTTCATCGCCACGTTGGCCACTGAGAAGTCGGAGACCACGAAGGCGTGCATCAGGGCCGCGAAGGCGATGGCCACCGCCACGAACGCGCCCAGCGCCGCGCCCTCGCCGGCTCCCGCCAGCGGCGCGGACCGGCGCGCCCGCCCGGCGGCCGACAGCGCCACCTGGGCAATCGAGAGCGCCAGCGCCAGGATTAGCGCGAAGGCGCCGGCTTCGACGATCATGTGGGGCCGCCGGCCGCCTTCGGAGCGTCATAGGCCGGCGGCGGCGCGCCGTCGCCGCGCCACTCGCCCTGCTTCTTCAGCGCGTCGGCGACTTCCTTGGGCATGTACTTCTCGTCGTGCTTGGCCAGAACGCGCTTGGCCTCGAACACGCCGTCGGGGCGGTAGGCGCCCTCGGCCACGATCCCCTGCCCTTCGCGGAACAGGTCCGGCAGGTCGCCCTGGAACACCACCTTGTCGGCCGAGATCTTGTCCTGCACCGAGAACTCGACGCGGCCGTCGGGATGCTTGACCACCGAGCCAACCGTGACCAGGCCGCCCAGCTGTATCGCCTGGCCGGGCGGCGGCTTGGCGCTGGCGGCCTGCGACGGGGTGTAGAAGAACGAGATCGAGTCCCGCATCCCCCAGAGGGCCAGGCCGACGGCGACGGCCACCACCGGGGCGATCACGGCCAGCAGCAGCAGGCGGGTCCGCGCCTTGCGGGATTTGGGCAACCAGCTCATTGGCTCATCTCCGCGCGCGCGGCCTCATCCAACTGTTGCAGCACCTGGGGCGACTTTTCGTAGCGGGCGCGGGCCGTGGCATAGGCCACGTCGCGCTTGGCGGTGTCGCCCAGGACAGAATAGGCCCGAACCAGCCGCACCCAACCCTCCGGATCGTCCGGATTGGACTGCAGCCGCGCGGCCAGGCCCGCGACCATGCCCTGGATCATCGCCTGCTGCTGCGGATTGACCGCAACCATCGGCTTGCCCTGCAGGCGGGCGATGGTCGCCTGGATCTGGGCGCGGCGCTCGTCGCCGGCCGGGAACTCGCCCATCAGGGCGGTCAGGTCGGCGATGGCCTCGGGCGTCTTGCCCGCATCGGCCTTGGCGCTGGCCAGGAAGAAGCGGGCGGTGGGGTCGCCGGGGACCAGGGTCAGCAGGCGGTTGAAGGCGCCTTGCGCGTCCTTGTCGACCTTGCCGCCCGCCTCGGCCACTTCGGCCTGGCCCAGCATCAGCCAGATGTCGGGGCGGTTCGGGGCCAGCGCCGCCGCGCGGCGCAGCGCACGGACCGAAGCGATCGGGTTCTGGGCGGCGTTCTCGGCGAGGCCCAGCAGGCGGAAGCCCTCGGGGTCGTCCGGCCGCTTGGCCACGGCGGCGCGCAGCACGGCGGCGATCTCCGGCGCGTCCAGCTTGTTGAGGTCCGACGTCTTCCACTGCGCCAGCCGCTGAAGGTACGGCTGGTCGGGCGCGCCCGGGGCGCCGAGCTTCAGGTAGAGCCCCAGCGCCAGGGCGGGCGCCGCCACCACCGCCAGCAGGACCAGGCTCCGCGCGCCGGGATCGGCCGCCCAGGGCTCGGCCGGGGCGTCGGCGGCGGCCAGCAACCGGCGGCCGGCCTCGGCGTGGGCGGCGGCGCGCTCGGCCTCGCCCATCAGGCCGCGCTCGGCCAGGTCGTCGATCTCAGAAAGTTGGCGGCGGTACAGCGCGGGCGCGGGATCGGCGGCGCCGGCCTGGGCCGAAGCCCCGGCGGCGCGCATCAGGATCAGGCCCGCCGCGGCCGCCGCAAGGACGCCGGCCACAGCCCAGAACAACAACATGGCCGCGCGTGTAGCCGAAACCTGGAGCGCGCGCGAGAGGGCGAGGCGCCGCGCTCCGCCCAACTCGTCGGCGCGCCGCAGGCCTCGACGCGCCCTAAGCCTCGGCCTCGTGGTGGTGCGCTTCGGGGTGGAGCGCGGCGTGGGCGCGGCGGCGGACCAGTTCGCCGGCCTTGTCGCCGCTCAGCAGGTCGCTGAAGTCGGCCGCCACCTCCAGGAACGCCGCGGCGTTCTCGACGGACTCGGCGTCGTCGGTGTGCAGCAGGTCCAGCACCTCCTCCACGTAGTGGTGGATGTACTCGCTGAGCTTCTCGATCATCTTGCCGCGCACCGAGGAGAAGCCGCCGTAGTTGGCCGTGGTGTGCAGCTCGTCCGAGAAAGACAGCAGGGTGAGGGCGCGCGCCACCAGCCGGGTCTCCGGCGGAGCCGACAGGTTCGGGACCATGCGCCGGACGCGGACGTTGCGGGCGGCGTGCATCGGCAGGGCCTCGATGGTCGCCTTGTCCGCCTCCTTCAGGCGGCGTTCGACCACGCCGGCCAGGCTGGCGCGCTGCTTGACCACGCGCAGGCCCCACCCCTGGTCGCGCTGCAGGTCCATGCAGGTCTCCAGTTCCAGCACCTGCTGGACGATCAGCTCGGCCTGCTTGGCGGCGGCGCGGCCGGCGGCGGGGCCCTCGTCGGGGTTCAGCGTCGCGATCTCGGCCAGGGCCTTGTCGACGTCCTCGAACACGCCCTCGCCGAAGCTGGAGAGCTCGGAGTCGCGCAGATAGCGCTCGGTGGGCTTGTCCATCACCGCCGAGATCACGCGCAGCACCATCCACGGCTGGGCCATCTGGGCGGCCAGCATGTGGAAGAAGTGCGGACCGGCGTCCTCGTCGATCTCGACGGCGTCCTTGTAGGCCAGGCGCGCGGCGGCCGAGGTCTCGCCGCCCGGATGGGTGATCCATTCGGCGAGGCGCTGCATGGCGCGGCGCACCACCGGGGTGATGTCCAGGCAGGCTGCCAGCACCGCGGCGTCGCCCGGCCGATAGGCGTCGCACAGCTCCGCGGCGGCGCGGAATTCCGGCTCCGTCCGTTCGCGCAGCCCCTGGGCGGCGGTGGCCGCCAGCTGGTCGTAGACCGCGAAGATCACCGGGACCGGCGCGGCCTCGTCGGGCGCCTGGGCGCGCGCGATCACCTTGGGTGACAACCGGTGCAGGCCGCGCCAGATCAGGGCGAGCGCGCGCGGCGGAAAGCTCATGACCCGCGGGTCGGCGCTGGCCATGCACATGGGGGCGACCGGCCCCAGGATGGTGTTGCGCCAGGTGCGGTCCTGCACCTCGCATTCGACCAGCCGCTTCACCCCACCCAGGGCCGAGTCGTCGGCGGTTTCGGCCAGAGCCTGGCGGAGGCTGCCCACGACCTTGTCCGGCGCGGTTTCGACCAGCGTCCGTACAATTTCGATCTTGCGCTCGGAAAGCGCGCCCATAGACGTGTCAGCTCCGACGGACTCCCCACGTGTAAACCATGCCACGTGGCGGGTTAAGGCTTTACGAAAGTTAGGGTTTTCAGCCTTCGGCGCGTGGCAGGTCGACCGTCACGGACAGGCCCCCCAGCGGCGACGCGCCCAGGTTCAGCGACCCGCGATAGGCCCGCGCCAGCTCGTCCATGATCGACAGGCCGAGGCCCGAGCCCGGTGCGCTTTCGTCCAGCCGGGCCCCGCGGCGCACCACTTCCTCGCGCTGCTCCGGGGTCAGGCCCGGGCCGTCGTCCTCCACCACCAGCCGCATCCGCTCGGCGCCGTTGGCCGTGGCGCGGACCCGCACCTTGGAGCGGCCGAACTTGCCGGCGTTCTCCATGGCGTTGCCGGCGATCTCCATGAAGTCCTGCCGCTCGCCCTGGAACCACAGGTCCTCCGGCGCGTCCCAGTCGATGGCGACGCCCTTGTCGCGGAAGATGCGCTCCAGCGTGCGAGCCAGCTCGTCCAGCACCTCGGCCACCGAGGTCCGCTCGCCCTGCCCCTGGCTGCGGGCGGCGGCGCGGGCGCGACGCAGGTGGTGGTCGACCTGCTGGCGCATCACGTCCGCCTGCCGGGCGACGACGTCCGCCAGCGGGCCGGGCCGCTGGCCGGCCTCGGTCATCATCACCGAGATCGGGGTCTTCAGCGCGTGCGCCAGGTTGCCGACATGGGTGCGCTGGCGGTCCACGGTCTCCTGGTTGTGGGCCACCAGGGCGTTCAATTCGTCGGTGAGGGGCCGCAGCTCGGAGGGATAGTCGCCCTGCAGGCGCTCGGCCGTCCCGCGGCGCACGTCGCCGACCTCGCGGCGCAGGCCGAACAGCGGTCGCAGGCCCACCTGCACCTGTATGATCACCGCCCCGATCAGCAGCGCGGCCAGCAGCAGGAAGGCGACGGCGGTGGCGGTGACGAAGTTGCGCACCTCGCGGTCGACCGGCGCGCGGTTTTCGGCGGCCAGGAACACCACCGGCGCATCGCGGCCGTAGAACCGCGTCCAGCGCGACATCACCCTCACCCGCTCGCCCGGCTGGGGGCCCGCGGTGTCGTAGGCGATGGGTTTCGACGGCTTCGCCTTCAGGCGCTGGGCGAGGTCCGGCGGGGTCCGCAGTTCGGTGTCGTACAGGGAGCGCGATGTCAGGCCGTCGATGGCGCGCAGCCGGCCGTCCCGGCCCACCTCGGCGATCTCCCAATAGCGGCCGGAATAGGCGCGTAGCGCCTTCAGGTCGGTCAGGGCCGGCGCGATGACCTGGCCGTTCTCGATCGTCGTGCCGGCCAGCAGGTTGTCGATCAGGTCGGAGAGGTTGGAATCGAAGCTGCGCAGCGCCGCGCGCTGGAACTGCAGCGCCAGCACGACGCCCACGATCAGCAGCGACGCCAGGCTCCAGCCGACCGCCAGCGTCACCAGCCGGCGCGCGAGCGAGGGGGTGCGCAGGCGTGAGAGCGTGCCCCCTATCAAGGTCACGTC
>CBHTUE010000184.1:0-10391 GCA_966096115.1 uncultured Phenylobacterium sp.
TCGACGCGCCGCAGACGCTGATCCCGTGCTCGAACGGCGAGTTCTACTGGGGCGGCGCGGCGTCGACGGCGTTCTGGTGCGACCCGCTGGAGGACGTGACCGCGGTGTTCATGACGCAGCTGTTGCCCTCGTCGACCTATCCGGTGCGCCGGCAGCTGCGGACGCTGGTCTACTCGGCGCTGATGGAAACCAACGGCTAGACCTTCGCCGGTTCGTCCTCGGGCGTGGCCTCTTCGACCTTGCGGGCGGCGTCGGCGATGGCCTCGGCGCCTTCGATCACCGGCTGGCCGAAGCCGGTATCGGCCTCGTCGGTGGCCGGCATGGTGGTGGACAGCATCCGCGACTTCCGCCAGCCGCCCCACATGTAGTAGGCGCCCGCCAGCACCAAGGTCGTGACACTGCCGACCGGGAAGGCGAACCAAACCGCGTCCTGGCCGATGTGCGGCTCCAGCAGGTTGGCGAACGGGATCCGCACGCCCCACAGCGACACGATCATCGCCAGGAGCGGCGGCCACACCGCTCCGGTCGCCCGCACGATGCCGGAGAAGATGAAGGCCATCCCGAAGGCGATGAAACCCCACAGCACGATCGAGTTGATGTGCACGGCGATCGCCAGCGACGGGCTGGTCGCCGGCAGGAAGGCGCGCAGCACCCAGGGATCGAGGAGCTCGATCAGCACCACCGGCACGGCGGTGAACAGGAAGGCGAACATCACCCCCTTCCCCGCGATCTGCTCGACGCGGTCCATCTTGCCGGCCCCGACATTCTGCGCGGCCATGGACGAGACCGCGGCGCCCAGCGCCATGGCCGGCATCTGCACATAGGTCCACAGCTGGGCGGCAGCGCCGTAGGCGGCCGAGGTGTGGACGCCGTAGCGATTGACCAGGCTCATCATGGTCACCGCCGCCAGGCTGGTGACCATCATCTGGAACCCCATCGGCAGGCCCTTCATCAGCAGGGAGCGCACGATGGTGAAGTCGGGGATCAGCAGGTGGAACTCGCCCGGGCGCAGCACCAGGATCGAGCGCTTGCGGTACAGGTGCACGATCATCGCCAGCAGGGTGATCGTCTGCGACACCAGGGTGGAGGTCGCCGAGCCCGCGATGCCCATCTTCGGGAACGGCCCGATGCCCATGATCAGCAGCGGGTTCAGGGTGATGTCGAGCCCGACCGCCAGCAGCGAGAAATAGAACGGTGTTCTGGAGTCGCCGGTCCCCCGCTGGGCCATCATCACGTACGAGAAGAAATACATGAACGGCATCGCCGAGAAGATCACGCGCAGGTAGGCGATCGCGTCACGCTTGGCGTCGGCCGGCGTGCCCATGGCGCTGAGGATGTGGGGCGTGAGCGCCGCGCCGATGAAGCCGACGGCCAGCGAAACGAAGATGAAGAACGCGGTGGAGGTGCCGATCACCTTCTTCGCCATCGCCGGGTCGCGCGCGCCCATGGCCTGGCCGATCATGATGTTCGACGCCATCGTCAGGCCGAACGAAGCCCCCAGCATCAGGAACATGATCTGGTTGGCGTTGGAGGTGGCGGTCAGCGCCGCCTCGCCCAGCACGTGGCTGACCCAGATGGCGTTGGCCGACCCGTTCAGCGACTGCAGGACGTTGGAGCCCAGCACCGGCAGGGCGAACAGGATCAGCGTCTTGCCGATCGGGCCCGTGGTGAGGTCGGGGCCCCGGCGGCCGGCGAACCCACCGGAGGGACCGCCGGGTGGGCCACCCCCTGGGGCCCCGCGTGCGCCTCCCGTCCGAGCGTCCACGGCCCGTTAGCTCCCCATGCGGTGACTCGCTGTCACATACTGCTTCTACGGGCGAGGCGGCTTGGGGTTCAAGCGCGGCGGGCGCTATGAGGAGTGGATGACGGTACAGATTCTGCAGTTCGGAACCACCGGCCAACTCGGCGTCGAGCTGCTGCGCCAGGCCCACGGCCACGACGTGGCGCTGACGGCGCTCAGCCGCGCCGAGGCCGACCTGGCCGATCCGGCGGCGTGCGCGCGGGCGGTGATCGCGGCGCGACCCGACCTGGTGGTGATCGCCGCGGCCTACACCGCCGTCGACCTGGCCGAGAGCGAGCGGGACCTGGCGCACACCGTCAACGCCACGACGCCAGGCGCGATCGCGACCGCCTGCGCGGAGGTGGGCGCGGCGCTGGTCAACGTCTCCACCGACTACGTCTTCGCCGGCGACGGCGGCGCGCCCTATGCCGAGGACGCGGCGACCGGCCCCGTGAACGTCTACGGCGCCAGCAAGCTGGCCGGCGAGCAGGCCGTGGCGGCGGCCAATCCGCGCGCCCTCAACATCCGCACGTCCTGGGTCGTCTCGGCGCACGGCAAGAACCTCACCACGCCCAGGCGGGGGGGGGCCGCCGCCGGCAACCCGCTGACTGTGGTGGACGACCAGCGCGGGCGCCCTACGGCGGCCGCGGACCTGGCGGCGTTCATCCTGGACCTGGCGCCCCGCCTGGTCACGGCCAAGGCCGGCGACCCGCTGTTCGGGACCGTGCATTACGCCAATGCGGGCGAGGTCACCTGGCGCGGCTTCGCGCAGGCGATCTTCGCCGAGGCGCTGGGCGACGCCGCGCCCGAGGTCGGGGCGACCACGACGGCGAACTACAAGACCCCGGCCCAGCGACCGCTACGCGCGACCATGGACCTGGGCCGCCTGGCGCAGACCTACGGCGTGACGCCCCGGCCTTGGCAGGCGGCGCTGCGAGACATCATCGCGGAGCTCAAGGCGCAGTCATAGCCCTCCTCCTCGAAGGAGGAGGGTTGGGTAGGGGTGTGGCCTCTGAGCTGCTGCAGGCGCCGCGGTCGGCGCCGGCGCCTGACGGCGCCTCCCGCCTCATCGCACTGCGCACACCACCATCCCCGGCCCTTCCTCCATCGAGGAGGAAGGGAGGAGGGACGTGACCCTATTTCGCCGCCTTGACCAGCTTCTCGAGCGACTTCTCCAGCCTGGCGAAGCCGGCGGTCATGCAGGCCATCATCGCTTCGGCGTCGGCGCTGGGGCCGTCGGCGGAGGTCTTCTTCTTCGCGCCGGACATCTCGCGCACGCAGTCATAGGCCTCGCGCAGGCGGCGGCCCGAGTCGATTTCCTCGGCGATGTACCAGGTCATCAGGTTGGCGGTCATCGGGTCGAACTCGCCCTCGGCGATCCTGCGGCGGATGTCGCCGAAGAAGTCGCCGTCGCCGTCGCCCTGCTGGCGGTCACCGACCTTTTCCAGGTCGCTGATGTTGGGGTTGGCCAGCTTGGCCAGGGTCTCGGCGCCGCGCGGGTCGACCTTCTTGCGCAGCGAATAGCCCAGCTCGGCGATACGGCGGCAGAAGACGTCGCCGTGGCTCCGCTCGCGCGCGGCGACCAGGCGCAGCGTGCAGGCGAGGTCGGCGTTGGGCGTCACGTCGGCCCAGGCTTCCAGATAGACCCCGGCGGCGCTTTCGCCGTTCGAGATGGCGTTCAGCAGGCCCAGGTACTTGGGCTTCTGCATGGTGGCGGTTTCCATGATCTTCTCCCTGTCGCGGAGCGTCTGGGCGCTCGTTGAAGGAAGGATGCGCCGGCGCCGTAGGGGAAGCAAACCGCCTAGAGAACAGCGGTGTCGGCGGCGGCCAACCGGCTCTTCGTCCGACCGTACAGCAGGTAGACCACCACCCCGATCAGGTTGGCGCCGAAGAAGAACAGCATGGTCTTGGTCTGCAGGCTGGAGAACAGGTAGAGGCAGCCCAGGATCGTCGCGGGGGCGACCACCCAGACCAGCGGGGTCACGAACGGCCGCGGCAGCTCGGGCGCGCGGCGGCGCAGCACCATCACCGCGCAGCAGACGGCGATGAAGGCCGCCAGGGTCCCGGCGTTGGCGAGGGAGGCGATCTCGTCCAGCGGCACCAGGCCGGCGAACACCGCCGCGATCAGGCCGGTCATGATGGTCACCGCGGTCGGCACGCCGCGCGGGTCCACCCCGGCCAGGGCGCGGGGCAGCAGGCCGTCGCGGGCCATGGCGAAGAACACCCGGCTCTGGCCGAACATGAACACCATGATCACCGTCGGCATGGCCACCACCGCCGCGCCGGCGATGATCGCGGCCGCTGTCGGTTGGCCCATCTGCTTCAGCGCATAGGCCAGCGGCTCGGGGCTCTTGGAGAAGGGCTGGAACGGCACCACGCCCAGGGCGCAGGCGGCGATGATCATGTAGATCACCGTGCAGAGCGCCATGGAGCCGACGATGCCGATGGTCAGGTCGCGCTTGGGGTTCTTGGCCTCTTCCGCGGCCGTCGAGATGGCGTCGAAGCCGTAGAAGGCGAAGAAGATGATCGCCGCGGCGCCCATCACCCCATACTTCTTGCCGTCGATCTCATGGGCCCCGAAGCCGAAGGGCGCGAAGGGGTGGAAGTTGGCCGCGTTGAAGTGCGGCAGGGTGAAGGCCACGAAGGCGGCCAGCGCCACCAGCTTGATGCACACCAGGATGAAGTTGATCGTCGCGCTCTCGCGCGTGCCGACCAGCAGGACGCCGGTGACCACCAGGGCGATGAAGATGGCGGGCACATCGACGACGCCCTTGTCCAGCAGGGCCTCCGGGAAGCCCCAGCCGGCCTGGCGGATCAGGCCCGAGGCGTAGCCGGACCACCCGACCGACACCGCGCTGCAGACCAGGGTGTATTCCAGGATCAGGCTGACCCCGATGAACCAGGCAATCCCCTCGCCGAGGGTGACGTAGGAGTAGGTGTAGGCGCTGCCGGCCTGGTGCGTCAGGCTGGCCATCTCGGCGTAGCAGAGCGCCGCCCCGGCGCAGATGATCCCGGCGATGGCGAAGGAGAGGATCACGCCCGGGCCGGCCAGCCCGGCCGCAACGCCGGTCAGGGTGTAGATCCCGGTGCCGATGATGGCGCCGACGCCGAGGGCGATCAGGTGCGGCCAGGCCAAGGTCTTCTTCAAATGGGTCGAGCCCGCGGGCGCGCCGACTTCCAGCGTCTTGCGGCGGGTCAGAAAACTCATCGATCGGCGCTCCCCAGGGTAAGCCATTTGGCCTGCGCCGGGTCATGCCGACAAGCCTTGCCGCCGGCGCCGCGCCGCGCCAGCTTGGCCTTGCTGTCCGGGAGTTCCCATGCGCCGCCTGCTGATCGCCCTCGCCGTCCTGTTCGCCACCAGTCCCTTGCTTTCGGGGCCCGCGCTGGCCGACGACAAGCCGCTGAACGACCTGGTCGCCGACTACGAGGCCTATGCGCTGGGGCAGGATCCGATCCAGGCGGGCCACGAGGGGGACGTGAAGGCGCTCAGCCGGCTGCCGGACGTGTCGCCCGGGGCGGATGCGCTGCGCCGCAGCTTCTTCGAGGAGTTCAAGCAGCGGCTGGACGCCATCCCGGCGGCCGGCCTGTCGCCCGAGGCGAAGCTGAACCGCGCCTTCCTGGCCTGGACCCTGGACCGGCGGATCAGGAGCATCGGCTTCGACGAGGCGCGGATGCCGTTCAACAGCGACTCTGGCTTCGACCAGGACCTGGGCTACATCGCCGGCGCCACGCGGATCGACAGCGAGGCCGACGCCCAGGCGTGGCTGGCGCGGCTGAAGGCGATCCCGCGCTACTACGCCCAGAACCTGGAGAACGCCCGGCGCGGCGTGAAGACCCGCTTCACCCAGCCACGCGCGATCAGCGACGGCATCCTGGCCCGGGCGAAGCTGGCCGCCGCCGCGCCGGTGGAAACCGACCCGCTGCTGAAGCCCTTCGACGGCGCCAAGCTGCCGGCGGACCGGCTGGCGGCGCTGAAGGCGGAGGCGGTCGCGATCGTCCGCGACAAGGTGCGCCCGGCGCAGCGCGAGTTCGTGAACTTCATGGCCTCGGAGTACGCACCGGCCAGCCGCAAGGCGCTCGCCGCCCGCACGCTGCCCGGCGGCGAGGCCTATTACACCTGGCTCGTGGGCGACCACACGACCACGGCGATGACGCCGGACCAGATCTTCGACCTGGGCCAATCGGAGGTGAAGCGCATCCGCGCCCAGATGGAGGCGGTGAAGGCCGAGGCCGGGTTCACCGGCGACCTCAGTGGCTTCATCGCCATGCTGCGCAAGGACCCGCGGTTCTATGCCAGGAGCCGCGAGGAGCTGCTGGAGAAGACCGCGCTGGCAGACAAGCGGATGGACGACCAACTGCCGCGCTGGTTCGGGACCCTGCCGCGGCTGACGTTCGGCGTGCGCCCGGTGCCGACCGACATCGAGGAGGGCTACACCTCCGCCCGCTATTTCGAGGGCGCGCCGAAGCAGGGGATCGCCGGCGGGCACATGGTCAATACCAGCCATCTGGACCAGCGACCGCTCTACGAGATCCCGTCGCTGTCGGCGCACGAGGCCGTGCCCGGCCATCACCTGCAGATCGCGCTGGGGCAGGAGCTGGAAGGCGTGCCCGCCTTCCGCCGCAACGCCAGCATCACCGCCTTCACGGAGGGCTGGGGCCTCTATGCCGAGCGGCTGGCCGGTGAGATGGGGATGTACCGCGACTCCTACGAGCGGTTCGGCGCGCTCTCGATGGAGATGTGGCGCGCCTGCCGCCTGGTGGCGGACACCGCCATTCACTGGAAGGGCTGGACGGTCGAGCAGGCGAAGACCTGCTTCACCGAGAACACGGCGCTGGCGCCGCTGAACATCGACGTGGAGCTGGCCCGCTACGTGGCGTGGCCTGGCCAGGCGCTGGCCTACAAGGTGGGGCAGCTGAAGATCCTGGAGCTGCGCGACCGGGCGAAGACGAAGCTGGGGGACCGGTTCGACATCCGCCGCTTCCACGACGCCGTCCTGCTGGCCGGGCCGCTGCCGATGGACCTGCTGGAGGGGCGGATCGACGCCTGGATCGCCTCGGAGTCGAGCCGCTAGGGCAGAGCTACAACCTGAAGGCGGCCAACCCCGATCGCCGCGGTGAGGGGGCTATCTGAACATTGATTAGAAATAATGATGCAACCGCAATGTGCTGAGTTATATCCTGCATAACACCAATTCTTGGGCACGGGACCGGCGCAGCCTCCCCGCAAGCGTCGGCCCTTGGGAGGATATCTGCATGACGAAGGCGCCCCTTTACGCCTTGGCCGGCGCCGCCGTGACGGCGCTTCTTTCCGGTTGCGCGGTGGACGGCTCGGCCCCCAACGCCCTCTCGGCCGCGACGCCGACGGCGGCGGTGGAATCGGCAGCGATGCCGGCGACCCCCGCGGTGATCCAGAACTTCATGCTGGCCGACACCAACTACATGGGCCACGAGCTCTACCGCGAGCCGGACGCCAAGGTGATCGTGCTGATCACCCAGATGAACAACTGCCCGATCGTGCGCAACCTGGCGCCGAAGCTGAAGGAGCTGGAGGCCAAATACGGGCCGCAGGGCGTGAAGTTCATGATGCTGAACTCCGCCGTGCAGGACAGCCGTGACGAGATCGTCGCCGAGGCTAAGGAGTACGGGATCGACATCCCGATCCTGATGGATTCCAACCAGCTGGTCGGCGAGCAGCTGGGCGTGACCCGCACCGCCGAGTTCTTCGTGATCGATCCCAAGACCTGGAAGGTCGCCTACCGTGGCCCGCTGGACGACCGGCTGGACTACGGCACCCAGAAGGCGGCCGCCGAGCATCCCTGGGCGTCCGACGCGATCGAGGCCGTGCTGGCCGGCCGCCAGGCGATGGCCGCGACCAAGCCGTCGCCGGGCTGCCTGATCGACTTCCCCGAGCGGGGGAAGGTGGCGCAGATCTCCTATTCCAAGCAGGTCGCGCCGATCCTCGAGAAGAAGTGCGCCGCCTGCCACACCGAGGGCGGGATCGGGCCGTTCGCGATGTCGAGCTACCAGATGGTCAAGGGCTTCTCGCCGATGATCCGCGAGGTGCTGCGCACCGACCGCATGCCGCCGTGGAACGTCGACCCGCACGTGGGCAAGTTCGCCGACGACAAGAGCCTGACGCCCGACGAGATCAAGACCGTGGTGCACTGGGTCGACCAGGGCGCGCCGCGCGACGGGACGGCCGACCCGCTGGCGGTCGCCGCCAAGAAGCGCACCGTGCAGCAATGGCCGCTGGGCAAGCCGGACCTGGTGCTGGAAATCCCCAGCTACACCATCCCGGCCTCCGGCGTGGTGGACTACCAGCGCCCGGTGGCGGTGAACCCGCTGACCGAGGGCAAGTGGATCAAGGCGTCGACCTATGTGGTCAGCCAGCGCCAGGCCGTGCACCACTTCCTGTCGGGCTACATCAAGGAGGTCCCGAAGGACGGCAAGGGCAACGAAGACCGCTGGGGCGCCTCGATGGGCGGCTATGCGGTCGGCGCCGAGTCGACCCTGTGGCCGAAGAACGTCGGCACCTACCTGCCCCCGGGCGGCGCGGTCGGCTTCCAGGCCCACTACACGCCGTTCGGCAAGGAAGTGACCGACAAGTCGCTGCTGGGTCTCTACTTCTATAAGGACGGCGAGAAGCCGGGCCTGGTGATGCATTCGTCGGTGGTGGTGGACAACACCATCGTGCTGCCGCCGGGCGAGGCGCGTCACGAGGAGACCGCCTACATCGACGTGCCGAAGGACATGCTGCTCTACTCGGCCTTCCCGCACGCCCACTACCGCGGCTATGCCTCGGACCTGTGGCTGCAGCTGCCGGACGGCTCGAAGAAGCGGATCCTGGCGATGCCGCGCTACGACTTCAACTGGCAGCGTGAGTACAGCTTCGCCGAGCCGATGAAGATTCCGGCGGGCTCCAAGCTGATCGCCCACTACTGGTACGACAACTCCGCCAAGAACCCGGCGAACCCGGATCCGAAGCGCACCGTGCCTTGGGGCGACCAATCGTGGGACGAGATGTTCTACACGGCCATCCGCTATCGCTGGATCGACGAGACTTCCGCCAAGCTGGTCGACTACGACCGCCTGATGGACCAGACCCGCCTGCTGGGCATGTTCGACGACAACATGGACGGCAAGATCGAGCTGGCGGAGTTCAAGGGCGAACTGGGCGACAAGCTGAAGCCCTACTTCGCGCAGATGGACCAGAACAAGAATGGCGGCGTCGACAACGCCGAGCTGATGGCCGCGCTCAAGGTGATGGGCGAAGCCGGCCGCCGCCGCGAACAGGCGCAGCAGCCGGCCGCCGCCCCGGCGGCCAAGCCGGGCGGCCGCTGATCCGGACGCTTATGCGAACAGCCACACGCATAAGAGCCGATTGAAACCAAGAGGTTGGGGCGTTCCGCAAGGGACGCCCTAGCTTTTTGGGCCGAGCCCCCGCTAGAGTTCTCTCCCCCGAGGAGAGACCGATGCGCCTGCTGATCCACGAGCGTTCCTATGCCCGCAACCGGGCGGCGATCGACACGCACGGGGCGGCGCTGCAGCTGGCGCTGATCAATGACGCTGGCGAGGTCAGCGTCGACGGCCAGTCCGTGTCGATCGACGAGGCCCAGCCGGAGCTGGCGTGGGCGAACCAGGACGTCTTCTTCTCCGGCGCGTCGCGCAACACGATGACGGCGATCCTGAAGTCCGAGCGGCTGAAGTGGGTCCAGAGCGGGGCGGCCGGCTTCGACAACCCGGTGTTCGGCAGCATCGTGAAGAAGGGCGCGCGGCTCTCCACCAGCCACGGCCAGGCGGTGGGCATGGCCGACTATGTGCTGTGGGGCGTGCTGGACGTGCTGCAGGGCGGCCCGGAGCGTCGTGCGGCGCAGGCGGCGCACGACTGGAAGCGCTCGCCCTACCGCGAGATCGACGGCACGCGCTGGGTGATCCTGGGCTTCGGCGCGATCGGCCGCGGCGTCGCCGTGCGGGCCAAGGCGTTCGGGGCCCACGTGACCGGCGTGCGCCGCAACCCGGCGGCCGACTCCGCCGCCGACCGCATCGCCGCGCCGTCCGAATGGCTGGACCTGATGGCCGACGCCGACGTCGTGGCGCTGTGCGCGCCGGCCACGCCCGCCACGCACCACATCGCCGGCGCCGAGGCCTTCGCGCGGATGAAGGCCGGCTCGATCCTGGTCAACGTCGGCCGCGGCGCGCTGGTGGACGAGCCGGCCCTGCTGGCGGCCCTGGACCGCGGCGCGCCGGGGTATGCGGTGCTGGACGTCTTCGAGGCCGAGCCGCAGCCCGCCGACAGCCCGTTCTGGGACCACCCGAAGGTCACGATGACCCCGCACAGCTCGGGGATGAGCACGGGCAACGCGCCACGCAACGACGCCATCTTCGTGGAGAACCTGCGCCGCTACCTGGCCGGCGAACCCCTGGAACACGAGGCGACCGCGGAAGAGGTGCTGGGCGGCTAGCGCGCGTCGGCGCTCAATCCCAAACACTCTGATCGTCATGGCCGGGCTTGTCCCGGCCACCCATAGACGCCGTCGTTGCAAGGTTCGCGGTGGCGCCGGCCGTGTGCGCCCTCCGGCCGCCTGCGTTTATGGGTGGCCGGGACAAGCCC
>CBHTUE010000185.1:0-10238 GCA_966096115.1 uncultured Phenylobacterium sp.
GGTAGTGCTCGCGGGCGGCCTTGGTGGCCAGCAGGATGCTCTCGGTGCCGCCGGTTGTGAAAACGCCGCGACCGCCCTCCGGGGCGTGCAGCAGGTCCAGGCCGTAGTCCAGGACGTCGCGCTCCATCGCTGCGATGCCGGGATAGGCGCGAGTGGCGCCCAGGGCGTTCTCGGAAAAGAACTCCATGTAGGCCCGCTTCCCGACCTGGTAGGCCTCTTCATCTGCCATGAAGAAGAAGATGGCGGTGCGGCCGGCGCGCCAGTCGGCGTTCTGGGCGGCGCGGTCGCGCAGGTCGCTCTGCAGCGCGGGCCAAGCCCGGCCGCTCGTGGGGAATGTTGCTCGCTTGGTGTCGGCCATGTCGTTGCTCCCGAGCCGGGGCACGCGCGCGCCAAGGAATTCGGCCGCGCGGCCGGCTCAACAGGTCTGAGTTCGATGGGGCCCGGCGGCGCCAGGGGCGTTGGCGTCGCCGGGTCCGAGGCGTCACGGCCGCGTGAGGGGCCCGGCCGTCGGCGACGCCGTCACCACCGGTGGAACACCTCGACGCCGTAGGTCCGCGGCAGGCCCAGCCAGCCGATGAAGCCGTTGGCTGGACGCGTGCCGCCGCCGCTCACGTTCGCGGCCTGGGTCTGCGGCGCCTCGGTGATGAAGTATTCCCTGTTGCCCAGGTTCTTGCCCCACAGGGACACGCGCCAGTCGCCGCTCTCGGTCGTGACGCCGAGGCTGCCGTCGTAAAGCGAATAGCCCGACTGGTGGGCCCGCGGATCGAGGCTGGGCTCCAGGTACTGGGAGCTCTGGTAGTTCATGCTCGCCGCCGCGAACCAGCGCCAGCCGGTGTTGGCCAGCGGCTGTTCCCAGCGCGCCGCCAGGCTGCCCC
Organism: uncultured Phenylobacterium sp.; assembly: GCA_966096115.1. Classification (GTDB taxonomy): domain Bacteria; phylum Pseudomonadota; class Alphaproteobacteria; order Caulobacterales; family Caulobacteraceae; genus Phenylobacterium. The sequence continues at coordinate 876 of CBHTUE010000185.1, forward strand.
GGAACTTCGGCGAGAACGGCAGGCTCAGGCCGTTGAAGTTGCAGAAGGTCTTGGTGGCGTCGCTGAACTGGCCCGACGACGGCGGCGGGTTCGAGCCCTGGAACGGGAAGGTTGTGTCGCAGGTCTGGCGGTCCGCGCCGCTGGTGATCTTCGATTTGATGTAGCTCATGCTGGCTTTCAGGCTGAGCTGTTCGATCGGCGCGGCCTGGGCGTCGGCTTCGACACCCTGATTGCGGAAGTTGCCGGCGTTGCCGACCACGAAGCCCACGCCCTGCGGCGTCAGGGTGGACTGCTGGTAGTCGTCCACCGTCATGCGGAACACGTCGACGTTCAGCAGCAGCTTGCGGTCGAACAGCGTCGACTTCACGCCCACCTCGTAGGTGCGCGAAGTCTCCGGGCCGAAGGTGTAGGGCATCACCACGGCGGACCGCGAGTTGAAGCCGCCGTCCTTGTAGCCGCTGCCGGCGATGGCGTAGGCCATGACCCCGTCGGTCAGGTCGTACTGGCCGCCGACCGACCAGGTGGTGTCCTTGTCGGTGCGCCTGCCGGTGAGGGCGCCGCCGCCGCCCTGGTTGGCGCTGAACACCGGCGACACGGGGCCGCCGGTGATGTTCGAGAGGACCGCGCTGATCGCGCTGGACTTCTTGTCGTGGCTCCAGCGCCCGCCGGCGGTCAGGCGGAACTGGTCGGTCACGTTCAGGGTGGCCTGGCCGAATACCGCGAAGGCATTGATGGTCTGGTCGTAGTTCAGCGTCTGGCGGTTGCCTGCCGGGATGCGGCCGCCGCCGCCGGTGGTCGCCGGGAACACGCGGTTGGACTGCGCCTCGATCGTGGTGATCGCGTCGTAGCGCAGCGTCGAGTGGTAGTAGTAGAGGCCCCCGACGTATTCGATCTTCTGCTTGTTGTCGGAGGCGATCCGCAGCTCGTTGCTGGTGGCGTTGATCTTGTCGCGCTGCTCATTGACCGCGATGCTCAGCGGCAGGCTGCCCGGCGACTGGTTCGGCGTGTGGTCGTAGTACGAGTTGTAGGCCAGGATGTCGGTGATCGTCGCGTTGATCGACGGCAGGCCGTGGGTCAGCTGGCCCGAGACCCCGTACATGTTGGTGGTGTTCTCGGACGGGTCGGCCGCCTGCACCTCAAACTTGCCGGGGACCTGATAGGGGTGCGTCGGGTTGGCGGCGGTCTGGGCGATCACGAACGGCGAGGTCGCCAGCGAGGTCGGCGTCGGGCTGTAGCCGAAGACGATGCCGCCCGGCCCCAGCGGATCCACCTGCTTGCCGTTCGTGCCCAGGGCCTTGGCGTGGGAGTAGTAGGCGATCAGGTCGACGGTGGTGTCCTCGGCGGGCGTCCAGCGCAGACGGCCGCGGATGCCGGCCTTGCGATCCTTGCCGGTGTGCGAGCCGTCATAGATGTTCTTGAACTCGCCGTTGTCGCGGTTGAACCAGTAGGACACGCGGCCGGTGAGGGTGGGGGCCAGGGCCCCGCCGACCAGGCCGGCGACCTTGATCCGGTTGCTGTCGCCGTACTGCAGTGTGTTCTCCGCCTCGGTCCGGTCGGTCGGGGCGCGGGTGGTGATGTTGATGGCGCCCACCGGCGTGTTGCGGCCGTAGAGCGTGCCCTGCGGCCCGCGCAGCACTTCCACCGTCGAGATGTCGGAGAGCTCGCTGTAGACCGGGCCGGCGACCTGCACATAGACGCCGTCGATGAAGACGCCCACGTCCTGGTCGGTGCCGGGGTTGGTGCCCGAGGTGCCAACGTTGCGCAGGATGATCGATGAGTTGCGGTTGTTGGTCGACTGCTGGATCGACAGGCTGGGTACGAAGCGGGACACCTCCGCGACGGTCGAGATGTTGGCCTTGGCCAACTGCTCGCCGCTGAACGCGCTGACCGACATCGGCACATCCTGGATGTTCTCGGGTCGCTTCAGCGCCGTGACGACCACCTCCTCGACACCGACCGCCTTGTCCGCGTCGGCGGCCAGCGCCGCCGCCGGCGCCGCGAACGCCAGAGTCGCGACGGATGCCAGGAGAGCTCTACGCCCCATGTTCCCTACCCCTGCTATGCGCGGATCAACGCCCGCTTGTTCCCGTTGGGTAACAATGATCCCCGTCAGAGCTCGCCGTCAACCGTTTGCGACTCCTGGGTAACATTTTTTGCGGCGGCTCCGGATCGCGCGGAATTGGAGTTGATACTATCGGGTAACATACATAGTGTCGGCCTCGGGCGTCCGACGGCGACAGGGCTGGGCGACTCACGGCGCGCAAGACGCCAAAGGGTGAGGAACAGCGAATCGCTCCCGCGCCGGATGCGATCGGGAGTGCGAGGATGGCGGACACCGTCGCCGAGGTTGCGACGCGGGCGGCCGAACGGCCAAAGCTGGCCTATCCGCGCTATGTGCTGGCCCTGCTACTGATCATCTACATGCTGAACAACCTGGACCGGCAGGTAATCAACATCCTGGCCGAGCCGATCAAGCACGAGCTGGGACTGGCCGACTGGCAGATCGGGGTGATGTCCGGGATCGCCTTCGCGCTGGTCTACACCATCCTGGCCGTGCCGGTGGCGCGGTTGGCCGAGTACCGGCATCGGCCGTACATCATCGCCGCGGCGGTGGGCGTCTGGTGCGCGTTCACGGCCCTCTGCGCGGCGGCCCAGTCGTTCGTGCAGCTGTGCCTGTGCCGCTTCGGGGTGGGCATCGGCGAGGCCGGAGGGGTGCCGCCGTCGCAGTCGCTGATCAGCGACTACTTCCCCAAGGAGCAGCGATCGTCGGCGCTGGGGCTCTATGCCATGGGCGTCCCCCTGGGCACGCTGATCGGCATGGCGTTCGGCGGGCTGGTCGCAGACGCCTTCGGCTGGCGGATGGCCTTCCTGCTGGCCGGTGCGCCGGGGCTGGTGCTGGTGGCGCTGACCATCTTCACGATGCGCGAGACGCGCACGGATCTGGCGGCCTACGCGGCAGCGGCGCGGGCCCAGCAGGCTCCCCTGCGGGCCGCGTTCGCCACGCTGGCGTCGAAGCCCACCTTCTGGTGCCTGACGTTCGGCGTCGGGTTCAAGGTGCTGTTCACCGACGGCCAGGGCCCGTTCCTGGCCTCGTTCTTCCTGCGCAACCACGGGCCGGAGATCGCCAGCCTTGCGGCCGGGGTCGGCCTGAAGCCGATCGGCCTGCTGGGCGTGGCGATCGGCCTGATCAACGGCGTGTTCGGCGCGGCCAGCGCCTGGGCCGGCGGGGTGATCGCCGACCGCGCCGCGGCGCGCGACGTGCGCGGCGTGGTGATCGCGCCGGCCCTGGCCCTAGTCATCGCCGCGCCGGCCTACATCGCGGCCCTGAACGTCGACAGCCTGGGCCTGGCGGCGATGCTGCTGATGGTCCAGTCGTTCATGAACGTGTTCTGGGCGGGGCCGGTCTACGCCACCTTGCACGGGATCGTGCCGCCCACCCTGCGGGCGACGGCGACGGCCTGCTCGATCTTCTTCATCAACCTGATGGGCATCGGCGCCGGGCCGCTGGTGGTGGGCGCGCTGAGCGACCTGTTCGCGGGGCCGCTCGGCCTGGGCGAGGCGGGCGGCCTGCGCATGGCGCTGACCTGCGCGGCTCTCCTGAGCCTGATCGGCGTCGGCTTCTACCTGGCGGCCCGCCGGACGATCGCCCAGGACCTGGAGCCGGAGGCAGCAGCATGACGACGGACGGACCCGGCGCCCTGCCCCACGGGCGGCGCAGCCTCCTGCGGGCCCTGGCGGCCGCCGCGAGCGGCCTGATCCTGGCGGCGCCGGCCGCCGTGGCCCGGCCCCCCGCGGCGCCCGCGGCCGAGCGGCCCAACGTGATCATCCTGCTGGCCGACGACCTGGGCTACGGCGACCTGGGCGTGCAGGGCGGCCGCGACGTGGCCACCCCCAACATCGACCGGCTGGCCGCCCAGGGCGTTCGCCTGACCGACTACTACGCCAACCATCCGGTGTGCGCGCCGAGCCGCGCGGCGCTGATGATGGGTCGCTACCAGCACCGCTTCGGGTTCGAGAACAACCCGGGGCAGGCTCAGCGCACCGATCCGAACTTCGGGCTGCCGAAGGATGCGCGGACGCTGCCGGAACGCCTGAAGGCGCAGGGCTACGCCACCGCGATGTTTGGCAAATGGCACCTGGGCTGGACTGCGGCCAACACGCCCACGGCGCGCGGCTTCGAGGCCTTCTACGGCTTCCTCGACGGAGCGATGGCCTATACGCCCGACGGCAACGGGGCCAAGGCCCTGCTGCGCGGCGACCAGCCCGCGCCGATGCCGGCCCATACGACCGAGGCGTTCGCCGACGAAGCGGTGAGCTTCATCGAGAGCCATAAGGATCGGCCGTTCTTCATCTACCAGTCGTTCAACGCGGTGCACGCGCCGCTGCAATCCACCAAGCCCTACATCGCGCGCTTCGCGAACGTGAAGGATCCGGACCGGCGCACCTACCTGGCGATGCTGGCGGCGCTGGACGACGCGGTCGGCCGGATCACCGCCACGGTCGACCGCGCGGGGCTGGGGCGGCGCACGCTGATCGTGTTCATCAGCGACAACGGCGGGCCCACCTGGCAGACCACCTCGGCCAACGGGCCGCTCAACGGGGTCAAGGGTCTGACCCTAGAGGGCGGCATCCGCGCGCCGGCGATCTTCCGCTGGACCGGCGCTCTGCCGCAGGGTCGCGTGGTGCGCTCCGTGGCTATGGAGTTCGATGTGACCGCCACGACGCTGGCGGTGGCCGGCGCCCCTCGCGACCCGGGCGACGACGGCGTCGACCTTCGGCCGTTCCTGACGGGCGCCCGGACCGGCGACGTTCACCGCCAGCTCTTCTGGCGCACCGGCCCGCAGGGGGCCATGCGCGAGGGGCCTTGGAAGCTCGTGAAGGCCGAGGACACCTACTACCTCTTCGACCTGCGAACCGACCTGGGCGAGCATCAGGACCTGGCCGCCGCCCAGCCTGAACGGCTGGCCCGGATGAAGGCGGCGTGGCAGGCTTGGTCGGGCGCCATGGCCCCGGCCCGCTGGGGTCCCCTGAACGCCACCGGCTCGGCTGAACCCGGTCGCCTCCGAGCCCTGGTCGAGGACTATATCCACCAGCGACCGGTCAACCCCCGGGCCCTCCTCTATGGCGGCGGGCCCGAATAGCGCCTTCAGGCGATGGGCGGTCGCGGACCTGAGAGGTTCCGCACCAGCGCCGCCGCCTCGCGATCGCCGACGACGCGCAGGCGCGGCGCCTGCGGGAAGGCCGACAGCCGCTGCTCGATGAGCGGCTTCCAGCGGTCGAACGTCAGCACGTAGTGCAGGAAGGCCAGGTCGAGCCGTTCCGGGCAGTCGGCCGCCCGGTCCGGTCGGGGGCGGCGCCAATGGGCGACGGTCCGGGTCAGGCACCGCCAGAGCCGCAGCCAGGGCGGCTGTTCCACCCAGACCACGACGTCTGCTCGGGGAACGATCAGGTCATCGGCCTGGATCAGGTAGAGCCCGTCGCTGATCCAGCGTTCACCCGACAGCGCGACCGCTACCCGGGCCCGGAAGGCCTCATCGCTAGGCCGCCGCCAGCCGGGCTCCCAATGCACCTGGTCGAGGTGGATGACCGGAAGGTCCAGCGCGGCGCCGAGCTGGAGGGCGAGGCGCGACTTGCCGGCGCCGGGCCCGCCCAGGACCACGACGCGTCGCCACGAGCGTGGGTCCGGCTGCACGGCGACCGAGCCTAGCGACCATTCGCGCGGCGACGACGCCTCACGCCGCCGCCTCGCAGACCAGGATCTGCTTGGCCGATCCCGGAGCGAGGGGTTCGCCGGCGTAGCCGCCGAAGCGCTCGACAACCTGCAGGCCGGCGATCGCGCAAAGTGCGAGCAACTCCTGCGGGAAGAAGCAGCGCATCTCGACGTGCTTGGTCCGCGTGACCTCGCCCTGTTCGCGGTAGATCAGGTCGAACCACAGGATCTGCTGGAGGTCGCGATAGCCACTGGCCGCCTCGACGGTGACGAGGGACCCGGCCGGCGTGCGGAAGGTCTTGTGGACGTAGCGCGCCGTCGGCCCGCGGGCCAGCTTCGCCACGTCGGGGTTCGAGACGTCGATGACCAGGCGGCCCCGTGGCCGCAGGGCCCGGCGCGCGGCGGTGAGGAAGGCCAGGACCGCGTCGATGTCGAGAAGATGCTGCATGGCGTTCGTCGCCGAGAAGATGAGGGCGTAGGCGGGGGCCGGCGGCAAGGCGCGGCAATCGTCCTCGATCCAGCGCACCTCGAGACCGGCTGCGGCCGCCTTGGTCCTGGCGCGCGCCAGCATGGGGGCCGACACGTCGAGGCCGCAGATGTCTACGCCGTCGGCGGCAATGGGCAGGGTCAGCCGTCCGGTGCCGCAGCCGACCTCCAGGACCGGCCCGTCCGCCTCGCGCGCCAGCCGGCGAAAGAGCGGCAGCTCGCGATCCCGGTCGGCGAACTCCCAGTCGTAGAACTCGGCGTCTTCGTACAGCGCCAGGACGTCGTCAGGCGCCCTCATGCCAGGCTCAGGCTGCTGAAGATCGTCTGCCCCTCCGCCGTCGATCCGAACACCTCGGCCGGGAGCCCTAGAACGCCATGCTCCTCCAGCGCCGCGCGCCAATCGACGGCGCAGGTGGCGAGATAGCCCGGCGCCGCATCGACGAGCCCCGCCCCGAGCTGGGGCGGCAGCCGCTCCACCAGGCGCACCCGGCTTGCGCGCAGTGCGGCGCCGACCGCGTCCGGCAGCCGGGCGTGGCGGGCCAGGAGGTCCGTGGCCCGGGCCAGGTTCGCCTGTTCCGGCGGCGCGTGGCGGAACCGCTCCCGCAGGGCGGGGTCGCCGTCCGCCAGCAGGGCGATCCCGAACAACCGCGGCTCCAGCCAGCCCTTGGTCAGGGAATGCAGCAGGATCGTCCGTCCGTCCCGAAACAGCCGCAGGGTGGCGGCGTGCAGGCGGGATTCGAACGTGTAGACCGCATCGATCACGATCCGGCGGTCCGCGTGCGCGCGCGACCAGGCGATGAGGTTGTCGGCCTCGGCGTCGCTCAGCCAACGACCCAGGGGCTTCATCGGGTGTGTCACGAGGAGGTACTCCGGCCGCCCCGTCGGCGGCGCGGACGGGAAGACCGGCTCGGGAAGCGTCGGAAAGGTGCGCGGCGTGATCCCCGCGGCGGCCGCCAGGACGCCATAGACGGGGTAGTTGTCCCTGGGCAGCCAGAGCTCGGCCTGCTGGGCCTTCGCATGGGCGAAAAGGGTGGCCAGGGCATGGCGCACGCCGCCGGTGACCATCGCCCGCGGGCTCAGGGTCTCTTCGAGCCCGAAATGCGCCAGCCAGGCGCTGGCCAGGTGGCCGGGGTGGTGGGGGGGGGGGGGGCGGGGGGCGGCGGGCGCCGCCAGCCGGCGCAGGGCCGCATAGAGATTGGTCTCCGCCAGGTCGAGGGTGCCCGGCCGCGACGCGAGGAGGTCGTTCCTGAGCGCCTGAAAGGTTTCGTGGGTGAGGCCGGTCATGGCTGGGCGCCGTCTTCGACGGGGATCTCGCTTTCGCGATCCTCCAGGGAGACCAGGCAGCGCCCGTCGGCCATCAGATTCCAGCTGCGCGCGACGCCATGCGCGCGCTCCCAGAACGGGCTGGGCTCGGTGTAGGCAGCGATCCGGACCGGTTGCCCGCGCCACCGCCCGGCGAACACCGGCGATCCCCAGGGCAGCCGGTCAACGAGCTCGAACCCGGCCGCCCCGGCGAACGCCAGGACGAGGGACAGCGGGACCTGATGGGTCCGGCTCCACGCGTTGGAATCGGCGGCGTGGTAGACCGTCTCCAGGCTAGTCGAGACGTAGAGTTCCTTGAAACAGACCTCCGCGACGCCCTGCGCGACCGTCCAATCCAGGTAGGTCGCCAGCGCCGCCGCGCTGTCCACTCCGCCGCGCTGGAGCACGCAGATGAAGCGCAGCGTCGGCGCCTTGTCGCCGCCGGCCCGGCAGGCCCGCGCGACCCGGCTCGCATCGATCGGCAGGCCCATGATCCGCGCGCTGCCCTCGTCGGACCAGTGATGTCGCGAGACCGCCAGGATATCGAGACCGGCGGCGCGGTAGGCCTCGAGGTCGGCCGCGCCGCCGTCCGGGGCGCGCGCCAGGTGCGCTCCGTTGGTGATCAGCACCGCCTTGGGCAGGACGCGCCGACCGGTGCGTATGGCGTCCAGCAGGTAGTCTCGCCGCAGCAGGCCCGGCTCGCCGCCGCCGGTGATCACGAAGCGTTCCGCGCCGCGCGCGCGCGCCGTCTCGGCGACGGCGGCGAGACGCTTGAGGTCGAGCTTGCCCTGGACCTGGTCCGCGGAGGCCGACCCGGCCGAGAAGCAGAACGGGCAGCTCGCCTGGCAGCCGCGGGCGATCGGCAGCAGCGACAAGGTCCTCGGGCGCAGGTCGGCGTAGGGACGCAATGTGGGCGACAGCAGCTGCAGCGATGCGGCATAGGCCTCCTCAACCGACAGAGGCGCCAGCGCGCCGTCCGTGGAGACGTCGGCGAGGCCGTCGACGTGGACCTCCGCGCCGTCGATGTAGCGCCCAAGGCCGTTGCGGAGGTTGGGCTTCAGCTGATCTGACGCGACGCGGGTTCGGATGGCGAGCATGCGGTCGCCGGCGACCGCCGCCGTCTCCCGCAGCCTAGCGGCCTTGGCGAGGCCGATCGCCAGCTCCTCGCGGCGCAGGAGGAAGAAGCGGTCCGGATAGGTGCTCTCGGGGATCTGCGCCTTGGAGTAGGTCCGGGCGTACTTGTCGTACCCGCGTGCGAAATTGGAGAGCACGGTCACGTGCCACGCGTCCTCCACGCCTGGATGAACCATGAAGCCCCCCCGACAGGGCCCGTTCGCCCGTCACGCACATGTTGCGGCGGCTCGCCGCGTCAGCGCAAGGCCGGTCCTGCGGCGCCGCGGCCGGCGGCCCATTGTTGACCGGCAGGGTCACGGCCCGCATCGTGGCGACCTGCGGCGGGGCCTTCGCCGAGAGGCGCTTCGGCGGTTCTGGATGGAGGCAATTTTCCGCGCGAAAATGGCCCTCAATGAGGTGGCGAAAGCTGGCGAGCGGGGTCGAAAAACGTCGTAGATTGGCGTATCAGGCCGTTCGTTCAGTCACCTGAAGAGTAAGTACAACTCTTTGAAGCATCAACATTATCGACTTAGCGTAGCACCCATGATGGACTGGACCGACCGGCACTGTCGGGTCCTGCATCGGATGCTGACCCGCCGGACGCTGCTCTACACCGAGATGCTGACCACGGGCGCGATCCTGCACGGTGATCGGGCGCGGCTGCTGGCGTTCTCGCCGGTGGAGCATCCGGTGGCGCTGCAGCTGGGCGGGTCGGAGCCGGCGGACCTGGCCGCGGCCGCCCGGATCGGCGA
>CBHTUE010000186.1:0-10082 GCA_966096115.1 uncultured Phenylobacterium sp.
CGGCCGGCTGATGGAAGACGGCGATGAGCTGGTCCACGGTCCCCCGAATCCAGGCACGGCGCTAGTTCGGCGGGCAGCCCTCGAACTGGCGCACCTTCACGGCGGTGAGGCTGGCCAGGTTCAGCTGCTGCATCGGCTTCATCGAGGCGGCGTTGCGGCCCGTGTAGAGGTCGATGCGCTGGCCCTTGATCGCGCCGCCGATGTCGGTGGCGTACCAGTAGCCGTCGTGCTCGCGCCCGTCGGGCATCTTGAGGCCGACGGTTTCCTTGATGAACAGCACGGTGCGGCGCGGGATCACGGCCTTGTCGACGGCGATCGTGCGCATCGGCACGACCTTGCAGCCCAGGCTGTCCAGGGCGCCCACGCCCTTGGCGCCGGCGTGGTACAGCGTCGCCTTCACGTTGAAGACGCCCGTACCGGGGAGGCCGCCCGCAATCAGCGAGGTAATCATATCGCCCACCGGATCGCTGTTGGCGGCCTGGGCGTTGGAACACATACCGATGGCGGAAAGCACTGCCAGGGCGGCGAGGCGGCGTCGCATGGACGGCGTCCTCCTTCGTCGTTGAACTGGTGCCGGAGTCCTAGCCGCTGAGGCTTAACAGGGCAACCCCACACGGACGCGACAATCCGACCTGTGAGCTTTCCTAATAGGTACCGAGAGTCAGGATCGTTTGCCCTGCCAGGGAAAATCGCGCAAAGCCGCGCTTGGTCAACGGGAGCGCGATCCATGAAAATCTATGGGGACAGTATCTCCGGCAACTGCCTGAAGGTGAAGTGGACGGCCGATTTCCTGGGGCTGCCCTACACCTGGATCGAGACCGATATCATGCAGGGCCAGAGCCGCACGCCGGAGTATCTGGCGATGAATCCGGCCGGGCAGGTGCCCGCGGTGATTCTGTCGGACGGGCGGCCGCTGGCGCAGTCCAACGCCATTATCCTGCACCTGGCCGAGGGCTCGGCGCTGATCCCGGCGGACGCCTACGACCGCGCCAGGATGTTCGAGTGGATGTTCTGGGAGCAGTACAGCCACGAGCCCTATGTGGCGGTCGCGCGGTTCCAGGTGCGCTACCAGGGCAAGCCGGTCGCGGAGCTGGAGCCGCGGCTGGTGGAGCGCGGCGCGGGCGCCCTGCGGCGGCTGGAGCAGGGGCTGGCGGACAGTGCGTTCCTGGTCGGCGACGCGGTCAGCCTGGCCGACGTCGCCCTGGTCGCCTACACCCGCGTGGCGCACGAGGGCGGCTTCTCCCTGGACGACTATCCGAGGGTGAAGGCCTGGGTCGGCCGCGTCGAACGGGCGCTGGCCATCGCCTGAGTCCGCTTGCCTCCGGGCGCGCGGATGGCGCACATCGGGCGCATGAAACGCCTTGCCGCCGCCGCGCTCGCGGCCCTGATCGCCGTCGCGCCGACCCCCGGCTTCGCCTGGGGCGGCAGCGGACACCGGATCATCGGCCGGCTGGCGATCCGGGGGCTGCCCGCGGATGTCCCGGCGTTCGTGCGGAGCGCCCGGGCGGTGGAGGACATCGGCGAACTGTCGCGCGAACCCGACCGCAACAAGGCGGCCGGCAAGATGCACGACGCCGACCGCGAGGGCGCCCACTTCATCGACCTGGACGAGGACGCCCGGGTCGAAGACGGCAAGGGCACTGTGGGCCCGCCGATCGCCCCCCTGGCCGCGACCCGCGCCGACTACGCCGCCCAGCTCCGGGCTGCCGGTTTCGACGAGTGGAAGGGCGGCTACCTGCCCTACGCGATCGTCGAGAGCTGGCAGCAGGTGATGATCGACTTCGCCTACTGGCGCGTCCTGGACGCCGCCGAGCGCAATCCGAAGTGGAAGGCGCACCGCGCCTGGTTCAAGGCCGACCGGATCCGCCGCGAGGCGCTGCTGATGCGCGACATCGGCGAACTGGGCCACTTCGTCGGCGACGGCAGCCAGCCCATGCACGTCAGCATCCACTACAACGGCTGGGGCGACTATCCGAACCCGGGCGGCTACTCGACCGCCAAGCTGCACAGCCCGTTCGAGGGCGACTTGGTGAAGACCCGCGTCACGGAAGCGGCGGTGGCGGCCAAGGTCGCGGCTTACCGCCACTGCGACTGCGCGCTGGAGCAGCGGGTCACCGACTACCTGACCGCCAGCATGAAGCAGGTGGTCCCGTTCTTCGAGATGGAGAAGGCGGGCGGCATGGCGGCGGGCGACCCGCGGGGGGCGGCGTTCGCCACCGAGCGGCTGGCCGTGGGCGCGGGCGAGCTGCGCGACCTGATGGTCGAGGCCTGGCGCGCCAGCGCCACCCGCAACGTCGGCTGGAAGCCGATCGCGGTGCAGGACGTTCTGTCCGGCAAGGTCGATCCCTACGTCGCCCTGAGTTCCGTGGACTGACATGACGACGCCGCAGTTCGGGCCGGCCCCGCCCGGGCCCCCGCCGCCGGACAGGCCGGCCGCCTTCGCCGTGATCGAGCGGGACGGGCAGGTCGCGCTGGTCGAGGTGGACCGGTTCAGGCGTGGCCGGGTGTTCGACCTGCCGGGCGGCGGCCTCGATCCGGGCGAGACCGCGGCCGAGGCGGCGGTCCGCGAGTGCGGCGAGGAGGCGGGGCTGGTGGTGGCGCTGGACGCCGAACCGTTCGTGCTGGCGGACCACTATTTCCTGCACAACGACGACGTGGTGCGCAACACCCGCGGCGCGTTCTTCTCGGGCCGGGTGGTCGCGGAGGACCCCGCGGTGAAGATCGAGGACGACCACACCCTGGTGTGGATGGCGCCGCTCGCAGCCCTGCTGCGGCTGGACCGCGAGAGCCACGTCTGGGCCATGGCGACATGGCTGCGATTGCGCGGCGGGGCGTGAGCGGCTAGCAGCCTGCCATGACCGCCAGAATCATCGAGGGCCTGCCCGTCGCCGAGCGCATCCGCGCCGAGGTGACGGCCGAGGTGGCGCGGCTGCGCGCCGGGCACGGACTGCAGCCGGGCCTGGCGGTGGTGCTGGTGGGCGACGACCCCGCCTCGCAGTCCTACGTGAAGTCCAAGGGCGAGCAGTCCCGCGCGGCGGGCATGCACTCCGAGACCTACCTGCTGCCCGAGGCCACGACCCAGGCCGAGCTGGAGGCCGTGGTCGCCCGCCTGGGCGCCGACCCGAAGATCCACGGCATCCTGGTGCAGCTGCCGCTGCCGAAGCACCTGGACGAGAAGCCGGTCATCCAGCTGATCGGGCCGGACAAGGACGTCGACGGGCTGCACGTGGTCAACGCCGGGCGCCTGGTCGCCGGCCTGCCGGCCCTGGTGGCCTGCACGCCGACTGGCTGCCTGGTGCTGATCAAGGACACCCTGGGCGGCCTGACCGGCAAGCACGCCGTGGTCGTCGGCCGCTCGCTCCTGGTGGGCAAGCCGATCGCCCAGCTGCTACTGGCGGCGGACTGCACGGTGACCATGGCGCACTCGAAGACGGTCGACCTGCCCGCCATCTGCCGCCAGGCCGACATCCTGGTCGCGGCCGTGGGCCGCCCGCGGATGATCCGCGGCGACTGGATCAAGCCCGGCGCCTGCGTCATCGACGTGGGCATCAACCGCGTGCCGTTCGACAACCCCGAGCAGGCGGCCCTGGGCAAGACCAAGATCGTCGGCGACGTGAACTACAAGGAGGCGCTGGAGGTGGCCGGCGCCATCACGCCGGTGCCCAAGGGCGTCGGCCCGATGACGGTGGCGGTGCTGCTGCAGAACACCGTGCTAGCGGCCAAGCGCCAGGCGGGGATCGGCGAATAGGCGGCCGACTCCGCCTTGACGTCGCCCGACGCGACTCCAATACCGAACCCATGCAATCCACCGCCGCGCACGCCCTGGCCGACGCCACCCTTCCCGAATTGCCGAACCACTATCGCGGGAAGGTCCGGGACAACTACGACCTGCCCGACGGGCGGCGGATCATCATCGCGTCCGATCGGCTGAGCGCCTTCGACCGCATCCTGGCGGTCATCCCCCACAAGGGTCAGGTGCTGACCCAGACGGCGCGCTACTGGTTCGACCGGACGGCCGACATCTGCCCGAACCACGTCCTGGAGTACCCCGACCCCAACGTGGTCGTCGGGCGGCGCCTGACCATCCTGCCGGTCGAGATCGTCGTGCGGGACTATCTGGCGGGGACGACCGGCACCTCGATCCTGACCCTGTACAAGCAAGGCCAGCGCAGCATGTACGGGCATACCTTCCCCGACGGCCTGCGCGACAACCAGCGCCTGCCGCAGCCGATCATCACGCCGTCCAGCAAGGCCTTCGACGCCGGCCACGACGAGCCGCTGACGCCGGACGAGATCCTGGAGCAGGGGCTGCTGACGGCGTCGCAGTGGGAGACGGTGTCGGCCTACGCGCTGGCGCTGTTCGCCCGCGGCCAGGCCCTGGCCGCCGAGCGCGGCCTGATCCTGGTCGACACCAAGTACGAGTTCGGAACCGACGCCGACGGCCAGGTCGTGCTGGCCGACGAAATCCACACGCCGGACTCCAGCCGGTACTGGATCGCCGAGACCTATCACGCCCGGTTCGTCGCCGGCGAGCGCCCCGACTCCTTCGACAAGGACTTCGTGCGCAGCTGGGTGGCGGCGCGGTGCGATCCCTACGTCGACGCGATCCCGGAGATCCCGGCCGAGGTGATCGAGGAGACGTCGAGGGTCTACATCCAGGCGTTCGAGGCCATCACCGGGCAGACGTTCGAGCCCCCCGCCGCGGACGAGCCGGTGCTGGACCGCATCCGCCGCAACCTGGCGCCCTATCGCAGCGCAGCCTAGCTGGGCTTCGCCTGCTCCGTCGTCCAGGCGACCACTTCGCCCAACACCTCCGCGACCGCCTTGTCGTAGGCCGGGACGATGGCGCTGACGCGGTTGTCGGCGGCGGTGACCTGCTTCTCGAAGATGCGTTCGGTCACGGCCGCGCGGTCGGTCCCCTTGGTCATCGCGGCGCGCACGCGGACCACCACGGTCGGGGCGGCCTTGGGGCCGTGGTCGTAGCGGGCCTCGAAGTTGCGCACGTCCAGCCGCAGGATGTAGGCGGCCGTCGCGGGCTCGCCACGGGAAATCAGCCGCACGGGGCCCGGGTCGGCGTCGAAGGCGGCCAGCACCGCCTCGTCCCACAGCACCGCGGCGGGGGCGACCCAGCGGGTCTGGGCCACGTAGGCGGCCTGGCCGTTGGTGAACGTCAGGATGCCGTCGCCGGCGGACTCGCGCTGGAACGTGGCGTTGGTGCGGAAGACGCCGATCTGTCCGGGGGTGGCCGTCGTGGCGTGCGATCCGGCCGGCTGGCCGAAGCGATAGAGGTGCGAGGGCTTGGTCTTCGGCAGCAGCGAGATGCAGCCGCTGAGGGCCAGCGCGGCGGCGCCGGCGGCGACGAGGCGAAGCGGGACGGGGAAGCGCATCATTGGGGCACCTTCACTTCCTCGGCCTTGGGCTTGGCGAGCGCGCCGGTCGGGCTGGACTGGATTTCGTTGACCAGCCGCTCCAGCGCCTCGGCCGAAGTCTGCAGCTGGATCACGGCGGCGGTCACCTGCGGCAGGCCGTTGGTGGCGAACTCGGCGGTCGGCCCCTGCAGCCGGCCGATCATGGCGCGGGCGTCGGCGGCGGCGGCCTTCGCCTCGGCCGAGGCGTCGGCCAGGTTCTTGACCATCGTCTTGCCGTCGCCGGCCACCAGGCCGTTGGTGGTGCGCGACAGTTCGGCGATCTGGGCGGCGGCCTCGTCGATGCGCTGCACCGCGCTCTGGGCGTCGGCGATGATCGACTTGCGCTCGCGCAGTTCGGCGGTGACGGCCTGGGCGTCGGAGAGGGTGGCCGAGAACGTCTTGATGTTCTGGTCGGAGAGCACCTCGTTGACCCGGTGCAGCGCCTCGATGGTGCTGGTCAGCACCGTGCCGCCGCCCTCCAGCAGGTCGGAGATGGCGCTGCGCTGGCTCTTCAGCACCGGGATACACTCGCGGCCCATGCTGACGTTCTTGCACTGGGCGTCTTCCGCCAGCGGCCGGGTGGGGGTCCCGGCGCTGATCTGGATGTAGTTCAGGCCGGTGATCCCCTGCGGCTCCAGGGTGGCGAAGCTGTCCATCCGGATCGGCACGTCCTCGGTCACCCGCACCCGGGCGATGACGTTGGAGGGGTTGGTCTTGTCCAGCGCGATCCGCGTGACTTCGCCCACCTTGATGCCGTTGAAGTGCACCTCGCCGCCTTCGTTCAGGCCGCGCACGGGCCCGGCGAAGACGATGTCGTAAAGGTCGTACTCGGCGTTGATGCGCAGGCGCGCCAGCCAGACGATGAACACCACCAGGGCGACCGTCAGGATCAGGGTCGAGAGGCCCACCAGGGCGTAGTTGGCGTTCTTTTCCATCAGCTCTTCGTCTCAGCCCGGCAGTCCCGCGCGGCGCGGCCCCGGGGGCCCAGGAAATATTCGCGGATCCACGGGTGATCCGATTTCTCGAGTTCGGCGACCGGCGCCGTGGCGACCACCCGCTTGTCGGCCAGCACCGCGACGCGGTCGGTGATCTCGTAGAGGGAGTCGAGGTCGTGGGTGATCATGAACACCGTCAGGTCCAGGCTGTCGGCGAGGTCTTCGATGAGCTCGTCGAAGGCGGCCGCCCCGATCGGGTCGAGGCCGGAGGTGGGTTCGTCGAGGAACAGCAGCTCGGGGTCCAGCGCCAGCGCGCGGGCCAGGCCGGCGCGCTTCTTCATGCCGCCGGAAAGCTCCGCCGGCTTCAGCGAGCCGGCGTCGGCGCGCAGGCCCACCATGGCGATCTTCAGCTGGGCCAGCTCGTAGGCGTCGCGGCGCGACAGGTTGGTGTGCTCCAGCATGGGGGCGGCCACGTTCTCGCGGATGGTCAGGTTCGAGAACAACGCGCCACCCTGGAACAAGACGCCCCAGGACCGTTCCAGCGCGCTCCAGCGGCGCCGGGACGCCCGGTGCAGCACCTGGCCGAACACGCTGACCGTGCCCGCGTCGGGATTGCGCAGGCCGATGATGGTGTTGAGCAGCACCGACTTGCCGGCCCCCGAACCGCCGACCACGCCCAGGATCTCGCCCCGCTTGACGGTCAGGTCCAGATTCTCGTGCACGACGTGGTCGCCGAACGCCGAGCGCAGGCCGCGGATCTCGATCGCCGGACCGTCCAGGTCCAGCAGCTGCTCGTCGGTGAGCGTGCGTTCGTGCGCGGCGTCGCTCATATGTCCAGCTGCATGAAGACCAGGGCGAAGACGGCGTCGAGCATGATGATCGAGAAGATGGCGTGGACCACCGCGGCGGTCACCCGCTGGCCCAGGCTTTGAACATCGCCGCCCACTTCCAGGCCCTGGCGGCAGCCGATGCCCGCGACGACGCCGGCCATGAACGGGGCCTTGATCAGGGCCACCATGAAGTGGGTCGAGCCCACGTTGTCGACGATCCGCTGCAGGAAGAACGTCGGTCCCAGCCCCAGCACCGACCATGTCACCACCAGCCCGCCCAGCAGGCCGGCCAGCGTGGCCACGAACGTCAGCAGCGGAATGGTGATCAGCAGGGCGGCGAAGCGCGGCAGCACCAGGGCCTCGAACGGGTCGACGCCCATCACCTGCATGGCGTCGATCTCCTGCTGCATCTTCATCGACCCCAGCTCGGCCGCGAAGGCCGAGGCCGAGCGGCCGGCCAGCAGCACCGCCGTGATGACGATATTGAATTCCCGCAGCACCGCGACGCCGATCAGTTCGACGGTGAACACCTCGGCCCCGAACTCGCGCAGCGTGTTCACGCCCAGCAGCGCCACCACCGCGCCGATGAAGAAGGTGGTCAGCGCCACGATCGGGATCGCGTCGAGCCCGGCCCGCTCCATCTGGGTGAAGATCGGCGCCCAGCGAATCTTGTGCGGGCGCAGGACCAGGTTGATCAACGCCTGGACCGAGACCACCAGCAGGCGGCCCAGGAAGGCCATGGTGCTGAGAAACTCCAGGCCGAGGTCGACGACCCCTTTGCCGATTCGGATGGTCAGCTCGTGGAAGCCGCGGGGCTGCTGGCGCACCACGGGCTGGACGTGGACGGCGTTGTCCACGAGTTCGAGCAGGCGTTTGGATTCCGGGCGGGCGACCACCTGACCCAGGTCGAACTCCGGCCCGACCGCGCGGATCACCGCGAAGGCGCCGGCGGTGTCCATGCGGCGGACCCGGGTCAGGTCGAGGGTGACGTCGCGGCGGCCGCGCAACTCATGGCCCAGCGCGTCGGCGACCCCGTGCAGGAGGTTCGTCGTCCAGTCGCCGCTGAGCATCGCCACCGGGCGATCCGTCGCGGCCTGCATCTGGAATTCGGCGGGCTTCTCCATGCGGACGTTGTCCGGGCGCACGGCGTGGCTGTCCAGCCCCCGCGTCCCGGGATAGTCCTCCCTCGTGAAGTGCGCCTCAAGCGCATGGACCCTGGGCTCGAACGTGCATATGGCGAAGGTTGTTCCGCAACCCACGTCCGTCTTGCTACGGTTGGGCTACGGCCAAGCTCAGTCAAGTTTTCGTCCAAGTCTCCCCTGAATGCATCCAGGAGGGTCGCGTATCGACTGTCACGCCAGCGTAGGAGGGGGTCCCAAGTGAGCCGCCAGATAGATCTCGCCGGGGCCTCCGGCGCCCGGTACCGCTATACGGCCATGGAGGAAAACCGCTTCCTGCCGCCCGCCGGGGCCAACTATGTCATCGCCGAGGTCAACGAAGAGGACCTCCGCGTCGTCTTCGCCGGGGAAACCGACAACCTGGCCAACCAGACCTGGCGCGCCGAGCTCGAGAAGGCCAAGCGCAAGCATCCGGCCGCCACGGTGCTGACCCGGCTGAACGTGACCCGCGCCGTGCGCGAGGCCGAGCGGCGGGACCTGATCGACAACTATCACCCGCCGTTGAACGCCTAGCGCGATCGGCCCATCGTCGGCGCGTGGACGCACCGCCCCTGATCGTGATCTTCGGCGCGAAGGTGCAGCCTGACGGCAGCCCTTCGGCGGCGTTGGCGCGGCGGATCGGCTGCGGCCTCGCGGCGGCCCGCGCGCATCCCGCGGCGAAGGTGCTGTGTTCGGGCGGCGCCGGGCCGGCCGGGCCGTCGGAGGCGGCGGTGATGGCGCAGCACCTGGCGGCGGCGGGCGTCGCGCCGGAGCGGCTGATCCTGGACGAGAGCAGCCTGTCGACGCTGGCCAATGTGGCGGCGACGGCGCGGGAGGTGGCCCACGGCGGACATCCGCATGTGGTGGCCTGCAGCGACGCCTATCACCTGCCGCGGATCCGGCTGCTGCTGCGGCTGGAGGGCGTGGATTGCGTGGCCGGGCCGCAGGCCGCGGGCCCGCCGCTGGGCCACCAGCTGGCGATGAGCCTTCGCGAAGCGGCCGCGATCGTCCACAATCTGGCGACGGTCCTGACCTCGCGCCGCGGGGGGGCGTCATAGTGCGGTCCAACTCCGGGACGAACGTCTGAGCCATGGCTTCCGAACCGGACGACAACCCCTTCGCGCGCAACAGCGCCTGGCCGAAGATGCCGCAGGCGCCGTTCCGCGTCGGCCCGCTGCCGAAGGCCGGGGCGGCGACGCCTGCTGCGGAGACGCCCGCGGCGCCTGAGGTCGCTCTCCCGCCTGCGCCGGAGCCCCCGCGCACCATTACGCCGCTGTTCGTCCGCCCGATCGAGCCGCAGGCCACGCCCAACCTGGCGATGGGCGGCGCCGTACCGCGCGCCGCCGTCCCACCGGCCGCCGCCGTCCCGCCGCAGGCGATGGCGCCGGAGCCCGTACCCGGGCCCGTCCGCGCCGAACCGCCGCCTGCGCCCGCCGAGCCCGCGGCAACCACGCCAGAGCCGCCCCGGGAGCCTGAGCCGGCGGCCGCCGCGCCCGCGCCCCTGGAGGCGGAGCCGGTGGAACTGGCCGAGGTCGTGGTGACGCCCTTCCGACCGGCCGCGCCGAAGCCGAAGCTGCGGCGCAAGCGCTCGCCGGTCGCCGCCGTGGCGGCCACGCTGGTGGGCGTCGCCGGCCTGGCGGGCCTGACCTGGCTGTTCACCAAGGGCCCGGCGGCGTTCTCCAGGCCCACCGCCCCGCCGGTGACCGCAGTCGCCGTCGCGCCGATCCCGGCAGCCCCCGTCGCCGTGACGCC